>CAXTVY010000210.1:0-8208 GCA_964247665.1 uncultured Chthoniobacterales bacterium | reverse complement strand
CACCGGAACGCTCCGCCGCACACACCTCGGCCATCTCGCGATGCAATTCCGCCCGGCGCACCGGCTTGCGCAGGTAAGCCGAGAGGCCGAGTGCCAGGGCTTCCTCGCGCAGCGATGTCCGGTCGAAAGCGGTCGAAAGGATCAGCGGCGTCGCGGCGATGGCAGCGTCGGCGCGGATTTCCTCGGCCAGCTTGAAGCCGTCGAAATCGGGCATCCTTTTGTCGAGGATGGCCAGATCGAACGGTTGATTTTCCCGGAGGCAGCGTCGCAGTTCCGCCAGTGCGTCCGCACCGCGCGGGACGGTCGTGACCTCCGCGCCCCAACCCCGCAGGTAGCGGCCGAGGATTTCCGTCGCGGCGAAATGATCGTCGGCCACCAACACGCGCCGGCCGCGAAAATCCGCCGGGGGCAGCAGGGGTCTGTCCCGGGACGGTGCGGCATCGTCCGCGGCCACCAGCGGCAGTTCGAACCAGAACGTCGCGCCCCGGCCTTCCGTGCTCTCGATGCCGATCTTTCCGCCCATCAACTCCACCAGCCGCTTGGAGATGGACAGCCCCAGACCTGTACCGCCAAAACGGCGAGCCGTCGAGCCGTCCGCCTGTGTGAACGGCTGAAAAAGTTTGCCCCTGGCCTCGGCGGACAAGCCGATGCCGCTGTCCTGCACGCTGAAGCAGACGCGCGGCCCCGCCCCGGCGTCCGGAACCGGCACGACGCGCAGCACGACGGACCCGGTGGCGGTGAACTTGATCGCGTTGCCCAGCAGATTGAGCAGGATTTGCCCGAGCCGGGCCGGGTCCCCGCACAACCGCTCGGGCAGGGACGAATCGACATAGGTCAACAGCGCCAGCCCCTTTTCTCCCGCCCGTGCGAGCAGGAGGTTCGCACGGGCCTCCACGAGGTCCACCAGCGAGAAGGCCACCGCCTCCAGGTTCAGCTTACCCGCTTCGATCTTGGAGAAATCCAGGATGTCGTCGATGACCGTCAACAGGCCCGCGCCACAGTCCTGCACGGTGTGGACGAAATCGCGCTGCTCGGCGTTTAGCCCCGTCTCCGCCAGCAGGTCGGTCATGCCGATGATGCCGTTGAGGGGGGTGCGGATCTCGTGGCTCATGTTGGCCAGGAACTCGCTCTTGGCCTGCATGGCGGCGACGGCCTGTTCGCGCGCGCGGACGAGATCGGCCTGGGCGCGCTTGTAGCGGGTGACATCGCGCATGATGACGAGCACGGTCTCGACGCGGCCGGAGCCGTCGGCGGCGAACTCGGGCGCAAGCGTCGTCTCGTAATAACGCATCCGCCTGGGTCCCGGGAACTCACTGGCGATGGCCAGGTCTGCTCCCGTTGCGAAGACCTGACGCATGCTGCCGTCCCACAATTCGCAGATGTGCGCGGGTTGACCGGCCTCGGCGTTTGTCTTGCCCACGAACCACCCGGCCGGCCGGCCCGTCTTGCGCTCGACGGCCCGGTTGATGTAGCGGCAGCGCAGGTCCGAACCCCAGCGGGCAATGATGTCCGGGACGAGTTCGGGGGGCGGGGTCATGGAAGCATTGGCGGGTCTCGAAAGCCCCGGCAACACACCCCGTGCCGGGGGTGCCTGCTTCCTGTTGAAGAGATGTCGAGCAGGATGTGGGCCAGCCCGCTTTTGCCCCTCCGCGCGGTCCCCGCTACGATTCGATCCTGGGCTGACTCGAAGTGACCTCGCCGATGGTCGTGGTGGACCGGGAGATGGACTGGCCTTCCGCCGCCGTCGTTTCCGCGCCCGTGCTGCCCGTCAGGTAGCGGTAGGTGACTCCGGCGATGGCCGCGCCGACGACCGGCGCGAGCCAGAACAGCCACAACTGCCGCAAGGCCAGCCCGCCGACGAACACGGCTGACGCCGTGGAGCGTGCCGGGTTCACCGACGTGTTCGTGACCGGGATGCTGATGAGGTGGATGAGCGTCAGCCCCAGGCCGATGGCCAGCGGGCCGAAGCCTTTGGCCGCGCGCCAATCGGTCGCGCCCAGGATGATAAAGAGGAAGAGCATGGTCATGACGGTTTCCGTCACGAGCGCGGCCTGCATGTTGTAGCCGCCCGGCGAGCCCACCGGGCCGAAGCCGTTCGCCGCCAGCCCATCGGTCGCCAGGCTGTACGCCGGGTTCCCGGTGGCGATGACGTAGATCACGCCCGCCCCGGCGATACCGCCCAGCACCTGCGCGATGACATAGCCGAGCACAAGTTGCCCCTTAAAGCGCCCACCCAGGAACAAGCCCACGCTCACGGCCGGGTTGAAATGACCGCCCGAGATGTGGCCGAAGGCGAAGGCCATCGTCAGCACCGTCAGGCCGAACGCCAGCGACACGCCCACGAAGCCGATGCCCACCTTCGGGAAACCCGCCGCGAACACGGCGCTGCCGCAACCGCCCAGCACCAGCCAGAAAGTGCCCAGGAATTCTACCCCGAGGCGCTGTCCCACCGTGGGTTTGTTCGGGTTGTCGATGGTCGTCTCGGTCAGGGTGGAAGCCATAAGAAAAGAAGGTTGGTGCCTGCGAACGAGGCATTTGTATGGCAACCCATGCCGCGTGCAAGAAAATAAGTTCCCCGCCTCTGGGAACTTTCCGCCTGGAAACCATCCGTGCGTTGGAGAGCACCCGGAGTGATCAAAGTTCCGGACTGGGCGTTGAACAGGTTCCTGGCCGCGAGCGGAGCCGCGCGCTTCGACGGCCGGAGAGCATTGCACAGGCAAGCCAGCGGTGCTTTCAGGCCGAGCGCAGCACGGCGGCGAGCAAGCCCGGGAAACGCGCGTCCAGTTCCTCCCGGCGCAGGGAGTTGAGGTAAGCCGTGCCGCTGCGCCGCATGTGAATCAGCCCCGCCTCTCGCAATACCTTGTAGTGCCGCGAGCCAGCCGACTTGCAGAGCGGCATCGGCACGGCCGTGCACATCCGCTCGCCGCCCGTGGCGAGGGTTTTGACGATGTGCAGCCGGTTCGGGTCGCTGAGCGCGAACAGGATGGCGGGCAGGTGGAAATCCTCCTGGGAGGGATGGCGGACCGGAGGCACGTTTGACAGGATAGCACGCCGGGTCAATCTTCTGTTAGTTCGTTAATTTGCGAACTATCAAACAATCGTGAACTTTCTCTCCCTGATTCAGGGCCAGCGGGACTTCCGGCTCCTCCCCGCGCTCAACGGGGGGGCCGCGCGGCCCGTCCACGCCGCCGCGCCGCCGTCCCCGGACGACGGCCACCTGCTCGACACCTATTCGCAAACCGTTGCCGCTGTCGTCCACCGCGTGGCACCCAGCGTGGTCAACATCCGCGTGGCCGCGGGCGAGCACGGCCCGGGGGGCGGCTCGGGCTTCATCATCACGCCGGACGGTTTCATCGTCACCAACAGCCACGTCGTGCATGGCGCGCAGGAGCTGGAGGTCACGCTGCACGACGCCCGCGCATTCCCCGCGCAACTCGTCGGCACCGATCCCGACACGGACCTCGCCGTCATCCGCATCGACGCCCGGGAATCGCTGCCGCCCGCCCGCCTGGCGGATTCGGCCGCCATCCGCGTGGGCCAGATCGCCGTAGCCATCGGCAGCCCCTACGGCTTCCAGCAGACCGTGACGGCGGGGATCGTCAGCGCGTTGGGCCGCTCCATGCGCGCGGACTCCGGCCGCCTGATGGACGACATCCTCCAGACGGACGCCGCGCTGAACCCGGGCAACAGCGGCGGCCCGCTGCTCAACAGCGCGGGCGAGGTGGTTGGCGTGAACACGGCGGTCATCCTCCCGGCGCAGGGCATCTGCTTCGCCATCGGCAGCAACACGGCCCAGTGGGTCGCGGCGTGGCTGATTAAAGAGGGACGCATCCGGCGTTCGAGCATCGGCGTGGCTGGGCAGAACGTGCCGCTGCACCCGCGCGTCGTGCGCTTCCACCAGTTGGCGGCCAACCGGGGCATCCTGGTGTCCGAGGTGGTGCCGGGCAGTCCCGCCGCGCAAGCCGGGCTGCAGCCGGGCGATATCGTGGTGGGCTTCAAAGGACGGCCAGTGGCGGGCATCGACGAACTGCACAAGCGCCTCGTGGCATCGGAAATTGGCGTGCCGTCCGCGCTGATGATCGTCCGGGGGACGGAAAAGATTTTTCTCGTGGTCACCCCACGGGAGCAGAGCGCCGGAGGGAAGCCGGTCCCGGCCCGCCAGCTGGCGCGTTGACGCCCCGGCGTCCTGTCACGACACTTCCAACGATTCAAAGAATACAATCCCATGAACGACAACGAACCAATTAATGTGAACGAGGACGCTTTCGAGCGCGCCGTGTTGCAGTCGCCCGTGCCCGTGCTGGTAGACTTCTGGGCTTCCTGGTGCGGTCCGTGCAAGATGATCGCGCCCGTCCTCGACGAAATTGCCCGCGAAAACGCTGGCAAGGTGCGCATCGCCAAGGTGGACGTGGATGCGAACCAGGGCCTAGCGGTCAAGTACGGGGTCCGCAACATCCCGACACTGCTGTTCTTCCAAGGCGGCGAACTACGTGAAACCTTACTCGGTGCGGTGCCCAAGAAGCAGATCCTCAGCAAATTGGAGGCTTTGACGGCCAATTCGCCCGCCTGAACACAAAGGACGAGTTTTTAACGCGACGCACCGGCGGTCCGGTGCGTTGCTGCTTGTCAGATGGACAGGCCGCGGCGAGTTTTGCCGTCGTTGATGATTCCATCCGAACATGGTCCGGCAGCTTTGACACGTCCGCTAGACGTGTGGATCGACGCAGACCCCTCCATCGGTATTCCTGGCCATGAGGCGGCCGATGGGTTTGCCTTGGTCCAGGCGTTCCACAGCCCGGAACTGCGGATTCGGGGCATCAGTGCGAGCTACGGCAATGCGCCGCTGGAAAAGACTGCCCGGATCGCGCGGCAGATCGTGGAACAGTTCGGTGCTGCGGCGGGGGTGACGCCGGGCCGGCTTGCCGCGGGGGCCCCTGGCCGGCAGGCCCTGGGGCAGGGAACCGCCGCCACGGCCGCGTTGCGCGCCGCGTTGGAGGAACGTCCGCTGACCTATCTCGCCCTCGCGCCGCTGACGAACCTCGCCACGCTGCTGACCTTGCACCCGGAATTGTCCGGGCGGATTGAAAAAATCATCTTCGTGGGCGCGCGTTCGCCGGGCCGGCGGATCACCGCCGGGAAATGGAACCCGTATGAGTTCACCGACAGCAATTATCACAAGGACAACCGGGCGGCGGGCGTGGTGTTGCGCGCCGGGGTTCCGTTGAAGCTGGTGCCCCTGGAATTGGCGTTCCAGATGCCGTTACGGCCCGCCGAACTGCGCTGGATTGGCCGCGAGGGCGGGCCGGAGGGGCGCTACCTGGCCCAGAAGGCGAGCTTGTGGATGTGGCTCTGGCGGTTGGGCTTCCTGACTCATGGCGCGATGATCTTCGACAGTTTCGCGGTGCTCGCGGCGACCCACCCGCACCTGCTCGAAACCGAGCGGCGCTTCGTCAGCCAGCACAACGCGCTGGATTGGAACGCCCCCCAGGAGCATCACAAATACCTGCTGGCGAGCCAGTCCCCGCTGGGCCGCAAGCCCGCTCGGGAGGCGGAGTTTTGCTGCACGCCGAAACCCGGGGCCCGGCCCGCGCTTTTGGAGCGGCTCGCGGGCAAGCCTTACCTCGAAGGGGAAACCAAACGGACACCATGAAGCTGCTTTCCGGCTTGCTGTTTTGCATCTGCCTGGCTGTGTCGTCCGTCCAGGCTGCTCCGTCCGACGATCAGTACGTGCTCGGGCCTGATTCGCTTCCGAAAGAGGGAGTGCCGCGCGGTAAGGTGGTGCCGATGCCGCCGTTCGAGTCCAAGATCTACGCCGGGACAACGCGGACGTGGTGGCTTTACGTGCCCGCGCAGTACGATGGGTCGAAACCGGCGGGCGTCATGGTCTTCCAGGACGGCGGCAAAGCCAGCGGCGACCCCAACCAAGGCGGTCCGTTCCACGCAACACACGTGTTTGACAACCTGATCGCGGCGAAGGAAATGCCGGTGGTCATCGGCATTTTCATCTCCCCGGGCACCTTCCCAGCCACCGGCCCCGGCGGCAAGGAAGTCAGCAACCGGAGTGTCGAATACGATACGCCCGACGTGACGTTCGCGCGCTTTCTCCTGGACGAAATCCTGCCTGAGGTGGGCAAGCAGTACAGGCTCACGGATCAGCCTGGGGAGCGGGCGATCTGTGGCCTGAGCAGCGGGGGCATCTGCGCGTTCAAGGTGGCCTGGGAGAGGCCGGACGCTTTCCTGAAAGTGGTCAGCCACATCGGCAGTTTCACGAACATCCGCGGCGGATACATTTACCCGTCGTTGATTCGCAAAACGAAGCTAAAATCCCCGGAATCCGGCGACTATTCCTCCGGGGATGAAGCGCTCGCGGCAGCGCGCCGCAAGATCCGCGTTTTCCTCCAAGACGGCAGCGGCGACCTGGACAATCAGGCCGGGAATTGGCCGCTGGCGAACCAGGAGATGGCGGCGGCGCTCAAATTTGCGGGCTGGGATTACCGGTTCGTGTTCGGCGGGGGGACGCACTCCGACAAGCACGGTGCGGCGATGTTCCCGGACACCATGCGCTGGCTCTGGCGGGATCACGCCGCTGCGGATACCGGGCACGAACCACCGTGACGCGGCACACAGTTCACCCCATCAAGGTTCGCCCTCGGGGCTCTGTGCAACGTGGGTTCGGGTCAAATGCATCTGGGCTCATGGGTTACATGCCTGTTGGTGCGGTTGCTTTGAAACCCATACGGCTCGGCGATGAAGCTGTCCGCCGTGAGAATTCTTCCATCTATCGGTGATGTTCAACAAACGGGCGTTCCGGGAACCAGCTTCGAGTTACGCCGACCAGCCGAGCGAGCGCACATTGCAATTTGCGAATGGTGCTGCGAGCGTGGAGCAACTCTGACGTTTCCCGTTTGGCCCAGCCACATTTCTCTATGCGGATCTTGGTGATCGATGACGAGCGCAACATCGCCCGGATGCTCTCGGTCAGTTTGGAGGCGGATGGCCATGAAGTCGTCGCTGTCGAGAGCGGCTCCGGCGCGTTACGCCAAGTGCAGAAAGCTCCGTTTGACGTGGCTTTCCTCGATCTGCGCCTCGGCCAAGAGGACGGTCTGGAAGTGCTCGCGCAACTCCGGCGTGCGGACCTGGGCTTGGCCATCGTCGTCATCTCCGCTTTCGCATCCATCCCCACGGCCATTGAGGCGACCCGGCGCGGCGCGGTGGATTACCTGCCAAAGCCCTTCACGCCCGAGCAGTTACGGCTGGTCCTCGCACGCATCCAGAAGAAACGCGGCCTGGAACGACGGGTGGAGGAATTGGAATCGCTCCTTGAGCTTCCTTCCGGTGCGCCTGCGGCGGCGTCGGAAGATCCCGCCATGCGTAACGTGCTGGATTTGGCGTACAAGACGGCTGCCAGCCATGCTTCGGTCATTCTGCTGGGTGAAAGCGGCACGGGCAAAAGCGTCCTGGCACGAGACATCCACCAGCACAGCTTGCGGGCGGAGCGCCCCTTCGTGACCGTGAGTTGCCCGAGCCTTTCACGAGAACTGCTGGAAAGCGAATTGTTCGGGCACGCCAAGGGAGCATTCACGGGAGCCGTGGCGGATACCCAAGGCAAGGTGGACGCTGCAAGCGGGGGCACGCTCTACCTGGATGAACTCGGTGAACTGCCGTTGGAAATCCAGCCCAAGCTGCTGCGCTTGCTCCAAGAACACGAATACGAACGGGTGGGGGAGACACAGACCCGGCGCGCTGACGTACGGATCATCAGCTCTACGAATCGAGATCTAGTCCAAGCAATCAAAGAAAGTAAATTTCGCGAGGACTTGTATTACCGGCTTAATGTGGTGGCGTTGCATCTCCCGCCACTGCGTGCGCGTCCGCATGATCTGGAACGTTTGGCGGCGGCGCACCTGCGTTTCTTTGCGCGCCAATCCGGCAAGCTCATCACGGACTTCAGCGCGGACGTGAAGGTGGCTATGCGTCGCTACCCTTGGCCGGGTAATCTGCGTGAGTTGCGCAACGCCATTGAACGCGCGGTGATTCTGAGCCCGGGACCAAACATTGAAGTAGACAACCTCTCCGAGATCATCGCAAAGGCCCAGACGGATCGGCCGCTCGAAGTAGGGGGGGCTGTTACCTTGGCGGAGCTGACCGACGAGCACATTCGCCGGGTGCTGGCGAGAACCTCGCGCCTGGAAGATGCCGCCGTTATCC
>CAXTVY010000209.1:0-8256 GCA_964247665.1 uncultured Chthoniobacterales bacterium | reverse complement strand
CCAAATTCTTTCCAGGCCTTGCTTTACGCAAGCGGCGGCGATTACGACCGCGCGGCAGCCGAGCATGGACAGGACATGCTCGCGCTGGTGCGCAAGATGCAGGACGACTTCAAAATCTTCCACAACGAGGGCTATGAGCAGGTGGAAGGCATCACGGCGGGCACCAAGGAGATGGTGGATTTTGACACGTACCTCGACGCCGGGGTGCCGAAGTCCGACGCCTCGACCGACAATCCCTCCGCCCCGTTGGTGCTGAAATCGCGCACCGGCAAGATGATCAGCGACCGGGAAGGCAACCTGTTTCATTACATCATCGAGCCGACCTTGTGGGGCACGAAGGAGCAATTCGTGTATCGCCTGAAGGGCGAAGGCGCCGCGAAGCTGAAACCGGTCACCGTGCTGCCGCGCGCGGACGTTTGCACGGCCTCCGCCGACGAATGCGCCCGCAAGCTGGACGAACTACTCGCCATCGGCACCCGTTGGCAGCCCACGCTGGACGAATGCGTCGGCGCGCTGGTGTGGATGACCCCCACCCTCAACGGCTACTTCGACGACTGGCGCGACTCGCGCTATAACCCGACCGCTTCGCTGGGCCGCTACGTGGCGGAGAGCCGCGTGCTCGACATGCGCGGCATCATGTTCAGCCTGCAACTCATGTGCAACGCCATCCTGCCCGAGCTGTCCAAGAAGGACCCGGCGCTCGCCGGGCAGTTGAAGAGCGAATACGCCCAGATCATGAGCTTTATCAGCAAGGTGGACGACCGCGAACGCCACAGCGGCGGCAAGATCACCGCGGGCGAGATCGAGGAACTGGCCTACCAGGCCAAGCGTTACACCGACCAGCTCACGCCGCACCTCAAGCAGATGGCCGCCGAAATGAGCCTGAAGCTGCCCCCCAAGCCGACCCTTGCCTGATTTTGGTGCCGTTTCACGTCTCCCAACCCTGATTTCACGATGAAACTCCGCCCGTTCCCGTCGGGTCGTACTTCCTCTTTGCTGGCGGTGTTTTGTGCCGCCGTGCTGTCCTGCTGCCTGCTGTCCGGGACCGCCCGGGCCGACCTCACCGATGCCTTTCACGACACCGAGGAGCATCTGGACGACGCCGTGCTCGACACCCAGGCCGGGCCGCTGACGCCCGAACAGGTCGCCGCGCTGCCGCACCTGTTGGACGGCCTGCGCGCCGCCGTGCAGGACCCGGCCGCATCCGCTCTGCTAAACCTCTCCGCCGACGCCTCACCCGCCGCGCTGGTGGGTGAGGCGCGCGGACGGCTCCAGCACGTCGCCGCACTCGAAATGCTGCGCGCGCAGAAGAACGGGCGCATCGCCGAAGCACGGGAATGGCGCGCCCTGGTCACGCTGCCGCGCTTCGCCAGCGGCGAGGAAAACGCGCTCCTGCTCCAGAACGCCACGCCCGAACAGGCGCGGCAGCCCGCCGTGACGAAAGCCCTGGCGCGCGAGTACATCGGCTGGCAGGTGACGCGCTCCCGGCAACTGCTCGACTACCTGCAACTGGGGATGCGGCGCGGCGACGGCAACGCGGCGTTCCTGGCCACCTACTCGGCCGAGGTCCGCGCCCTGACGCTCTTCCCGCCTGCGTTGCTCGCCGCCGCCGAACTCTCGACCGCCCCGCGCGAGTCCGCCCCTGCGCCCGTGCTGGCCGAGCCGCTGGACACGCCCGAAAACACCGAGAAAGTCGCGCTCTGGCGGCAGGACGTGGAGAGCCTGCTGCCCAACCTGCTGACGGAAAACGACGTGTCGCGGCTCCAAAGGTTGCTGGCGCGCTTCGTCAAGCTCATCCCCCAGGAATACCACAACGGCGTCGCCAACGGTCATGTGCTCATCGCGCTGGAATACCGCGAGGCCACGCAGTTCACGCAACAGGCGCAATCGCTCGTCAACGAACTCGGCCCCGTCTGGCAGCGCGACCTGCCCGACGCCTACAAGGCACGCCACCGCGAGTTGGTGGAAAAGTTCGAGGGCCTGCGCCTCGCCATCGCGCACTACGCGCCCAACGACAAGATCGTCGCGCAATCCAAGGAAATCGGCGGCATCCTGGAAGACGACTTCAAGCTCAGCGCCCGCTCCGCCGGGAGCAAGGGCGACGTGGTCGAGGAAACCGCGCTGGAGGTGCGCGTGGCGCTCAACAACTCGCTCGCCGCCGCCAAGGCCGACCAGTGGCAGGAGGCCGAGAGCCAGCGCCTGGACGCCTACACGGCCTTCGACAGCGAGATCGAGCCCCGCGTGCTGCCGCGTGACCCGGAACTGGGCCGTGCCGTGGAACGTTCGTTCATCGACGGCACCGACCGGGAGCCCGGCATCAAGGCGCTGCTGGACCGCCGTGCGCCGATGGAGGAACTCGAAGCGGCTTACCAGACGACGCTCGACGGCATGGACAAATCGGTCAGCCTGCTCAAGACCGCCGTGTCCCCGACGACGCTAGGCTTCACGGCGTTTACCATCGTCGCTCGCGAGGGCATGGAGGCGGTCGTCGTCCTGGCCGCGCTGTTGGCGGGTCTGCGCGGCGCGCACCAGGCGGGCACCCGCAAAGGCATCGCGGCGGGCGCTTGGCTGGCGCTGGCGGCCACGGGGCTGACGTTCTGGCTCTCGCAGACGATCCTGCGCTCGCTGGCGCACTACGGCGAGAAGCTGGAGGCCGTCGTGTCGATCCTGGCCGTGTTCATCCTCTTCGTCGTCACGAACTGGGTGTTCCACAAATTCTACTGGGTGGGCTGGAACGCGAAGATCCGCTCGCTCAGCAAGGCCGCGCAGGGGGTGGACCGGCGCGCCTGGGAAACCCTGGCCCTGCTCGGGGTCGGCTTCCTGACCGTGTACCGTGAAGGCTTCGAGACGGCGCTCTTTTTGCAGTCGCTGCTCATGGACGGCAACCCGGCCGCGGCCGGGGTCGGCATCGCGGCGGGCACGGTGTTCATCGTGGCCATCGGCGCGCTGACGTTCCGCTTCGGCGTCAAGCTGCCGTACCGGAAGCTGCTCGTCGTCACGGGCGTGCTGGTGGTGTCCATCATGGTCAGCTTCCTGGGCTCGACCGTGCGCCTGTTCCAGACGGTGAGCTGGCTGCCGGTGCACCCGGTGCCGGGTCTGCACCTGCCGAACTGGACCGGCCTCTGGCTGGGGCTCTACCCGAGTTGGGAGGGCCTGCTCATCCCGCCGCTCGCGCTCGTGTACGTCGGCGGCGCGTGGCTGTGGACCAAGTGGTCCTCCGGGCGTGGCCAGCAGCAGCAGCAGGCGCCGCCGGTGCCCGCCCCCGCCGCTCGGCCGGGTGAACCGGCGCGCCGCGCAGAGGAACCCGCCGCCGTGTAACGCGGGACTTTCCTCCCTCAATTCCCATCGTCTGCCCATCGGCGGGTCGGAGCAAAAGTTCCGGTTCGCCGCCACGCACCCGCTTTGTCTCGATCCGCCAAGCTGTATGAAAAAAACCACCAAGAACCTCCTCTCCCTGTTGACCGCGCTGGCTTGTACGGCAGCGGGAGGAGCCACCGCGCGCGCCGCCACCAACATCCTGCCCGGCCCGGACCAGGATACGCCCGGCGTGCAGAGCCAGCCCGCCCCGAACCCCCTGTCGCCCGAAGGACTGGCGGGCGAAGATCGTTCCATTTTCCACCGTGGCCTCTTGCTGGGCGACCTCGGCGGACTGCGTCCGGACCTGTTGGAACACGGTATCGCCATTTCACCGCTCTACATCGGTGAAGTCCAGGGCAACCCGACCGGCGGCATCGAGCACGGCTTCACCTATGATGGGTTGCTCAACGTCTCGCTGGACATCGACGTGGACCGGCTCACGCACGATCTCACTTCCGATCTGACGTTCCACACCAACGCCTTGTGGATTCACGGCCAGGGGCTTTCGACCCGCAAGGTGGGCGATTTTTCCAACGTCAGCAACATCGCCGGATACAACACCGTGCGCTTGCAGGAACTCTGGTTCCAGCAAGCGTTTTTGCGCAAGCGCGCGTCGTTGCGCATCGGCGTGCTGGCGGCGGACGCCGAGTTTTTTACGAGCAGCTACAGCTCGCTGTTCATCAACGGCACGCTGGGCGCGTTCACGCTGGTCGGGGCGAACCTGCCTGACCCGCCCATCTACCCCGTGGCGGTGCCCGGCGTGCGTTTCGCCATCCAGCCCGTTTCGTTCTTCTCTTTCCAGGCTGGCATCTACGGCGGCGACAGCGGCGGCAGCCAGGACCAGAACAACCACGGCACGAACTTCAACCTGCGGACCGGCGACGGCGCGCTGATCTTCTCGGAAGTGTCCTTCCTGCGCAACCAGTCGCCGGGCGACCGCGGACTGACGGGCACGTACAAACTCGGGTCATTCGTGCACACGGGCAGCCGCGACTTCCCCACGTTTGCCTCCCAGGCGCGCGAGGCGTTGGGTACGGGCACGCTGCAAAATCGCAGCACGGATTTCGGCGTGTACGGCGTGGTGGACCAGGAACTCCTCAAGTCAGCCGGCAAGACGGTGGGTCTGTTCGTGCGCGGCGGCTACGCGCCGGGCGACGCGAATTTCGTCAACTACTACATCGACGGCGGTTTCAACTTCACGGGGTTCGTCCCCAACCGGCCCGCTGATGTGGCAGGCTTGGCCGTCGCGCACTCGAAGGTGAGCGACGACTTCTCGCGGGCCGACCGGGCGCAGGGCGGCCCCGGGGCAAGCGCGGAGACGGTGTTCGAGGCGACGTACCGGGTGCAGATCGCGCCGTGGTGGAACGTGCAGCCGGACTTGCAATACGTCTTCAACCCGAGCGGCGAACACGGCTCGCGCGACGCGCTGGTGCTGGGCGTGCGTTCGTCGGTGTTGTTCTAAGGGCGGCTGCGCCGCCGATGCGGGACACAGGATGCAGGATACAGGATGGCGGAGGCTATCTTGTCTCTGCGCGGTCCCGCAGCGGCGGCAGAACAGACGGTCGTGATGACCCGTGACAGACCCGCCTTTGCGTGGTGGCTACGCGGGTCTTCTTGCGTCCCTGCCAGAAGCTAGGCGGCATCCTTCACTACCCTCCGCCATCCTGCATCTTGTGTCCTGCATCCTGCATCCTGCATCCTGTGTCCCGCATCAGCGGCACAGCCGCCCTGCCCCCCTACCTCCGCCCGCCTGCCTTCTGCGTCACGGCGCGCAGCTTGGCGTTGCCGTATAATCCCGGGCAGCAGCCGAACGCCTCCCAGAACGCCTTGGAAAAATGGCTCAGGCTGCTGTAGCCGACGGCCGTGGCCGCTTCCGTGACGTTGTGCTTGCCCTCGCGCAGCAGCTTCGCCGCGCGCTCCAGCCGTAGCTGGCGCAGGTATTGCGGCACCGTCTGCCCGACCTGTTGCGAGAACGTCCGGCTGAGATGGAACGCCCCGCAGCCGACCTCGCTGGCAAGCATTTCCAGGCTCGGCGGGTTTTCCAGGTCGCGTGCGAGGAGGGCGCACGCATGCTCGATCCGCTCGCGCGAGAGCCGTTTCTGGCGGTCGCAGAACAGTTCCTCCGCCTTGCCCGCCGCGACGGCGGGTGCGAAAATCAGCACGGAAAGCAATTCGAGGATCTTCGATTCGTACCACAGCGCACCCGCCGGGGTCTCAGCGGGCACGGCAGGCTCCGTCAGCGCGCGCGTGATGTTCTGCACGGTTAGCGGCATCGGTTCCGCCGTGGCGAATCCCTCTGCGGCGGCTCCGCCCGCCAGGAAAGCGCGGATCGGCGGGTGCAGCGCGTCCGCCCATGCGCCGACGCGGCGCGCGAGGGCCTCGCGGGAGAATTCGACCGTGAGAAAATGATGGTGTTCGCCCGGCGTGCGCGTGGCCGCAACCTTCGTGCCGGAGCCCGGCGCGTAGCAGGCGACGCTGCGCACGCCGAGCAGGGTTGCCTGCGGGCCGACGCGCAACTGCCCGTTGCCTTGGAGGTTGAGGCAAATTTCCAGGCTGTCGGCGTGGAACGAGCGGCTCCAGTCGAGTTCCTTGTCTGCACGGAACTGGTGGTATTCGATGCTGATGCCTTGGCGGGCGAAGCTGCCGAAGAGTTGCCGCCACTCGCCGTGGATATGTCGCCAGACGCCGTTTTCGGCCGACAGGCTCAGAGACTTTGCGCTCATTAGGCTGCTTGTTGAGACTGATTCTCAGCAAAAGACATACCGTAGAGGCGTGGCGGGGGCAAGTGGAAAGGCAGAAGGCAGAAGGCGGAAGGCAGAAGGATGCAGGATGCAGGATGCAGGATGCAGGATGCAGGATGCAGGATGCAGAGCCACGCTGTTCCTGCTTGCCTTGGTTCGTGTCTTCTCCCTCCTTGCTGCTTCTCCTCCGGGCTCTGTGTTCTCTGTGCTCTCCGTGTTAAAGCTCCGCGTTCCTGGCCTGACCGCCCGCCCTCACTCCTGGCATCCTTCTGCCTTCTGCCTTCTGCCTTCTGCCGTCACCCTCCCGGTGGCGGATTGATCTCGTGCAGGCGGATGCACGTCGCGCGACGCGCGGACGTATATTCCACGAACGGCGGATACGCCGCTTTGCATTCCTCCTTCATGTACGGACAACGCGGATGAAATGTGCAGCCCGCCGGTGGGTTGATCGGCGACGGCGGGTCACCCGCCAGGATGATCCGCTGGCGATGCTTCTCGCGCGCGGGGTCCGGGATTGGCACCGCGCTGACCAGCGCCTTCGTGTACGGATGGATTGGCCGCTCGAACACCTCCACCGATGGCCCCATTTCCACGATGCGCCCCAGGTACATCACGGCGATCCGGTCCGAGATGTGTTTGACCACCGACAAATCGTGCGAGATGAAGATCATCGTCAGGCTCATCTCGCGCGTGAGTTGGATGAGCAGGTTGATGATCTGCGCCTGGATCGACACGTCCAGCGCGCTGACCGGCTCGTCCGCGATGATGAGCTGCGGCTCGACTGCCAATGCCCGCGCGATGGCGATGCGCTGCCGCTGGCCGCCGCTGAACTCGTGCGGATATTTCTTGATGTAGCGCGGCGACAGCCCGACGCGCTCCAGCAACGCCGACACTCGCTTGGGCATGTCGCGCGAGGCGTTCCGGTTGTGCGTGGCGATGGCCTCGGAAAGTGTGTCGTACACCGTCATGCGCGGGTTGAGCGACGCATACGGGTCCTGAAAGATCATCTGGAAGTCGCCGCGCGCCTCGCGCAAAGCGCTGCCGTGCAGTTCCGCGAGATTGCGCCCCGCGAGCACGACTTTCCCAGCGGTGGGTTTGATGAGTTGCAGGATCGTCCTCCCCAGCGTGGACTTGCCGCAGCCGGACTCCCCGACCAGTCCGAGCACCTCGCCCTTGCGCAGGGAAAGGTCGATCCCATCCACCGCTCTGACCGTGCCAACCGGCTTCTTGATCAGGAAGCCCTTTTCGATGGGAAAATGCGTCTTGAGATCGGCAATTTCGAGGAAGGCTTCAGCGGTGGGCATAAGGGAAAGCGGGAAGTGGGAACCAGAAAATCGGAGGCTGGATGTTTAAAAGATGGGTGCAGAGGATGGGCCTGTCGCTTCCTCCGGTTCCGACTTCCGACTTCCGACTTCCGATCTTTCCAAGAAGGTTTCATCGATCCGCGCGGCGGCCATGGTTTCCGGCGCTTGCTCGCGCAGGTGGAGCGATCCTTGTTGCACGCGGGTGCAGGCTGACTCATGCCCGGGTGAGACGGCCAACAGCGATACGGGCTCATTACATTCCGGCCGCGTGAACAGGCAGCGCGGCACGAACGGACAGCCCGGGATCGGCTTGGATAGATCGGGCGGCAGCCCCTGGATCGTATAGAGTTCCTCGCCTTTGGCCTGCATCGCAGGGATGCTCTTTTGCAACGCCTTGTTGTAGGGATGCTTGGGCTCACGGAATACATCGGCCACGGGCGCACGCTCCACGATGCGCCCGGCGTACATGACCTGCACGCGGTCGCAGAACCCGCTGACCACGCCGAGGTCGTGCGTGATGAACACGACCGCCGTGCCGTGGTTGTGCTGCAATTTCTTGATGAGGTCGAGGATCTGCGCCTGCACGGTCACGTCGAGCGCGGTCGTGGGCTCGTCGGCGATGAGCAGTTCGGGGTTTGTGATGAGCGCCATGGCGATCATCACGCGCTGGCGCATCCCGCCGCTGAATTGGTGCGGGTACGCGCGCAGGCGGCTCTCGCCGTCCTGGATGCCGACTTCTTTGAGCGCGGCGAGGGCGCGTTTGACGGCGTCCGGGCGGCTGACCCCGCCGTGGATCATCAGCGGCTCGATGATTTGCTCACCCACGCGCAGGTACGGGTTGAGCGAGGTCATCG
>CAXTVY010000208.1:4669-8270 GCA_964247665.1 uncultured Chthoniobacterales bacterium | reverse complement strand
GTTCCTGGCTTGTCTGACCTGAGCCGCTCCCACCTGCCTCCGTTCCGCGACCGGCACCGGCCGCGCCTTCATTGAAGAACAACGCCCTCGGCCGGAATTTTCTCGCCACCGTTTTGAAAAGGCTGAATTGTCGGCAGCGCAGAGCATCATTGTGCCCTCTGCGGGCGCGCCTTAAGCCCGGATACCAAAGGATCTTCCATGCCTCTTGAAGACGTAAAGCCCGTGTCGCCCGATTCGTCCGTTGCCACCACCACGCCGCCGGATCATCCTGCCCAAACGGTCACGCCGCCCACCGTGACGAGGCGGCGCTTCGGGTGGAAGTGGATCGCCGGGATCGTGCTGCTGGTGGCGTTGCTCCTCTTCGCCCTGCCGAAGATTCTCCGCTCGCTGCACACGGTTTCCACGGATGACGCCTACGTGAACAGCTACGTCACCTTCGTCGCGCCGCGCGTGACCGGCCAGGTGGCACGCGTCCTCGTGGAGGACAACAACCGCGTCAAGAAGGGCGACGTGCTGGTGGAACTCGACCCCCAACCCTACCGCGTGCAACTGGCCATCCGGCAGGCGGCGGTGGACACCGCGCAGGCTGATCTGGTCGTCGCCAACGCCAACGTGCGGGCTGCCATCGGGCAGGTGCGCAGCGCGCGCTACAAGCTGGAGCGCGCCATCGAGGACGTGAACAATCAGGTCGCCGTGATCCGGGCCCGCGCC
The DNA here is from genome assembly GCA_964247665.1 of uncultured Chthoniobacterales bacterium. GTDB lineage: Bacteria > Verrucomicrobiota > Verrucomicrobiia > Chthoniobacterales > SZAS-18 > CAHJWO01. Next base: position 7,559 of record CAXTVY010000208.1, on the reverse strand, counting down.
GCCGCCTGGGAGCAGTCCAAGGCCACCCTGACGCTCGCGCAGGCGGAGTTCGACCGCGCCCAGCGCCTGCTCGCGGGCAAGGTCGTCAGCAGCGAGGAGTTTGATCAGAAGCGCGAAACGCTCGACGTGTCCAAGGCACTGGTCACGCAGGCATTGGAAAGCGTTTCGCAGGCGCGCGTCGCCCTCGGCCTGCCGGGCGTCCCGCCCGAGGGCAAGGGCCTGACCGACGTGCCGCCCGACCTCGACCAGAACTTCTCCTCCGTCCGCGAGGCCCTGGCCGGGTTGCTCCAGAGCGCGGCCCCGCTGGGCATCGTGCCGTCGTCCTACGACATGACCCCCAAGCAGGTCATCGACGAGTTCTACCGGCGCGACCCCAGCGGCGACCTCGACCGCATCTACGCCGAGTTGATCAAGAACGCACCCAGCCTCAAGCAGGCGGAGGCGGGTGTCCTGAGCGCGCAACGTAACCTCGACCAGGCGAAGCTGGACCTGAGCTATTGCACCGTCGTGGCCGAGATCGACGGTGTCGTCACCCGGCGCAACGTCAACCCGGGCAACAACGTGCAGGTGGGCCAGAGCCTCCTGGCGCTGCGCTCGTTGCGCGAGGTGTGGGTGGACGCCAACTTCAAGGAAACCCAACTCCGCGACCTGCGCATCGGCCAGCGCGTGGACCTGGAGCTGGACATGTACGGCGGCAAACAACACTTCGAGGGGCGCATCTCGGGCTTCACCATGGGCACGGGTTCCACGCTGGCGCTCTTGCCCGCGCAGAACGCCACGGGCAACTTCGTCAAGGTCGTGCAGCGGCTGCCCGTGCGGGTGGACCTCGTGCACTACGATCCCGACCGGCTGCCGTTGTTCGTGGGCCTGTCGGTCGAGCCGACCGTCGATCTGAGCAGCACGCCGACCGGACCGAACGCGGGCAAATTCCTCCAGGAACCCCTGCTCCCGGCCGGGGCCCGCGCCGACCCCGCCGCGCCCGGCCCGCCGCCCGCCGCCTCGGGCACGCTGGCACCGCCGCTCGCCGCGCCCACCCCGGCGGTCGCCAAGCCATGAGCGCCGCCGCTGCTGCCCTGCCCGCCAGCGGCGCGCCAGCCGCCCCGGCACGGCGGGGGATCAATCCGTGGCTGATCGCCCTGGCCGTGGTGATCCCGACCTTCATGGAGGTGCTCGACACCACCATCGCCAACGTCGCGCTGCGCTACATCGCGGGCGGCCTTTCCGCCGCCGTCACGGACAGCGAATGGGTGCTCACGAGCTACCTCGCGGCCAACGCCATCATCCTGCCCCTCTCGGGCTACCTCGCCGGGAAGCTCGGGCGGCGGCGGTACTTCCTGCTTTCCATCGCCGTTTTCACGGTGGCCTCGGGCCTGTGCGGGGTGGCCACCAGCCTGGGCCAGTTAATCTTTTTCCGCGTGCTGCAAGGCTTGGCGGGCGGCGGCCTGCAACCCTCCAGCCAGAGCATCCTGCTCGACACCTTCCCGCCCGAAAAACAGGGTGCGGCGCAGACGGTCTTCGGTCTCGCCGCGCTCGTGGCCCCCATCCTGGGCCCGACGCTCGGCGGGTACATCACCGACATGTATTCCTGGCGCTGGATCTTCTACATCAACCTGCCCGTCGGCGGGCTGGCGTTCCTGCTCTGCTACCTCACCGTGCGGGACCCGGACTACCTGACCGCCGCCCGCGCGGAGGGAAAGCGGCATCCGGTGCGCTTCGATTCGGTCGGCCTGGGGCTGCTGGTGATCGCGCTGGTGTGCTGGGAGGTGCTCCTGAGCAAGGGCCAGGAGTGGGACTGGCTGGGTGATCCTTTCGGCCGGGTGCAAACGCTCCTGCTCCTGCTGGTCATCGGCGGCAGCGGGCTCTACTTCTGGGAGTCGCGCCACGCGAACCCGGTGGTCAGCTTTCGTCCGTTGAAGGACCGTAATTTCCGCTGTGCCTGCCTGATCATTTTCTGCGCTTACGGCGTGCTTTATGGCTCCAGCACGCTCCTGCCTGCCATGCTGGAATCGCTCTTCGGCTACGACGCGTTCCATGCCGGGCTGGTGCTCTCGCCCGCAGGGATTTTCTCGATCACGGCGCTGCTCATCGTCGGCCGCCTGCTGGGCCGGGGGCTGGACGCGCGCTGGCTGATCGCCTTCGGGCTGGTCATGCTCGGCGCGGGCAACTTCTGGTTGTCGCGCCTGAACCTGGACATCGCGCCCGGGCAGGTCGTCTGGCCGCGCGTGGTGCTGGTGGCCGGGTTGGGGTTCGTGTTCGCGCCGCTCAACGTGGCGGCTTACCTCTACCTGCCGCGCGAGCTGCGCCCGGCGGCCGTGGGGTTGCTGGCGCTCCTGCGCAACGAGGGCGGCAGCGTGGGCGTGTCCGTCAGCCAGACGATCCAGGAGCGGCGGGAATATTTCCACGCCCTGCGGCTCAACGAGGGGCTCGACGGGTTCAACCCGGCGGTGAACTCCTACCTCGCGCAGGCGCAGGCCCCGCTCGTGCAGGCGAACGGCGACCCGGTCGCGGCGGCGCAGATGGCCTGGCAATCGCTGGAAAACCTGCGCGAGCAGCAGGCGGCGGCGCTGGCGTACTTCGATGCGTTCCTGATCTTCGCGGTGCTGGGAGTCCTGCTCGCCTTCCTGGTGCTGTTCATGCGGCGCTCCGTCGTCGAGAAAGGCGCGCACATCGCCGCGGAGTGAGGGTGGCCGAAAAACTTTGGACACCGCGACGCGCTCCGTGGAGAGTGCGCCCATGCACAAACGGCGTTTCCTTTGCAGCCCCCTCGCCCCGCTTCCGCTGCTGGTGTTCGCCTGCCTCGCGGGGGGCGGCGTCCAGCGGCTGGCGGCCGATCCTGCCCCTGCCCTGCTCACGGTCAAAGCCCCGGCAGCCTCCCTCGACGCCATCATGG
>CAXTVY010000208.1:0-4659 GCA_964247665.1 uncultured Chthoniobacterales bacterium | reverse complement strand
ACGACATGCTCCGGCACGTCAAGGTGCTGGCCAGCGACGAGTTCGAAGGCCGCGCGCCGGGCAGCCATGGCGAACAACTCTCGGTGGACTACATCGCCGGACAATTCAAGGCGCTGGGCCTCCAGCCCGGCAACCCGGACGGCACCTACGTGCAGGCGGTGCCGCTCGCCGGAGTAACCAGCACGCCCACCCTTTCGTTCACCACCCACGGCCAGACGACCACGCTCCACTACCCGGACGACTTCGTCGCCAGTTCCGAGCGCCTCCAGCCCGAGATCAAGCTGGACGCCTCCGACGTGGTGTTCGTCGGCTACGGGGTCGTCGCCCCCGAGTACGGCTGGGACGACTACAAGGACGTGGACGTGAGGGGAAAAACGATCCTCATGCTCGTCGGCGACCCCGCGGTTCCCGATCCTCACGACCCGGCGAAGCTCGACGACGCGATGTTCAAGGGCAAGGCGATGACGTACTACGGCCGCTGGAGCTACAAGTACGAGATCGCCGCCAAGAAAGGCGCGGCGGCGGCGGTGATCATCCACGAGACGGGTCCCGCGGGCTACCAGTACTCGGTCGTGCGCCTGAGTTGGGCCAAGGAGAATTTCGCCATCGACGCGCCCGACAAGAACATGGGCGCGGTGCCCGTGCGTTCGTGGATCACGCTGGACGTGGCCCGCAAGCTCTTTGCCGACAGCGGACACGATCTCGACCAGCTCAAACGGGCGGCGATCACCCGGGAGTTCCGCCCGGTGGAGATGGGTGTCACGGCCGACATCGACGTGCAGCAGGCCGTGCGTCCCTTCCAGTCGCACAACGTCGTGGCCGCGCTGCCCGGCAGCGACCCCAAGCTGGCAGGTGAATGGCTCATCTACACCGCGCACTGGGACCACCTGGGCAAGCACCCGGAGCTGAAAGGCGACCAGATCTTCAACGGCGCGGTGGACAACGCCTCGGGCATGGCCGGCGTGCTGGAAATCGCCCGGGCATTCCGCGCGGCCAACCCCGGCCCGGCCCGTTCGGTCCTCTTCATGGGCACCACGGCCGAAGAGGCCGGGCTGCTGGGGGCGCGCTTCTACGCCGAGCATCCGCTGCATCCGCTGTCCGAGACGCTGGCCGACATCAACATCGATGGCATGGGTATCCACGGGAAGACGAGCGACCTGGAGGACATCAGCAACGGCTTCAGCACGCTGGACGACCTGCTGGGCGAAGCGGGCCGGGGCCAGGGCCGGACGCTGGAATCGAACAGCCGGCCAGAGAACGGCGGGTTCTACCGCGCGGACCACTTCGAGTTCGCCAAGGCGGGCGTCCCGGCGCTGTACATGAAGTACGGCAAGCTGCTCGTCGGCAAGCCCGCCAGCCTGGGCGACCAGTTGGAGACCGAGTGGATTCTCAAACACTACCACAAGCCCTCCGACGAGGTCACGCCCGACTGGGACCTTTCCGGCGCGGTGCAGGACGCCCAGCTCCTTTTCCAGGTGGGCTGGCAGGTGGCCAACGGCGACCGCTGGCCCGAGTGGAAGCCCGGCGCGGAGTTCAAGGCGCGCCGGGACGAGATGCTGGCGCATCCCTGATTGGCTGCCAGCGGGCGGGGTGCCGTGCTGACGCGCCCTGGCGCGCGTTCAGGGCTGCCGCGTTCCTCGAACCGGGTTCCCCGGGTGAACGCTCCGGGGTTGGGGAAACGGTGCGTGGCTTCCGCCTGCCAACCCGCCCGGCCCCGGACAACACACGCGGAGTGTCTGCCGCTCAGACCAGCTTGATCTTCTCCCGGGTCAGCGCTGTCATCAGCGCCGCCGTCAGGTCGCTGCGCACCTCGATCCAATCCTCGTAGTGTGTCGTCCACGCCCGCACGACCACGCTCAGCCCCGTGGCGGTGATCCCCGTGATGTACACCTGCGGCGGCGGACGATCCGCCGCGGCCGGTTGCTGCCCGGCCGTCGCCTGGAGCAACGCCACGACGCGGTGCGGGTCGCACTCCGCCGCGAAGTTGAACGCGATCTCCACCGCCCGGCAGCGGTCGGCGTAGGTCCAGTTCGTTACCTGGTTGGAGATCAGGTTGCCGTTGGGCACGATCAGGTCGGAGCCGTCCCGCGTGCGGATGATGCTCGCGCGGATGCCGATCCGCCGGACTTCCCCGACCGCGTCGCCGAGCTGGATCACGTCGCCCACCTTCACCGGCCGCTCGAAGAGCAGGATCACGCCCGAGACGAAGTTGTTGATGATGTTCTGCAACCCGAAACCCAGGCCGACGCTGAAGGCTCCGGCCACAATCGTGATCTTCGTCAGGTCCACGCCCAGCAGCCCCAGCGCGATCAGGAAGCCAATCAGGAGCACGGCATAGTTCAGCATCGTCGAGATCGCGTACGGCAGGCCCGGGGAGAGTTGCACGCGCTCGTACACCTCCTCATCGAGGAAGAAGCGGATCAGCCGCGAGGCCAGCACCGAGAACCAGATCGCCCCGGCGAAACTCAGGAGTTGCCACAGCGTCAGGTGGATCGACCCGAGAGGCATCTGGTAATCCAGCAGGTTCTCGGTGCGTGCCAGCAGCGGTGCCCGGAGTTGGAGGCTGCCCAGGGTGAAAGAAAGCCAGAACAACACGGCCGCGCCGCGGCACACGCGGTAGACGACTGCCTGCACCTGTTCCCGGTGCATTTGGGCGATGCGGAACGCATTGACCGGCCGCACCCGCAGCGCGATGAAGGTCAGTCCCTCGACCACCCGCAGCAGGGCGTAGAGAAACACCCCCAGGTAGCTGCTGATCAAAATCGAGCTGCCCAGCAGGGTCGCCAGCCGCCCGTAGCCCAGGACGTTCGCCCCCAGCGCCGCGGCGAGCCCCGCGGCGGCGAGCACATTGATCAGCGGCATCCATTTGCCCAGCGAAAAGCGCCTCTTGCCGCCCGGCGATTTTTCCAGGCGCAGCAAAGCCACGAACACGCCGAGCGCCGCCGCCATTTCTCCGCAGAAGATCCAGCGGTTGACCGCCGGAAGCGTCAGCGTGGCGTTCCTGACCTGATCCAGCGCGTAGAAGATGATCAGTGAGTACAGCACCAGCGCGAGCTGGCGCGCCAGCAACCGCCGCAGGATGCGCACCGTCGGCACCAGCACGACGGCCCCCAGCAATGCCTTGAAGAAGACCGGTGCCGCCGCATAGATCGGGCCCTTGAGCACGAAAGAGAGCGCCAGAGCCGTGGCAATCGGCACCTCGAAGATCGGCGCGGCCCGCTGGAGTTGGGGGTCTTCCTCCGTGAGCTGGTGCAGCCCCCGGCGCAGCCAGAAGAAGACCGCCAGCAACCCGAGAAAAATCCCCGCGTGCAGGGCGAACGCCTCCTGGTGCCCTGCCACGTAAGCCCGCGTTTCAGCCCATTGTTCGGTGGCGGAAGCCCGCCAGCGCCGGGCCACGTCCGGCCCGGGCTGCGCCTGGCTTTCCCAGAGCGGGGTCTGGTCCCGCACCAGCAACGCCTTGACCGCGTCGGCGAGCGCCTGGTCGATGGCATTCTCGCCCTCGTCGGCGCGGGTGAGCAAAGCGCCGAGCGAGTTTTGCAGTTCGAGGTTGGCCGTCTGGCGGCTCTTGATGCGCCCGTCCGCCGCGCGCGTGGCGGCGAGCACGCTGTCCACCGCGCTGCCGGTTTGCTCGGGCGCGTTGACATCCGCCTTGCGGATTTCCGTGCGGGTGGCCTGCCAGCGGGACTCCAGCTCCTTGACCTGCGCGGCTTCGCCTTCCAGCGCCTTGCCCCGGCTGCCGAGCGTCTGGCTAAATTCGACCAGCGAGGTTTGGACCTTCTTCCAGCCTGCCTGCAAGTCACGGAGCGTGTCGAGCGAACCCGTGGTGGCCACGCTGGCGCGGGCGTTCTGGTCGTGGAGCTGGTCCACCCGGCCGGTCAGGTCCCGCAGCGTGGTGCGGTTGTTGCCGGTGGAAGCGTCCGCGCTGTCCTCGGGCTCGAAGTTCTTGAGCGTCGTCAGCGCCGCCTGCGCGGCGGGAGCGATCTCCGCGAGCGCATAGGCCCCCGGGGTGGCGGCGGGCGGCGCGGCCGGCGCGGGGCTGCCCTTATCCACCGCGGCCGGCGGGGTCGACGCGGCCGGCGAGCCCGGCGCGGCGGCATGGCTGGCGCTCAGCGGCAACGCGGCGGTGCACAGGAGCAGGAGAACGCTCGCGAGAGGAGTTCGCGCGGAATGGCGGGCTGGCTTCATACGGCCTGAACTTGGCCCGGGATGGCTGCGGATCAAAATGAAGTCCCTCGGCCCCACGCGGTCAGACGCCTGTTTTTTGGCTGAACGACGGCCGGAGCCGGGCCGTAGCGGAAAACCGGGCTCGCCGGGTCCAATAATCCTCGACAGCAGAACCGGTTGCTATTATTTCCTGTGTCATGCGCCCTTTATTCCCGCTCCTCGTTGTTGCCACGCTGTTTTCAGCGGCTTCCCTCGCCTCGGCCCAGACGCCCACGCCTCCCGCAGCGATGGCTTCCCCGAGTCCGACACCTACCAAACGTCAACGGCACAAGAAGCTCGACGCTGTGGCCCCTGCCACCAGCCCCGCCCCCGCCTCCGCCCGGCTGACGATGGCCGCGGGCCACACGGCTGCGTTTGGGTGCGCTCACGTGCCGTTCGGCATTCCGCATGACCCCTTCGAGCTCCGCGACCTTGGGGTAGACCGCACGATAGCGC
>CAXTVY010000207.1:0-8277 GCA_964247665.1 uncultured Chthoniobacterales bacterium | reverse complement strand
GATGATGCGCTTGCTCGTACGTCGGCTTTCATGTTAACCACACAGGTTCTTAGTCCCTGTCCGCTGAATTGAAGCGGTTCATGCCGGATCGCTTCTGCCTGAAGATTCGCTCCTTCGTAAGCTGGATTGTTTTGCCCGCACAGGGATCACGGCTCCTGCTTGCATCAGGGGCGGGATGCGGGCACTTTGTCCGTTCGCCCGGGGGACCCACCGCAGGCGGCAGCCATGCTCACGCTTTCTAATCTCAGTAAATCTTACGGTGGCCGGACGCTTTTCCGGGATGCCTCGCTCCAGGTCAACCGTGGTGAACGCATCGGTCTGGTCGGCCCTAACGGCGCGGGCAAATCGACGTTATTCTCGCTGATCCTCAAGGAAAATTCGCCTGACGAGGGCCAGGTGCTCGTGGAGCGCGGCTCGACGCTCGGTTTCCTGCCGCAGGAGAGCGCGCCCGTGGGCGACGAGAGTGTGCTGGCGCTCGCCACCGGCCAGACCAACGCCACCGGAGACACCGACGAGTACGTGGACGAGTACGAGGCGCTCTCCTTCCAGCCCAAGGCCAAGCGCATCTTGCACGGGCTGGCCTTCAAGGAGGCTGATTTCGAGAAGCCCGCGCGCACGTTCAGCGGCGGCTGGGTCATGCGCGCGCACCTCGCGCGGCTGCTCACGCTGGAGCCCGACCTGCTGATGCTCGACGAGCCGACGAACCATCTCGACCTCGAAGCGTTACGTTGGTTCCAGAATTATCTGAAGGGGTATCCCGGCGCGATCCTCATGATTTCGCACGACCGCGAGTTCCTCAACCAGCTTACCGCCGCGACCGCCGAGATCAGCCACGGCCGGCTGCACTACTACCGCGGCAACTACGACGCCTACCTGCTGCAACGCGCCGCCCGCCGCGAGCAGCAAACCAACGCCTACAAGGCCCAGCAGCGCGAGATCGAAAGTCTGCAACGGTTCGCGGACCGTTTCCGCGCCAAGGCGAGCCTCGCCAGCCAGGCGCAGAGCAAGCTCAAGCAGATCGCGCGCATGGACAAGCTGGAGCTGCCCGAAGCCGAGGCGGCGACGGTGAAGTTCCGCTTCCCCCAGCCTGCGCGCAGTGGCCTGAAGGCCATCACGCTGGAGAACGTCGATCACACCTACCCGAACGGTCACGCGACTTATCGAGGGCTGAACTTCGCCGCCGAACGCGGCGAACGCATCGTCCTCGTCGGCCCGAACGGCGCGGGCAAAAGCACCCTACTCAAGCTGCTCGCGGGCGTGCTGCCGCCGGACCGGGGACAGGTCACCGTGGGCTCCAACGTGAAGGTGGGATATTTCGCCCAGTACCGGGTAGACATGCTCACCGAGCGCAACACCGTCTTGCAGGAAACGCAGGACACGGCGTTCCCCGTCAACGAGCAGACGGCCCGTTCGATTCTCGGCTCGTTCCTGTTCCGGGGCGACGACGCGTTCAAGCCCGTCTCAGTGCTTAGCGGCGGGGAAAAGAGCCGCCTCGCGCTGGTCAAGTTGCTGCTCGACCCGCCGAATCTGCTGCTCATGGACGAGCCCACGACGCACCTGGACATGGCCAGCATCGACGCGCTCATCGGCGCGCTGGATCAGTTCGAGGGCACGCTCATTTTCATCTCGCACGATGTTCACTTCATCAAGCAACTGGCCAAAAAGGTTCTGCACATCGACAGCGGCAAGCTGACGCCTTACGCGGGCGGCTATGACTACTACCTGGAGAAAAGCCAGGCCACGAACGAGCGCGAGGCGCTCGTCGCCGCCAACCCGGTCGCCGCGAACGGCCAGGGCCGCCACGGTGCCAACGGCCACGCGCCCGCTGCCGCTGCCGCTGCCGCCGCGCCGGTCGTGCAGCGCAAGACCAAGGAACAGAAGCGCGCCGAGGCCGAGGCGCGCAACGCCGTGTCCAAGGAGAAACGCGACCGCGAGGCCCGCGTGCGCGAGTTGGAACGTGAGATCAGCCGCCTGGAAGGCCGTCAGCGCGCGCTGACCGCCGAACTCGAAAACGAGACGACCTACGAGCAGCCCGGCAAGCCGCAGGCGCTCAACCGCGAGTTGACGGCTGTCACAGCCCAACTGGAGCGCACGACCCACGAGTGGGAAACCTCCGCCGAACGGTTGGAGAAAGAGCCGCCCCTCGAAGCGGCGCAGGCGTGAATCAAACCTCCGTGAAAGCCGTGCTCCGGAGTGAATGATCCCGCCGCCCGCCCCGCGTTGGGCAGCAGTTTTCTCGCGCTGCTTGGCGGCGCGGTCGCCATCGGCTTCGCGCCGATCTTCGTGCGCCTGAGCGAGGTCGGGCCCGTTTCCACCGCGTTCTGGCGGCTGGCGCTGGCCCTCCCCCTGTTGTGGGTCGCATCGGCCGCCGCGCCGCGCCCGGCCACAACCGATCCGGTGCCCGCATCGCCGTCCGGCAGCAGCCGCGCGGCCCTGGGGGGTATGGTCATCGCCGGGTTATTCTTCGCGGCTGATCTCGCCGTGTGGCACTGGTCGATCCACTACACGAGCGTGGCCAACTCCACGATGCTCGCCAACTTCGCGCCGGTGTTCGTGGTGCTCTATGCCTGGGTGGCACTGCGCGAACGCATCACGCGGCGCTTCGTGGTGGCCATGACCGTGGCGCTGGCCGGGTTGATCCTGCTGGTGGGCCGCGATTTCCGGCTGAGTCCCCGCGCGCTTTTCGGGGACGGGCTGGGACTCGTCACCGCCGTTTTTTACGCGGGTTACCTCGTTTCGATCAAAGCGTTGCGAGGCCGCTTTACGACGATCACCATCATGGTGCGCAGTGGCCTCGCCACCGGGTTGGCGCTGCTGCCGCTGGCGCTGTTGTCACGCGAAACGTTCTGGCCGCACGGCGCGCACGGCTGGCTCGTGTTGTTCGGGCTGGCGATGGTGTCGCACGTCGGTGGTCAGAGCCTGATTGCCTATGCGCTGGCGAAGCTGCCCGCGTCCGTCGCGTCGGTGAGCCTGCTCATCCAGCCCGTGACAGCGACCCTCGCCGCGTTCGTGCTGCTGGGCGAATCCATCGCGCGCGTGCAGATCGCGGGCATGGCGCTGGTGCTGGTGGGGGTGTTCCTGGCTCGGCAGGAAGTGAGGTAGCCCGACGCTTTTCGGAAGCTCAGGGCGTGGCGGGTGCCGCGGCCGGTTTGTCGTCGGCCAGCTTGAGCTTCATCCCCACGGCGGCGTTGCACACCGCGCACTCACCGCCGTCTTTGTAGGCTGAGGTCATGTACATCGCCCTTGGCCCGACGAAGGATTGCATCATGCGAATGCCTTTCTCGCGTCCGTCCTGCAATCCCTTTTCGGTCTTGGCGAGTTCCTCGGGCGTCAGCCGCAAGGATTCCACGCGCCGCTTGACCCAGGCTTCCTCCAAATCGTGGATCGCCGCGAGCCGGAGTTTCACGTCCGCGCTGTAGAGCCAGGCGTGCAAATCCGGCGGCAGGCCGGGACCGAACGTCCGGTCACCCGGTACTTTGGTGCTGTAGGGCTCGGGCCGCTGGCGGTAGGTTTCCAGGGCGTGAATCGTCGGCGTGCAGATGGGGCATGCGTAGATGAAGTGGTCGTACCGGGCGCCGGGCTTTTCTCTCAAGAGGATCTGATCCACGTCGGCGTTGGTCAGGCCGTCCTCGAAGCAGCCTTCCAACACGGCGTAAAAAACCAGCCGGTAGGTCGGGGTATAGCTCCCTGGATCGACCGGTCCGGCAGCCGCGCACCATGCACCGAAACCCAGGAAAAGCAGGAGAAGCGCGAGAGATCGGGTGACGCGTGCGGCGACGGGGAGGAACGGTCTGGTTGGTCGTGTCATGCCGGCACATTAAGCGCTCCAACCGAAGGAATTGTCAGAACAATTTGCGAAGTTCGTCAAAGAATTGTCAGAGCGTCAGCAAACTCCCGTTGTGTACGCCGCCGGACCTTGTCCGTGGTTCTCCAGCCCCACGCCCGTAGCAGCGCGTTGCAGGGATGGATGTTGCCACCCGAAACAGAAAGGGGCAACTCTGCCAGAGAGCCGCCCCGATCCATAAAACTTCTTCGCTCGTGTGAGTGCTTACAGCGCCGCCTCAATGGTCTTGACGAACTTCAGGTGCGCCAGCGCCATCTTGAGTTCCTCACGCAGTTCGGCCATCGCCTCGCGCGAATTTTCCAACGCTTCCTCCGTGCTCTTGACGTACTCGCGGCGCTTGACCGCCCAGCGGTTGTTGAGTTCGGTCAGGTAGTCCTGCGACGCCTGGAGCAGTGTGCGCGTGCTCTCGGAGAGCGTGATCTGGCTCGACGCCAGCTTCAATTCCAACTGCCGTTGCGCCTCGGCAATCTGCGCGAGGATGATCTTTTCGGTCGGCACGCGGCGCAGTCCGTTGGTCAAGCCAACTTTCTGCATCCCCCAGATCGCCCACTTGGTCGGGTCCCACTGCCAGGGCTTCACGCCATTGCGGTAGTCATGCTGGAATTCGTGATGATAGTTATGGTAGCCCTCGCCAAAAGTGAACAGCGCCATGAAAAAGGAGTCCCGCGCGCTGCACCGCACCGAGTACGGCTGGTTGCCGAACGTGTGGCAGGCCGAGTTGATGAAGAAAGTGCAATGTTGCACCGCCACCACCCGCGCCACCCCGCCGAAGAGGAAGCCGCCCAACGCGCCCACCCAGTTGTGCTGGTAAGCGTAGCCAAGCAGGGTCGGGAACACGAAGCCTACCGCCACCGCGATCCACTGCACGTATTTATCCTGCCAGACGACGAGCTTGTCCTTTTGCAGGTCGGCCACACCCTCGTAGGCCTCATCAGAGTCCAGCTTGAAGAGCAGCCAGCCGATGTGCGCAAAGAAGAATCCCTTGCTGATTGCGTAGGGATCGTCCTCGTGGTCCACGTTCTTGTGGTGGGCGCGATGCTCGCTGGCCCACATCAGCACGGAGTTCTCGAACGTCGCCGCGCCGAAAAGAAGCGTGAAGAGTTTTACCGGCCACTTGGCCTTGAACGTGATGTGCGAGAACAGCCGGTGATAACCCAGCGTGATGCTCATGCCCGTGGCATAGAACATCACCACGAAAAGAGCGACCTGGAACCAGTTGATGCCGAAATTCCAGATGTAGATGGGCACCGCCGTGAGCGCCAGCACGAACGTGCCGATGAGGAAGGAACTGGTCACCCAGTTGATGCGGTCAGTGGGAATGCGGTTGAAAATCATCGTTTCAGCAGAGGCAAAAGGTCGGGGAAAAGCTGTCGGCGCAGCGAGGGAAAGTCGCTGGCAATAGACGCCAAATCGCTCCCGCTGGCAATGGAATACTGCGAATGGCTCACAAATGGACCATGCTGCACGTTCCGCGCCACGACCGCGTCACGGCTGCTGGGACAACCGTGACACCCCAGCAACCTTTCCCGCGTCCGGACAAGGCCGCCGCTATTCCGTCAGGGGCAGCCACCGGCGGCCGTCCCGGGCGAGCAGGTCATCCGCACCCTGGGGTCCCGGGCTGCCGGCGGCGTAGAACTCCGGCTCGCCTTCCTTCCAGGCGTCGACGGCGGGTTGCACCACAGCCCAGCTTGATTCGATGTTGTCCGCGCGTTGAAAAAGCGTCGCGTCGCCGATCATGCAGTCGTAGAGCAGCGTTTCGTAGCCCACATTGGGCTTCTCCTCGAAGAAATCCTTGTACAGAAAGGTGTTGTCCACCTTGCCCAGCTTCATCACCGGCCCGGGCACCTTCGCGCTGAACTGCGTACTGATCCCTTGCTCGGGATCGACCATGAGCCTGACAACGTTCGGCGCAAGCTGGTCCACGGGCGTGTCCTTGAAGATCTGGTAAGGCGCAGGCTTGAAATGAATGGCGATCTCCGTGCGCCGGTCGGCCAGCCGCTTGCCCGTGCGCAGGTAAAACGGCACGCCCGCCCAGCGCCACGTGTCGATGCGCAGCTTGAGCGCCACGTATGTCTCCGTGCGGCTGTTGGGATCGACGTTCGCCTCCTCCCGGTAGCCTTTGACGGGCTGGCCAAACTCCGTGCCCGCCGTGTACTGGCCGCGCACCATCTCGTCCACATGGACGGGCTGCGTCGCCTCGACGAGCTTGGCTTTCTCGGTGCGTACCGCCTCCGCCTCGAAGGAGTTGGGCGGTTCCATGCCCGTCATGCACAGGAGCTGGAAAAGGTGGTTGGGCACCATGTCGCGCAGGCAGCCCGTGGGCTCGTAGAACGCCCCGCGCATCTCCACCCCGATGGTCTCGGCCGCGGTGATCTGCACATGGTCGATGTATTCCCGCCGCCACGTCGGCTCGAACATGCCGTTGGCGAAACGCACGGCCATGATGCTCTGGATCGTCTCCTTGCCCAGGAAATGATCGATGCGGTAAAACTGCGCTTCCTCTCCCTGACGCAAAATGCGTGCGTTGAGCGCCTGGGCGCTCGCCAGATCGCTGCCGAAGGGTTTCTCGATGATGACGCGCCGGAACTGCCCGTCCGCCTGCTTGAGCAGCCCGCTCTGGCCCAGATAAGCGACGATGGGGCCGAAGAAGCGGGGGGCAACGCCCAAACAAAGACCCACGCTGCGCCCCTCGCCGACCTTTTCGGCGATCTGCTGGTACGTGGCGTCCTGGTCGAAGTCAGCCTTCAGGTAGGTCATCTTTTCCGTGACCCAGCCCCACTGTTTTTCGTCGATCTTGGGGGTGTAGAACTCGGCCGTCTTGTCCTGGGTGAAGCTCTGCATCGTGTCGGTGAGCGACTGGCGCCAGCCGTTGTCGTCGGTGTCGGTGCGGTCCAGGCCGATGATCTTGAAGTCGTCGGGCAGCAGGCTGCTGCCCGAGAGATTATAGAGCGCGGGCATGAGCAGGCGCTTGGTCAAGTCGCCCCCGGCGCCGAAGATGACCAGGGTGCAGGCCGGGGCTTTTTCGATGCCCGAAGGGCCGTTGTCGTGGCTTTGTGGAGGTGTCATGGCGTGGTGATCTTGATAAAACAGAAAAGGACTGGCAAACGGGATCAACGGCGTAAACGCCGTGGGTTCATTTAACAAATCGGACGACGGGAGCCGGCAGCCGTGTCCATCCGCAGGCGGCGACTTGCCCTCTCCGGGCGAAAATGCCCAAGGCCCGACGGCCGAGGTCTAACCTTGAATCTCTCCATTTGATCATTGGGCTTTGAGCCTTGGTCATTGCACCGCACCCCGCCATCCCGCAAGCTGGCGCTCTGAAAACCGACCTTCCCCACCCGGTCGTCCCGCCGATAGGCTCCCCGCCGCCTCCTCGCCCGGCCCATTCGCTGCGCGGACGCGCCCTGGGCTGGCTGCTTTTCTCCACGATCCTCTGGGGTCTGAGTTTCCCGCTGGCCAAGGCGCTCGTGCTGGCGCAACAACGGCGGCTGCCGGGTGCGGACGGTTTGTTCCTGGTGGCATGGGACCTCGTGTTCCGTTTCGGCGTGGCGGGCGGGGTCGTCGCGCTGGGCGCGCTGGGCACCCTGCGCGGGCTGACGCGGCAGGAAGCGCGCCAGGGGATCGGTCTGGGATTGTTCGCGGTGGTGGCGTTGCTCCTGCAAAACGACGGCCTCAACTACACGGCGGCGTCCACGTCCGCTTTCCTGACCTCGTGCTACTGCGTGTTCATCCCCGTGGTCGTCGCCCTGCAGCGCCGCCGCTGGCCACCGCCGGTGGTCGTGGGTTGCTGCGGGCTGGTGCTGGCGGGGATCGGTGTGCTCGCGGGGGTGGATTGGCGCACGCTGCGGCTGGGCCGGGGCGAGTGGGAAACGCTCGGCTGCTCATTTTTCTTCACGGGCCAGATTCTGTGGCTGGAGCGTCCCCGCTACGCCGCCAACCGGCCCGCGCACGCCACGGCGGTGATGTTCGCGGTGTTGACCCTGGTGGCGCTGCCGGTGGCGCTGGGACGTGCCGGGGGCCCGGGGCAGCTCGTGGCCGCCACGGCCGGTTCGCCGGCGATTCTGCTCCTGCTGTTGGCGCTGACCGGGTTCTGCACGTTGACGACGTTTTCGTTGATGAACCGTTGGCAGAAATACCTCGAAGCGACCGAGGCGGGGTTGATCTATTGCGTCGAGCCCGTCTGGACGAGCCTCATGTCACTGTGGCTGCCGGGCTGGCTGACGCTGTGGACCGGTGTGATGTACGCCAACGAGGGAGTCACGCTCAAGCTGCTCGTCGGCGGCGGATTGATCACGGCGGCAAACGTGGGTCTCCAGCTTCATCCCCGGAGGGGAAGAAGGCAGAAGGCAGAAGGCAGAAGGATGCCAGGAACGAGGGCAGGCGGGCGGGCCAGGAACGCGGAACTTTAACCCGGGGTGCACAGAGAACACAGA
>CAXTVY010000206.1:0-8295 GCA_964247665.1 uncultured Chthoniobacterales bacterium | reverse complement strand
GAACAGGCCGTACCATTCGGTGGCAACGAGGTAATACTGCAACGGGGTGATGACGAAGAACACCCAGAAGAGCGCCCGGTGGTCCCCGGCCCGCGTCGGGGTCAGCGTGACAAACTCCCGCAAGGCCCAGAACGAGGCCAGTCCGAAGAGGACGCACGCCCCCACCCGGCCCGACAGGACCGCCACGGCGACCAACCCAAAGATGACCCACCAAGCACGCAGCCGGGCGTTCAGATTCTTCACGGTCGCGCGGTTGGCATCCGTCGCGCCCGGGTTGGCCGAGCGCCCAGGTCATCGTGCGCAGCGGCCAACCCAGGAGCGTTTCCACGCTCGTGGTCAGACAGGCAGCCGTCAGGGTAGCCATGCGTTGTTGCTTGGCCATAGGTCCGCAGAATTGTTGGGCCGCGCCCAACTGTCCGCCGAGCGCCCGCACGTAGGCCGTGGTGATGGCGAGGTCCGCCGCCGCCCAGCCGAGCGGGAGTTCCCAGCCGTGGCTGCGGCAGGCGTAGCCAGCCGCCGCGAGCAGAACGAGGTCGGAGACCCGGTCGGGCAACTCGTTGTAGACCTCGCCCGTCTTCGTGCGGCGTCCTCCTTCCACCGCCACCAGGCCGTCGAACAGATTGCACAACAGGCGCAGTTGGATGCCGACGGCGGCTGCCAGCAGCCACGCAACCCGCGCAGGGACGCCCGCCGCAAACCCCGCGGCCACGAGCGCCGCCCCGCGCCCCCCGAGGCACAGACCACGCTGAAAACCGAGATCTGGTTGGGCCGCACGCCTGCTCGGGTGAGAACCCCGGCGATGGTGTGCGCCCACCGGGTCTGCCGGGCGTGGATCGGCCGGCGACGCAGTTCCGGGCTTCCAGGCTGGTTCATCCTGCGATGAGAGCTTCAGCGCCGCAGCATTGTCAACCTGACATTCGCAGCGACTGCCTTCCTCTGCCGGTCGGTCAGTGCGCTTTGTCATCCGGGTTTTGGGGCCATCCAATCCACGCAAGGTGGCGACCGAGAATCGGCGGGAGTTGACGCCGGAAGTAGTGTGTACGAGCGGCTCTATCGTCGGGATTATGATCCTTCGAATTTTCTGGCAATTCTACGTTGTGCTGTCCGTGATCGTTGGCCAGGCGGCTGCTTACCTAGCCGCTACCTATCTGAGCGGCAATCCGGATTACATCGACCTGCATGGCTGGCCGCTGGGCGTCGGCTACTTCGCGTCCGCGGCGATGTGCTGGCTGCTCGATCTTTGGATCAACAAATCGCTCGACCTTGCGCTACCTCTCGTGCGGACCGGGCGAACCCACCAGGG
Organism: uncultured Chthoniobacterales bacterium; assembly: GCA_964247665.1. Lineage (GTDB taxonomy): Bacteria > Verrucomicrobiota > Verrucomicrobiia > Chthoniobacterales > SZAS-18 > CAHJWO01. The sequence continues at coordinate 6,992 of CAXTVY010000206.1, read as the reverse complement.
CTGGCGGCGCGGTTTCCTGCTTCGCCCGATCCGTTGGGTCAGCGCGGGCATGGTGATGATCGGCATCCTGCTCTGCTTCTATCACCGCACGCCCGAGCAACTCTGGCGGGCCCGGCAGGACCAGGCCGCACGACGCACTCACTCCGAGTAACGGCTCACGTCCCCGTCGTGTCCCCACCCCCGGAAATCTTGCCGCAAAGTCCGGGTGGGCATCCTCCGGCGGCGGAGCGTAGGGTGCGCACCGTCGTCCGAGGGCTTTGCGCCGATAGATGGGCAACGATGAAAACCCTTTGGCCGCTGCTCCTGCTTTGCCTGACAAGTTCCGCCGGGCCGCTCTTCGCGCAGGAAACAACCCGGCAGTCCCCTCGCGACCTGCTCGTGGATTGCGGGTCTGAGAAGGTCGTCATCGTGCCGGGCACACAGGGATTGCAGGCCGGACTCGCCGTGGCGTGGACGCTGCGCCCCAACCGCAAGCGGGCTCCGGTGGACTGGTCTCTGTACGACGACCTGGGAGGTTCGTGGTACATGCTGCAAAAGTTCTCCGTTGATTTTGAACATCCCTCGGACGGCGACTATGCCCTGCTCGATGGAGTGGTGGACTTGAAGAGAAAGGTATTTACCCCCCTGCCCAGCCGGGAGCCTTACTTCGCGGGCAAGAACCACGGCAGTCTGGACGCCGATTGGTCTGATGAGCAGAACGGTACCCGCTACGGCATCATGGCCAACAACGGCGGCGGGCACTACTTCGAGCGCACCTTCGAGCTGTGGCTGGTGCGGATCGACGCGCAGGGCACGCACTTCGTCGAGCTGACAGCCGCCGCCGACAAGGCCGTGCGCGCCTACCTGCGCAAACGCGACCCGGAAGACGCTGCGCACTACGTCTGGAAATACGACTTCCAGGGCGATGACTTCCAGGGGCGGAAACTATCGGTGCATTTCGACGCGGAGATCCCCGTGCGGGAAGACATCGACGATGGCGTGGTTCACTTCATCCTGCCAGCGGGCACGGTCATCGGCACGACCAAGAAGTAGGCGGGCGGGCAGCCCGGCCAGCGTGTTCCCGCTCCGGGATCAGGTCGCCCCTCCTCTGGCTAACCTCACCGGCAAGGATGGATGGACGGCTGCCGCTACCTGCCAGCTCCGTCAGCGCTTTTCGTTGCCGTCGCTCGACGGGTACGTGCTGCCAACGGGAGCCAGCAGGATGTGGACATGTTGCTCGCTGCCGACGCCGTGAGCCTCATGCCAGTTGAAGTATCCGTCGCTGTCTGGGCTGACCCATTCGGCGTCCCTGAACGGCTTGTAGCCGGCGGCTTCCACTTCCAGGTAGCCGCCCGGGGAGATGAACATGCTGTAGGGCAGCGGGGTGAAAACCAGGTGCCGGAAACCCGCTAGATGGAAGCGGCCCTCCTGGTCAGTCAGGGTCTGCGCCATGCGGTCGGGATTGGTGGCGCCCAGCACCACCTTGGCGTTGGCGACAGGACGGCGGGTGGTGCGGTCCAGCACCTGGCCAGTCACTGGAGAAGCGTCTACGTGAGAGGAGGGAATGCAGCCGCTTTGCAAGACGGCAGTCATTAGCACGGTCAGGACGAGGAACGATGGCCGGAGTAAAAACATGGTCAGACTCGGTTCAGATTGATTAGCAATCGGTGGAGGCCGGTCTAGTTGTAGGCGGTCAGTGGGAACAAAACCCACGCACACACACGCATGGCACCACGAATCTACACACATTCTCTCATACAACGCGCGCCAGCGAACAGAGGCTGGCGGTGGGCCTGATTCCGCGGTTACGTCTGTCCTCGGCCAGCCTCTGTCGCTGAGCTTGAGTCCATCAGGCGATGCTACGCGCCTCGTGTGAACGAAAGCATTTCCATGAGCACAGAACAGATCCTCACGACAGCCAACAAGCTCGTCCGGTATCTGCGCTCACTAGCGGAACCCGACCACGACCGCGGCCTTCGCGCAGCCGAGAACATAGAGCGGACACTTACACTCTTCACAACCGAGCCGGAACTCGCTCGCGGACGCCTTCGCTATGACATCGGCGGCAAGGGACTTCTCGATTGGCGCTGGTCGGCAGCCGCTCAAATCCGACCACGTCCTTGAACAACAGCAAAACCCCGCCAACCACGGGAATGCACAGCAACTGCGAGAGCAGGAGGCCGGGGAAGGAACCTGCCATGCCGCTGCCAACTTCCAGGCGAACGCCCGCGTGGCGGGGAACGCGGCCAGCAGGAGCACCGACATCCACACCGCACCAGCCACGATGAGGAATGCCGTCGCTGCGAAGAGGAAGTAGTACGTGGCAGAAGATGGGACGAAAGCGGCGAGCCGGAAAAAAAGCGAGGGCGGACTTCGCGGCAGGCGTCGTTTTAGCGGGGGCCGCCCGGGTCGTGGCTTTGCAGCCAGGAGTCGAGTTCCTGCTGACCGATCGTCGGTTCGGCGTCTTTCGGCTCCCGGTCGAGCGTGGCCCGCAATGCACGCACGGGACCTACGAAGTCCGCTTCGTGGCCCGGGAAACGTTTCGGCAAGATCAGCATCGTCATGCACGGCTCGTCGAAGGCAATGGCGGGCAGGTTGGCCTGCGTTTCGGCCTGCGCACGCTGGGAGGCCGCCATCGCCTGCAGCGCCTCGCACACCGGCGCGATCAACTCGTCGGGCAGGGGCGGCCGCACCCCGCCGCCTAAGCACAGGTAGTCCAACGTCAGCGCCCGTGTGGTCGCGTCGTTGCTGCGCAGGGCCGAGGCGAGTTCCTGCGTCAGGCGCGGGCGGGCACTGATAGCGTCCCGGGCACGTCCGCTGACCTCCGGCACTTGGGTGAAGGGCAACCAACGCTCCAGCGGCGCGTCGGCGGGCAGTTGCGCGAGCTGCGCCAATCCGGTCTGCTCGCGCGCCCGATACTCCGCCTTCCTGACGGCTTCCTGGCGTCGCACCTCCAGCGTGTCGAGGTGTTCGCGCCAGAGGATGATCGACCCCGTGGCGATGCCGGCCAACGCGCAGGCGGTGAGCAGCCCGCGCCAGAGCGGTGGCGGTGCCTGGCTCTCGCCGGAAGCAGGCCGGGGCACGGCGAGAAAAGTCAGGATCACCGTGGGCACGACCAGAGAAATCAGGGCCGCGAGCGCCCACAGCCAGAGCGGCACCGGCGGGTGGGTCTCAGACATTTCTACCAGGCAGAAAAGCGAGGCCAGACCGCTGATCAGATGCGCGCTTGCTACGACGAGCCAACGCCCGCTCGTGCGCGTCGAGACCCAGTCGAATTGCCCGGTCCGCAGCCCCGCCGCCAGCGCCAGCGCCAGGCAGAACCAGCGTGGCGTGCACCACACCAGCCACTGGAGGCCAGCCAGCCCGTTGTGGGTGCCCCACGGATGCAGGTTGCCCAGAACGAAAGGGGACAGCAGCAAGGTCAGGCTGCCGGCTCCGATCAGGGAGAGACGCCGGAGAAGTTTCATCAAAGTGGAGGTTTGATCAGGATAGTGGACCCAGAGAGGTTTTTTGCGGGTGTGCCGAGCCAGCAGGCAGGTCTCCACCCCGACGAGCAGCGGAGTGCCTGCCGCCAAGGTAGCAGCCCGGCACGGTGCCGCGCTCCCGGACTACCTAGCCCAGCAGGCAAGCTCTGGCGAAGGCGGAGAATAGACCCAGGCGAAATGCCGCGACGGTAGTTCCGTCCTCCGGTAGTGGTGACGTATAAGTGACGAGCGCGGTTTTAGTCGGCGCAAGTTTCTTTGCAAGGCGTGCGGGGCACGCCGCCCCAGAACGGTCACATCATCCCTTCCTCACGGTTTCAGCTCGATCATCTCAAAAAGCCTGATGGCATCAACGAGTGTGGATGGGCAGCGGTCATGCAAAAACATCCGACTCGCTTCTTGAAAAGCGTCTGCCCAAGTCAAAAGCGAACGTTTTTTCGGAAAACGATTTAACGTGATCCAGGCTGTTCTCAGTCCAAGGTCCATTTCACTCCGTCCTGGGGAGAGTCTCGCCTCACCACCCTCAGCTGGCTCAGGTGCCAGGTCACCGCCGTCAACAGGCCGAGCGTGAGCCACTCCAAGGTGAACTGACCCGCACTGAGCATCGCCATCGGCACGCTCAAAGAGGAAGCAAAGAAAGGATTGTAGAACGCGGTGAAAAACACCCGGTTGATCAACGCCAGCAGCAGCGCGAATTGCCCTGCCCGCCAGAGTAAACAGCCGGAAAGCTGCGGCCACACCAGGGCGACCATGACGAAGCTGGCCAGGGTGGGTTCAACGATGCCTACACACGCCGCCGTGTTCAACTGCCAGGAAGTATCCGAGTAGATCGGCGCATGGTTCAGGTGGGCCATGGTAGCCAGCAGCGGCTTGAACGTTTCGGCAAGGAACGGTCGAACGCCAAAGAACATCGCGGCGGCGATCAGGAGCGCCGCCGCCGCTTGCTGCCACCAGTGCTTTGTTCGCGGGGCCACCGACGCCACCAGAACGCCCAGCAGGAAGGGAGCGACGGCTCCTTGCAGCCTGTCCGCGAACGTATAGGCCCAAGCGGTCGTGATGACGCCGACGATAAAGGTGACCCGCAACGTCTCGTTGAGCATGATCAACAGCACGCCCAGACCGAGGCATTGCTGCCAAGCGTGCAGAGGGGATACTTGGGGTGCCGCCAGTCGGCAGAAGACAAAGAGCGCCCACGCGCCCACGGCGTAGTTGAGAAAAGGCACGAGGCCCGCGTGAGGAAGCTGCTCAGGGTAAGGCACCTTGCACACCTCCAGCAGCGTGGAATGCACTCCCCACGCCACCACGCCCGTCAGGAAAAACCCCGGCACCAGCCACCGCCAGTTAACTGGCGTCCGCGCCCGGAATGTTCCTGTTTTCATTCAAGCTGGTTTAACGGTCAAGTCACGCTCACGCAACCATCATCAGGACAATCTTGCCGCGCGTGCGCCCGCCCGCGGAGAGTTCGAGGGCTTGCTTGACCTCCTCCAGCGGTAGCACGGTGGCAACGTGCGCCTTGAGCTTGCCTGCGTCCGCCAGCTCACGGATTGAGGCGAGCTGCGCTGCATCAGGTTTACACTGGACCCGCGCGACACGGACGCTGTACCGCTGCCCCTCGTCCTTGGGAAAGGCGACCGACGTGACCAGGAAGCCATCTTGCTTCAAGGTTTGAAATGCTTTCTGGAAAGTGTCGCCGCCCACGGTGTCAAAGACCACGTCCATGTCTTTGGCGACTTCCTCAAATGCCTGCTTCTGGTAATTTACGAACTCGTCCACGCCCAGTCCGCGCACGAATTCTTCGTTGCGTCCGGAGGCCAAGCCAGTGACGTGCGCACCTTTGCCCTTGGCGAGTTGCACCGCCAGCGAGCCAACCCCGCCCGAGGTGCTGGTGATCAGGATGCGCTGTCCGCTCGTGAGCCCAGCCACGTCGAACATCGCCTGCCACGCCGTCAGCGCACCCAGCGGCACCGCTGCGGTGTGCACAAAATCTAGGCTCGTGGGTTTGAGCGCCAAATCGACCGCCGGGGCGACGGCGTATTCGGCAAAGCCACCGGATTTGATGATGCCAAAGACCGCGTCGCCCGTCCGGAGATTCTGGACGCCGTCACCTACTTGCTCCACCGTGCCGGTGATCTCGCCGCCGAGACCGATGGGCAGGGTCATGCCCATGCGCTGGCCCGCCCCGTCGCGGATTTTCCAGTCCACAGGGTTGACTCCCGCCGCGTGGATCTTGACCAACACTTCCCCGGCCTGCGGCTCGGGACATTTGGCATCGACGTACTGGACCACGTCGTTGTTGCCGTATTCGTTGATGATGACTGCTTTCATCGTTCGGTTCATGTTCAATGGATGGTAGGTTTGTTGTTCTGCAAGGTTCGCGGCAACCATCCGCCCGACGTCCGGCCGCGAAAAGTAGTGACGTTATACCAGTAGGACCACTAATAGGATGTCTACAGGACCGATTACACATCACGTAAACTCGACCGCTCCCAGCGCCCGAGCATGGCTGCTACGACGCGCTGGATCCTCCCATCCTTTGACCAAAAGTGCCGCCTGGCGGCATCTCACCCACGCCGACCATTCACATTGCCGTTGGCGCAGACTCCACGGGGATCGACACCGGTTCGGCGACGGGAACGGGTTCCGCCTTGTCGGTAATCAGCTTGCGCAAAAAAGGAATCAACACGACCAACGAGATGCCGACCACGAGACTGCCGGCGCCAAGTTCGGCGAAAAGGGTCGCGTAGCCGGGGTTCGTGGCAGCCGGCGTGGTGCCGGTCGGCTCGGGGATCATGCCCGAGAAATCACCCGCAAAGAGCGATGCCAGACCGGTCACCAGCATCCAGCTTCCCATCATCACGCCCTGGTACTGCCGCGGCGCGAGCTTGCCGATCATCGCGTAGCCAATCGGCGAAATGAGCAACTCGCCGATGCTTTGCAAGACATAGCTCACGAAGAGCCAGACAAACGCGCTCTTGCCGTCCGGGCTCGCCAAATGGATGCCCAGCGGGAGAATGAGAAACGCCAGCGCCATGAGCAGCAGCGACGCCGCGAACTGCTGCGGGATGTCCACGGGCCACCCGCGCGCCCGCAGCCGGGTAAACAGCGCCGCCAGCAGCGGCCCGCCGACGACGATGCAGACGGTGTTGATGTTCTGAATCCACTGGGGCTGAACCTCCACGGAGCCGATGAACAACCGGACGTTATTGATCGCAAAAAGCTGGAGCCCGCTCGGCGCCATTTGGTAGAGCGACCAAAACATCAAAGAGCCGACGGTGAGGATGAGATACGCCGTCATGTTGCGCCGCTCGCGCCGGTCCGGATGACGCACGGTGAGGCCCACCAACGCGAGCGCGACAACGGCGCAGATCGCCTTGATCAACGTCTCCGTGCCGCCCGGCCGCTGGAGTAAAAACCACACGACCGGCACCAGCCCGACGAGAATGCCGAGGCCGGCGAGTTGCCGCAGCCGGACTTGCGCCGGCGTTTTCTCGAGAAGCGGCGTGTTGCGATCGGCGAGCGTTTTCCAGTTAA
>CAXTVY010000205.1:0-8297 GCA_964247665.1 uncultured Chthoniobacterales bacterium | reverse complement strand
CGTCATGGCCAGGCGGCTGCCGTCGGGCGAGAACGCCGCTCCCGTGTTCGTGCCGGGGAATTTGACGATCCGCTTGCGCTGCTCGCTGGCGAGGTCGATCACGTAAATGTCCGCGTACCCGCCTTTGTAGCTCGTGTAGGCCAAGCGGCGCGCGCCGGGGCTCAGCGCCGGGCCGACGCTGATGCTCGCATCGCTGGTGAGCTGGCGCAGATTGCCGCCGTCCGTATCGCAGACGTAAACTTCCTTGTGACCAGTCTTCGTGGCGATGAACGCGATCTTGCCTCCAGCGATGCCGTGCTGCTTGGTCAGGGTGAGCACGATGTCGTCGGCGAACTCGTGCGCGGCGGCACGCGCCGGGCCGTTGTACGTCTTGGTGAGCAGGCTGGCCCCGGCACGGTCGGTCAACGTCCCCTGGAGGCTGCCGCCCCCGGCGGTGCCGCGCGCGATGTACGTGGCGCTCGCGCCCGGACCGACCTGTAATGCGAACGCCCCGGCGAGCGCGAGGTCGTCCGTCAGGGTCTTGGTCGCCGCCGCGCCATCTCCCCCGCCGAGCGGCTGGAGCGCGAGGTTGGTCTGCCCACCGCTCTTGGCGATGGTGATGACCGGCGTGTCCTCGGCGCGGGTGGTGGCGGAAGCCAGAGCCACGGCGGCGAGGCAGAGGCAAGCGAGGAGACGGGGGGCGGAAAACGGACTGGACGGCATGGAACTCTTGACGCTAAGGGCAAAGTCGGCGGGTTGAAAAGCGAAAATCGGACGATTTCTACCTTGTTCACCTTGTGACGAGCGCTTCCAGCAGAAAACGCCGGAACGCGGCCGGGTCGGCGGCGCGGTACGCCGCCGTCGTCGGGCCCTCTCCCACCTTGACGGTGAGCAGGTCATCGGACCCGGGCGTGAACAAGCTTTCGTCCGTCGCGTCGTCCCCGGCACAGAGCACCAGCGCGGGCCGCTGGTCCCCGGCGAATTTGGCCAGGATGCCACTGGCCGCCAAGCCCTTGGAATTTCGCATGCTCACAACTTCCACGATCTTCTTGCCGTGGCGCACCTGCACGTGCGCGTTTGCCGTGACGGCCCCGAGCGTTTCCGCGAGCTGGTTAGCCTTCCACGCGCCATACTCCGCATCTACCCGGCGGTAGTGCCACACCAGCGACGTGCGCTTTTCCTCCACCGTACTGCCCGGTGTGCCGTCTTCGTACAAGCGCAGGATGGGCAGGACCAGCGCCTTCCAACCGTAATCCACCTGTTCGTCCTGCGGCTCCCAGGAGCCGCCAGGTGGCCGGACGCTCGCCCCGTGCTCGGCGACCAGGCGGAACGGGTAGGAGCCCAGGAAGGCATCAAGATCGTCCGGGGTGCGTCCGCTGATGATCGTCACGTCGAGGCGCGAACGTGCGGCGAGAGCGTCCAGGAGCGCGCGGAGAGATTCGTCGGGCCGGGCGGTGGCAGGGTCGTACACGAGGTCGCGCAGCGTGCCGTCGTAGTCCAAGAACATCGCCACGGGCGCGCCGGAGCGCAGGGCCTCGGCGAGCCGGGGCGCGGCCTGCGAAACGCCGGGGAGGTCGTCCGGTGAGCTTTCGTGGCCCGGTTTTTCGCCGAGGGCGGCCAGGTCGTCGATGAAGCCCTTTGCCCAGCGTCCGGCATCGTGCTCCATGACCCGCGCGTGCATCGGAGCGGTGCGGCTTTGCTTTTCCTCGGGCGGCATGGCCAACGCCTGCGCAATGCTCGCGCCGACGGCGGCGGCGTCGTAGGGGTTGACGATCAGCGCGCCAAAGAGTTCCTCGGCGGCCCCGGCAAATTCGCTGAGGATCAACGGGGCGGCGTGGTCGCGCTGACAGGCGAGGAATTCCTTGGCGACAAGGTTCATGCCGTCGATGAGCGGCGTCACGAGGCCCGCGTCGGCGATGGAGTACAGCGCGCAGAGGTCCGCGAATTCTACCGACCCATGAATGAAATGGACGGGGCTGTTGTGCAGCGTGGCGTATTTACCGTTGAGCCGCCCGATGCGCGCTTCCACGTCGGCGCGCAATTCCTGGTACTCCTCCACGCCTTCGCGCGAGGGCACGCTGACGAAAATGAACTTCACCTTGTCGCGGTCCGCCAACCCGGCGAGATAGCAATCCACGGCTTCGAGCCGGTGCAGGATACCTTTGGTGTAATCCATGCGCTCGACGGAAAGCACGATCTGCTTGCCCTCGAATGTGTGGCGGAACTTCTCCTGGCGTGCCCGATGGTCGGGACCGTCGAGCGTCTGGTCGAACTTCGGCGCGTTGATGCCGATGGGGTACACGCCCAGCAGCGCGCGGTGACCGTCGGCGGTGCGAACCCGGGTGATCTCGGTTTCGACGGCGAGCAGGTTTGCGGCGCTGGAGCGGAAGTGCCGTAGATACCCGAAAGTGTGGAAGCCCAACAGGTCCGCGCCGAGCATCCCCGCCACCAATTCGCGCCGCCGGGGATGGCAGCGGAAGATGTCGTAGGCAGGAAAGGGCGTGTGCAGGAAGAAGCCGACGCGCAGGTCGGGCCGGGCAGCCTTGAGCATCGCGGGCACGAGCAGGAGTTGGTAGTCGTGCACCCAGACGAGGTCGCCGTCCTGCGCGGTGGCGAGGACCTTGTTGGCGAAGCGCTGGTTGACCCGGTGGTATTCGTCCCACCATGCCGGTTCGTAGCGCAGGTAGTTGGGCATGTAGTGAAGCAGGGGCCACACGCTGGAATTGGAGAAGCCTTCGTAGTGCGCGTCAGCCTCCTCTTTGGTGAGGAAGACGGGGATGCAGCCGTGCTCGTCGAGCAGTGTTTTTTCGATTTTCGGCTGTCTATCCGGTTCGACCGCGCCACCGGGCCAACCGATCCACTTCGCTTCGTATTCGTCGGCGGAGAGCCCCTCTAGCGCGGCGACCAGCCCCCCGGAGGATTTGGTGATTTTGTCTGTACCCAAGGTGACGGGCAGGCGGTTGGAAACGTTGATGAGCGTGCGGGGCATGGCGGTTGGGAAGGGGCCGGATGCCCCTTAATCGCGCGCGCGATGCCAGTGCGCCGTGCGGAGTTGCGCTCCGGGCCGCCGCTGCGCGGCTAGCCCGAGGCTAATCGTCGCCCCCGCTGATCGACGGCGCGTAGAGCAGGCCGTTGAGCCAGAGGCGGGTCGTCGAACGCCACAAGAGACGGTAGCTCGGGCCGTTGGCACTCAGGATCACGTGGCCCTCGCCCAGCGGCTCCTCGATCACTGCAGCCGTGCCACGGATGAGGCGGTCCGTGTTGTCCGGCCAGATGTAGCCGGCCAGCCGCAGGGAGAGCGCTTTTTTATCGTCACCCGTCGGGAAGGTCAACACGTTCGCGCCGCGCTTGGTCAGGGTCAGGAACTGGTCCGTGTCCACGAGGACGGGCAGCGTGTCGCGCTCATAGCCGTAGGTCAGGAAATGGTCGCGGTTGACCGTGCCGCGGAAGATCGCGCCGGGCACGGCGAGCGGAATCTTGCGGCGGTCGAACTGCCCTTTTTTGGGTTTATCCTTCTTGTCGCCGCCCTCGTCGTCGGAGGGCTTGCCGTCGGGCTTGGCGTCCTCGGCCGGTTTGTCCTTGTCGCCACCCTTGTCCACGGGGACGGCCTTCTTGCCTTCGGCCTTGTGGTCCTTGTCGGCGGGCGGCTTGCCGGACGCGGCATCCTCATCCTTGCTGTCGGCCTTGTCGTCGCTGGCATCGTCATCCGCGTCGTCCTTGTCTTCCAGGGCGAGGGTCGATGCGCCCACGACGCGCGAGCCGGTCAGATCGACCTTCTTGTCGGCTGCGAACCCGGCCGCGCCGCCGACGCAAATCAGCGTACCGCCGTCCTTGCACCAATCCTTGAGCTTATCCACGCCGTCTTTGTCGAACTCCGCGCCATACGCCTTGGCGCTGCCGTCAGGCATGATCAGGACGTTGAAATCAGCCATGCGCGTTTTCTTGAAGGCATCGACGCTCATGGGCACGAACTCCACGCCCATGTCCTTGCCCAGCAGGTAGGAAATCTCCGCGTAGCTTGTCTGCGCGACGGCATCGCCCGCGATCAGCGCGACCTTGGGCGCTTTCAAGGAGATGACTTCCTCCGAGCCAGGGCCGACGTTGCCCTTATCCACGTAAGCGGTGTCGGCAGTGCTGACAGAGACGGCAAAGTCTCTCGCCAGGTCGGTGATCCGCGCGTGCAGCGTGGCGGGATTGCGTTCGACGCGCGCCAGCAACGTGCCGCGTGGATAATCCTTGCCCCCGGCGCGCATGGGCTCGGTGGACGTGGCCAAGTGGTAGCCCTCCTGCAACAATTTAAAGGCCAGGCGGTATGCGCCTTCGGTCTCGGGCGTCCAGAGATACGCCGTGATGGCCCGGGCAGCCGCCGCGCCGGAAAGTAGCGGGACAACGTGTTCCTGCCCGCCGGGACCGGGGCGGTCAGAAAGCGTGACCGCGCCGTGGCCCGCGAACCGGACGAACTCGCCCGGCGCGGGGGCAGCAGGCGCGTCCGCGCTGTAGGCGGCGTCCACCCCGAAAACCAGTGGCAGGCACCACGCGGTGATGTCATAGAACTCGGCCCCCTCGTCCGGCTCGTGCCGCCCGCGCTTGAGGTTGCGCGCCTGCCGCTCCTGCTGGCGTTTGACGAACGCCGCGTCCAGCGGCGCGTCGGGACTCAACAAGGTGCGGGCGACCCGCCCCTGGGGCTGGGCGAGATCGACGACGTAGCTGCCCGCCGGGAAGTCGCGCGCCGCCGGTGCCGGGGCCGGGTTGGCGGCGGGGAGGTAGTCGCGGGCGTTGGGCAGCGTGAATTTCTCAGTCGTGCGCCGCACCTCGATGCCGTGGCGCAGGAGGTTGGCGACGAGCGCGGCGGTCGTGCCGGGATCGCTGCCCGGCGCGATGACCACCTGCCGCAGGCCATCCTTGCCCGCCTGCGCCTCGGAAATCGCCGTGGCGTAGAACCGGTAGTAATCCTTGAGCCGGTCCTCGCGGTGCGCGGCGCTGGTTTCCACGGTGGCGAGGCTGGCGGTGAAGTGCTTGGCGATGGCCTCGCGCAGGGTTTCGATGGTGCCGTCGTCGCGCCGCCAGTTGAAGCCGCGCTTGCCGCCGCCGTCGCTCTCGTAGGTCATGCCGGTCGAGCCGTGCAGGGAGGGCCAGCTATCCCAATAACCGGGATAGTACAGGTCGAACACGTCGCGGTTGTAATAGAGCCAATGATAACGGTTGAACGCCGCCGCGTTGCCCTGGCCCAGGAGGCTCTGCCAGTGCTCGGTTTCGTCGTGCGGCAGGGCCTGGTTGACGGGCATGGCGGGGGGCGGGAAGAAGAAATTCTTCGTCTCGCCGTGGTGGTCGGCGTTGACCTGCGGATGCCAGTCGAGGAACGCCGCCATGGCCGCGCGGCTCTCGATCTGCGAGCCGGGCAGGAGGTCGCGGTTGAGGTCGAAGCCGTAGTGGTTGAACCGGCCATAGATGCCCCAGGGCTGGTGGTGTTCGTAGGCAAAGGCTTCCGGCCTCCCGAGACCCTCGGCGTTGTACCACGCGGTGAAGCGCTCGTGGCCGTCAGGATTCTGCGCGGGGTTGATGAGGACCACGCATTTGTTGAGCGCGTCCACGATCTTCGGGTCGTCGCTGGCGGTGAGTTGGTAGAGCACCTGCATCCCGGCCTCGAACGCGGACGACTCGTCCCCGTGGATGCTGTAGCTCAGCCACACGATCATCGGGGAGCGGGCGGCGATGGCATCAGCGTCGGCCTGGCTGCAAGTGCGCGGGTCGGCGAGCCGGGCCACGTCGGCCTTGATGGCGTCAAGCTTGGCGAGGTTCTCCGGGCTGGAGACCGCCAGCAGGTAGAGCGGGCGGTGCTCGGGCGTCTGGCCGAGTGTGGTCAGGCGCAGGCGGTCGGTCTTGGGGGCGAGTTCGCGCAGAAAGCGTTCGTAGTTGGCGTAGGTCGTGTGGAACTCGCCGGGCTCGTAGCCCAGGAGCGTGGCCGGGCGGGGGACATCCGGGTGGTAGGGGCCGCGCTCGTAGAAATCGAACGGCACCTTGTCGGGTTGCAGCAGCGGGGTGGGGGTCTGCGCGCGCAGGGATGGCGCGGTGGGGATGAGAAACGCGGCGGCGAGAACTGCCAGCGCGAGGCGGGAGAGGCGTTTGAAGCAGGAAGGAAGCAGGCCCATGCGGCGACGATAGCACCATGCGCAAGATTTTGCGCGGGCAGCAACCATTCATTGCGGCCAACCCGTTTCGCAGGGTAGGCAAAACCACGAATCGGGTCTGGACAGCAAGACTCGGTCTCCCAATACTGGGTGCCATGCTTTCTCTGCTGGCCGTGAAAAGTCGTTGCTGGTTGCTTCTCTGCTGTCTCGGGGTGTGCCTGTTCGCCTCGCCGGTCGAAGCCAAACGCAAGCACCCGTCTGACCCGCCGCCCGGGTCGGCCCTCGCCACGCCTGCGCCAGAGCCTCCGGCGCTGCCGACCGAGGCTGCGCCCACGGTCAACCCCGCCGCCGCTCCTAGCACCAGCTTGCAGCCTTTCCTGGACACTCACCTGGGTAAAATTCTCGTGCCGCTAGGGGAGTCGGCGTTTACCCAGACCGAAGTCATCGCCAGCCTAAAAGCGGGCTACGCGGACGGCATGGCAATGGCACCCGCCGAGCGCAAGCCCGCGTTCCAGTTGGCGCAGAGGATTTGTGATGCCTTCAACGCCGCCATCGCCGAGCGGCAAAACGCCGTGGCGGCCTTGCGCGGGGCCCTTGCCACACGCAGTTCCGAGGCGGCACAACCTCGCGGCGGTGCCGCTGACGGCACGGCGAAAACACAGGCCAGCGATGATTTCTTCCTGGGCAGCCAGAAAAATGCCTGGACCCAGCGCGCCGAAATTCTGCGCAAGGATATTGCTGCGCTTTACCTGCGCGAGCGCGAGGTCGAGCGCCAGAGCGGTGCCTGGGCCGCGCCATTGCCCCCGGTTGCCCCGGTGCCCAACGTCGCGGCCACCCCTGCGGTCGCCGCGCCCGGGCCGCCCGGCGGGGTGGACCCGGTGGCGGGTCATTGGCTGTGGGCTGGGACGATGCACGTGGACCTCGGTGCCGGGAGTGACTGCAAAGGAGACAGACATGGAACCTGGCATTATCTCTCGACCACAACCGAGGGGCGAAATTACGTGTTCAAATGGAAGCACGGCGAGGATTTTGTCGTGCTCTCCGCTGATGGAAAGGCGCTGGACGGCAAGAACCTCGACGGCAAGGTAGTTTTCGCGCGCCGTCAATGATGATCGGCGGGATCGACTCCGCCAGAATTGCGTGGGGTCCACGGGCACACTTGACACGCCACCCAAACGCTACGCCTCTTGCTCATGCGCAGGCTTCCTTTTCTTCTGGCGGCGGTCGTGACCCTGCCGGTCTTCACTGGCTCCGCCCAGACACCAGTCGCCATTGATTCCCCGGTACCCACGCCCGCGCCATATTCCGAGCAGACGCTGGCGGACCTCGCCCGCATCCAGCAGGCCGCCGTCCACAGCGACTATGCCTACAAGGAGGTCGCGCATCTCGCCAACAACATCGGGGGGCGCATCACCGGCTCGGCGCAGGCGCAAAAGGCCGTCGAGTACGTTGCCGACGAGATGAAGGCGCTCGGGCTGGAGGTCACGCTGGAGCCCGTCCTGGTGCCGCACTGGGTGCGCGGCGAGGAAACGGCGGCGCTGATCGAATACCCCGGCCAGGCCGAGGGCACGACGCAGAAAATCGTGCTGACCGCCCTCGGGCCGAGCGTCGCCACGCCGCCCGGTGGACTGACGGCAGAGGTCATCTCGGTCAACGACTTCCACGAACTCAACGCGCTGGGCCGTGATAAGGTGGCGGGCAAGATCGTGCTGCTCAACCACGCCTTCGACGAGCGCATGGCGTCCGTCGGGCAGGGCGGCCAAGCGTATGGGCAGGCGGTCATTTATCGCGCCATCGGCCCGAGCGCCGCCGCGCGCCTCGGGGCCGTGGCGACGCTGGTGCGCTCCGTCGGCGGCGGGGCCAACCGGCTGCCGCACACGGGCCAGACCCGCTACGCGCCCGACGCCCCGAAGATTCCTGCCGCTGCCGTGACCGTCGAGGACGCGGACCTTATCGCCGCGCTCGCGGCGCAGGGCACCGTGCGGATGCACCTCGTGCTCACCCCACAGACGCTGCCCGACGCGCCGAGTTTCAACGTGATCGCGGACCTCAAAGGCAGCGAGCATCCCGAACAGGTGGTCATCGTGTCCGGCCACCTGGATTCGTGGGACCTCGCCACCGGGGCCATCGACGACGGTGCGGGCGTGGCCGTGTCGATGGAGGTGGCGCACCTGGTCAAGAGCCTCGGGC
>CAXTVY010000204.1:0-8299 GCA_964247665.1 uncultured Chthoniobacterales bacterium | reverse complement strand
GGACAGCGCTGCAGGTTCGACCTCTGCCTTTGTTGATGAGGCCCTCTTGAAGTTACCAACCCGAACTGCCCCGCCTCCAGCCAGGATCAGAGTGACCAACCGCAGGCGGGGCAGAGCTTCAGCACTTCCATCAGCATCAAAGCTCAGAGTGGAGCTGTTTGTGCCGGCCTTCCTGTCCATACTAAGCAATGGTTGCCATAAGCTAGAGCTGGAGGTTTTGGCCATTATCGAGTGCTCAACCTGTCGAGCTACTGCTGGTCATGCATGCCTCTGCTGCCTTGATCAGACTGCTGAATCCCCACGATAGGCGTTGGCCATGCCTTGCGCAGGCAGCAGTCCCTCAGGCAGCCACGTCGGCAGCCCCCCTGCAGTCGCTGGCAGCAAGGCCTCTGCAGCCAAGGCCGGCTCCAAGGCGCGGGACTCAGTGCCCTCCTACATGATGGGAACCGGGCACCTGAGGGGGGATGCAACCTCGCGAGTGAAGCTCCACTTCAGGGGAGGCAACGTAGGCAGCAGCGAACAGAGCAGCCCTCTGCCTGGGGCCCCTCGCAGGCTGGTGCGGAGCAATCGCCATGCTACGGCTTTACACAACCCGCGAGCCGCCGGAACGTCGCCCGAAAAGAACGCGCCGGGCGTCGATTTTTGTCGTCTGGCCGCCGACCGGGCTGGGGAGCGATTTTCCCCGGATTGCGCGTCCGGAATCTTCTTTTCATCCCGGGGAGCCTCCGCAAGGATGGGGCGGCGATGACCGAGGAAAAGACAGGCCGGTTCACCGGGCGGGGGGCGTACTTTGCTGCCTTTGGCGTGATCGTCGTCGTTCTTCCGCTCGGGCTTGTCAGTGTGGCCGGGGTTATTTCCTATTTCCTGCTGGCGTCGATCATCGGTCTGGCCCTGCTGGTCGGCGTGATCTTCAGCAAAGGACGGCGACTGGCGGTCCTGTTGATCCTCCTGGCCTTTTGCGCGGTGTCCTTTGGCTTGGTGAAAGACTACGACGCTGTCCGCCCGACGGTGCGGTGGTTCCTGTGGTCGGGAACTTTCAAGGCCCGGGTTCTGGCGCAAAGGGACCGTGGCGACGGCGAGTGGAAGCATCTGGAATGGGATGGGTGGGGCTTTGCCGGTGCTGGCAACACGACGGTCTATGTGGTTTTCGATCCGCACAATTCGTTGGCAGCGGCGGCCGAGAACGGTTCTCCCGGCGTGGTGTTTACCCCGGACCCGGTCTTGGTGCCCCGCGTGCGGCGGTTAGAGGAGTCTTGGTACTCGGTGGTCTTCTACACCGAGACTGATTGGAGGAACCCCGCGAGGTAAGACCCCACTATGGCCGAGTGCCGGGAGCAGCGTGCCGAAACCGGCACGAGCGCGGAACAAAGGCTCCAAATTTTTCCCGGTTGCGCGCGCGCGGGACTGACCGAATCGTTGTCGCCATGCCGCGTCGTCCTTTTTCCTCCCCGGGTCTGCCGCTGGCCGCCGTGTGTGCCCTGCTGCTGGGACTGCTGCCGGGCTGCGGGCGCGGCGGACGCGACGCGGCGCGCCAGCAGATCGAGCATTCCAAACACGCCTACAGCCCGCAGGACTTCGTGCGCGCCGCTGCCGAGGGCGACAACACGCTCGTCACCGCCTACCTGCGCGCGGGCATGGACCGCAACGCTCCCGACCCGCGCGGCTACACCGCGCTGATGGCCGCCGCCGTCGCGGGCAAGACCGATGTGCTCAAGACCCTGCTCGACGAAAACGCCAAGCCCGACCTGCTCGACAAGGAGGGCGACAGCGCCCTGACGCTCGCCGCCGAGGCCAACCAGCCCGGGAGCGTGCGCACGCTGGTCGAGGCCAACGCCGACGTGCGCGTGCGCGACCACCAGGGGCGCACGGCGCTACTCAAGGCCGTCAACGGCGGGTTCGACGGCGTGGTGGACGCGCTGCTGGCTACCAGCCGCGACGCGCTGGCCCGCGACGGCCAGCTCGACCGCGCGCTGACCGTGGCGGCGCTGCTGGGCAACGTCAAACTGACCGGGTTGTTGCTGGACAAAGGGGCCAAGGTCAACGCCACCATCGAGAACAAGCAAACGGCGCTGATGTACGCGGCGACCTACGGCAAGACGCCCATCGTCGAGCTGCTGCTGGCGCGCGGGGCGGATGTGCACCCGGTCAACGGCGACGGGGCCAGCGCGAGCGTGCTGGCGCTCCAGAACGGGCATCCCGACGTGGCCAAGCTGCTGGACGGCCCCACCGCCGGCAAGCCCGCCCTCGTGGCAGCGACGCCTCCGGCCTCGCCCGCCCCGGCAGCCAGCCCGGGAGCGGCCAGCCCGGCGGGATCGCCCGGGGCCACGCCGGTGGAACTCGCCAGCGTGGCGATGGAAAAGGCGTGGCTCAAGGAAAACGGCGTGGAGCCGGTCAGCGTGCTCAAGAAGGACACGGGCCAGGACGACGACGGGGACGGCTTCACCAACGACGAGGAACTGGCGGCGGGCACGGACCCGAACGACCCGAAGTCGCATCCGCCGTACTACACGAAGCTGCGGCTGCGGCGGGTGGAGGGCGAGCGGTTCCCCATCGAGTTCAGCGGCGTGGGCAAGGGGGGCAAGATCGAGTTGTCCGTGCAGGAAAAAGGCGGCGGGGGCGGCGGGTTGCAGGGTGGCGGCGGGGGCGAGGAGACGGCGCGCACCGAGGAGGTCGAGGAAGGCGGGCGGGTGCGCGGGCAGCCGTACAAGGTGGTCAAGCTGCGGGCGCGGACGATCTTCGAGAAGGACACGGGCCACAAACTGGACGTGTCCGAACTGACGCTGGCGAACGTGGACACGGGGCGCAAGACGGTGTTGATCAAAGGGATGCCCGCCAACAGCCCGGACGCGACGGCGCTGCTGGTGTACCGGATCGACCATTCGACGATTCCCGTGCGCCAGGGCCAGGAGTTCACCCTGCCGCGCGACGCGGCGAACACGCGCTACGAGGTGATGGAGATTCGTCCGGCGCAGGTGATCCTGCGCATCGTGGGTAGTGGGCAGACGGTGACAATCGAGAGCGAGAAGTGATAGCGGAGGGATGCAGGATGCAGGATGCAGGATGCAGGATGCAGGATGCAGGATGCAGGATGCAGGATGGCGGAAAGCATCGCCTTGAAATCAGTGGGTTGAGAATCGTCGCGCTTCGCTGAACTTGTCAGCAACATCAGGCTTTCGCGGATGGGCTCTGCATCCTGCATCCTGCATCCTGTATCCTGCATCCCTCCGCTTTATGCCCATTCCTCTTGAAGACCAATTCACCGACGTGCTCGGCAAGGCCCGGCGCGGGCTGCGCCTGAGCGAATCCCAGCTCGCCCAGAAGGCTGGCGTCGGCCTGGAGGCCGTCGAGGCGTTCCAGGGCGGCAAGCTCGACGACGCCGACAGCATCGCGCGCATCGCCCGTGCGCTGGACCTCTACGCCCCGGCCCTGCTCGACCTCGCGCGCGGCGAATGGACGCCGGGCGACGTGACGCAGCCGCCCACGCTGGCGGCGTACAACCAACCTTTTGGCGGCGACATGACCGTCAATTTCTACCTCGCCTGGGACCAGGATGGCGGCCGGGCGGCGGCGTTCGACACGGGCGGCGATTGCCAGGCCATCCTCAAGACCCTGCGCGAGAAACGGCTCAAGCTCGACGCCATCTTCCTGACCCACACGCACGAGGATCACATCGCTGACCTGGACCGGCTCAAGGCCGAGACGGACGCACCCGTGTACGTGTCGGAACTGGAGCCGCTCGACGGCGCGACGCTCATCGAGGACGGCGAACGCTTCATGGTCGGCGGCTTGACGATCACGGCGCGGCTGACCCCGGGGCATTCGCCGGGCGGCACGACCTACGTCATCGCCGGGTTGACCCCGGGCGTGGCGGTGGTGGGCGACGCGATGTTCTCGGCGTCGATGGGCGGCGTCGCGCCGGAGAAGTACGCGGGCGCGCTCGCGGCGAACCGCGCGCACATCCTCTCGCTGCCCGAGGACACGGTGATCTGCCCCGGGCATGGGCCGGTGACGACCGTGGGGAAGGAAATAAAGCACAATCCCTTCTACGCGGCGGGCGAGGCGAAGGCGTAAATGGACCATTTGGTCAACATTTCACGTTCGGCGGTGCTGCCTGCACCCTCTGTTCGGCTTGCCCGGTTCGGAGGGAACCGGTACAACGAGGTCCATGTTGATGGCGTGTTCCATGCATCCCAACTCCGTGGCAAGCTGGATTAAACGCCAAAATGGTGTGAAATAAGACGCCGGGATAACATCCACTAGTTATCAGACTCATCCTAGCCATCTCGTGACAACCAGTCCTTCACTCGATGCCTTCGAGAAAGCCGCGTGCTTCGAGCCGGTCGGGATAGAGGCTCAACGTGAGCGCACCGCTTTGCCGTTGCGAGAGAACATTGGACGGCGCGGGTACACCGGGTGGGCCGCCGCCGTCCTGGAGCAACACCCAGCCGGGTGCGGCGGCGTGGAGCCACCCGGGTGTGGGTGATGTGGGAGAGATGAGCACATCGCAGCGGAAATCATTGTCGGCTGCCCCGCTGGCGAGCAGAGTTTCGTCCGCGCCGCCGGGCAGGAACAACACGCGCCAGCCCGCCGTGTCCACCCGCACGATCAAGGCGCGGGCGGCAGCGGACGATTGACCTTTCATTGGACTATCCGCAGGCGACAACACGCGCGCCCATACCCCCGGGCCGAGCGCGAAGCCGTCGCCGCGCCGCAGGAATGTTTCCGGCGGACCGCCGCGCGTGGCGAGCGCCTGCCGCAGTTCGCGCACGGCGGGCGAGCGCGCCGACGGCGGGGCCGCTTCGATGAGCCGTCCCGGGTGGAAGTCGTCGAGCACGAGCGGCGCGGCGGCAAGGTGCGGTGCGTCGCCCTGGGTCAAGATCAGGCCGCCGCCGAGCCGCTCCACGGCCCGGGCACGCAGGTAGGGGCGGACCACGCGGCTGTATCCCGCCGCGCGCGCCGTGTCGAGCAGCCAGTCGCCCCCGTGCGCTACCCGGATGTGGGTGGCGTAGCCCTGGCCGGAGGTGTCCAGCAGCGTGACCTCGGCGGCGGGCGGCGTCCAGTGCCATAAGGCCGGGTCGCCCACGTGCAGGCTGCCGCCGGGCACGGCGTCGCAGGCGCGCACCACGGCGAGGAACGCTTTCGCCGCCAGCCAGTTCGCGTTGTTCATCCACACGGACCACGCCGCCGACAGCCAGCCGCCCGCCAGCGAGAGCACGCCCAGCGACAACACCACGAACGCCAGCGGGAACGACACGACGTTGGCCAGCGGCGACACCGGCGACACCCAGCCGAACGTCCACAGCATGACCGGCAGCGACCCGAGCCACGCCGCCAGCGCGACCGCCCCGGGGTCCACCGCCCCGCCCCGCAACCATGCCCAGGCGACCCGAGCGCGGGTATAGAGCAGGCGCGGCAGAAACGGGTCCGGCGCGCCGAGCCGCCGCAGGCGCTCGGCCAGGGGCGGCGCGAGCGCGAGGATGGCCAGCACGACCAGGAACGTGAGTTGGAAGCCCGTGTCGAAGAGGCTGCGCGTGTCCCAGAGCAGCAGCAACGCCGCCGCCGCGCCCAACCCGTTGCCGGGCCGTGCCGGTCGGTCCAGCCACGCGCCGCCGACGAGCACGGCGGCGATGAACACCGCGCGCAGGCTCGCCGGTCCCAGCCCTGCCGCCAGCGCATACGCGCCCAGCAGCGGCAGCACCAGGCGCTGCACCGCCGCGCGCGAGAGCCCGCTGAACCCGAGCACGCGCAGGCACAACGCGGCGAAAAGCGCCAGCTTGAGCCCGTCCACGGCGAAATAATGCAGCGTGCCCGTGCGCTGGAACAGCCCCTCCAAATCGTCACCCAGGCCCGGGTCGCCGTGCAGGCCCAGGAGCATCGTGCCGACGACGGCGCGCACGTCGGGTGAGTCGTCCAGGTCGCGCGCCAGACAGGCTGCGATGGCGTCGTGGCAGCGTGCGGCGAGCGCGGACAGCCGGGCGCGGGCGCGGTCCAGCGAAGACCCGGCGTCGGGCAAAATTTCCACGTCCGCGAGGCCCTGCACGCGGACCTCCGAGAAGACCCCGTGCCGCCGCCGCCAGCCCGCCAGGTCGAACTCGCCCGGGTTGCGCGGCGGCGCGAGGTTGGCCGCCGTGCCCGTGAGCGCGAGCCGGTCCCCGGCGGCGAGCGTGGCCGGGCCGCCGCGCCACGCGACGCTGACCCGGGCGTGGCTTTCCCAACGCACCCCGCCGACCCCGGCGGACGCCAGCCCCAGCGTGAACCGCCACGGTGAGTCGGCAGGGTCCCGGCCCGACGCGGATGCAGGGGCGGGGAAGCGGCGCGGCACGTCGAGGATCGTGCCCTCCGCCTGGATGATGCAACGCTGGGTTTCATCAACGGCGGCGGCGATCCGTGCGGCGAGGACGGTCGCGGGCACCGGGGCGCAGCAGAGCCCGTGCAGCGCCCCGTAGCCCGCCACGACCAGCGGCCAGAAGGTCCAGGGGCGCGGGCACAGGCAAAACACGGCACCCAAGCCCAGCACGGCTCCGGCGGCGACACCGGGATGGTCCGCAAACGTGGGAAACCACCGCCGCAGGGCTTCCGCCAGCAGGATGCCGAGGGCCGCCGCCAGCGCCACGCCCGCCAGCGGCCGGCGGGGATGCCGCCAGCACGCGCCGGGTCCGGTGAACATGCGGCCCCGGGACGGGTGGCTGCCGTCAGGCACCGGCCGCCAAGCGGCGGCGGAGCAGGCCGAGGCCCCCCAGGCCGCCGAGCGCCAGGAACGTCCAGGTCCCCGGCTCGGGCACGGGGATCGAGGCGATGGCTCCCACGTTGCCTCCCGTCACGCCGATCAGCGTGGTGGTGACTGCCGCCGGGTCGATGCTGTAGAGAGAATCGGTGTTGTTGCCCGAGAGGCTGTCGGTGATGCCGTAGAGCGTGCCGTCAGGGGCGAAGTCCAGGTCGTTGAACAGGGCGAAGGCAGCGTTGCTCACCAGCAACTGGCCCCGGTCCGTGGCCGCGCCCGTGGCGGGGTCGATCACGTACAGGTCTTCGCCGCAGCCGTAGAGCGTGCCGTCCGGGCCAAACTCCAGGCCGAAGATGAACTGGTTGGAGGTGCCGACGAGTTGCGTGGCGGCGGTGGCCGGGTCCACGGTGTACAGGTTGCCGTCGCCGTTGCCCAGGCCGTAGAGCGCGCCGTCGGGCGCGAAGGAAAGGCTGTACACGTCGCCCGCACCGTCGCCGGTGAACGATGTCATGCTCGCCGGTTGGCCGGTGGCCGGGTTGACCGTGTAGAGGAACGAGCCCGCCGCCGCGTAGAGCGTGCCCGTGCCCGGTTGGGCGTCCAGCCCGGCGTAGAAGGCGTTGTTCTGGCTGGTGACAGTGGTCAGCGCGGCGGTGGCCGGGTTGATCGTGTAGAAGGGGACGTTGAACCCTGCCTGTGCGCCGTACAGGGTGAACTGCGCCCGGGCCGGCCGCGCCGGGCAGAGGGCGAGCACCGCGCAAACGAACCCCAGCACGAACCCGCGGGAGTGGATAGCCATAGACGGGCGCTATCTTCCGGGTGCGCCGCCGGTTGTCGAGCAAAATGTTTCAGACAATGTGGGGCGGTCGCGGCGCGGCGGTATCGGGCAGCAGGGCGGTCAGCAACCCGAGCAGGGGCAGGTACGCGCAGACCTCGAACACGAAGCCGATGCTCGTGCGGTCGGCCAGTACGCCGAGGGTGGCCGCGCCGATGCCGC
Organism: uncultured Chthoniobacterales bacterium; assembly: GCA_964247665.1. Lineage (GTDB taxonomy): Bacteria > Verrucomicrobiota > Verrucomicrobiia > Chthoniobacterales > SZAS-18 > CAHJWO01. The sequence goes on along the minus strand of CAXTVY010000204.1, from coordinate 584 downwards.
CCATGCCGAAGGCGAACCCGAAGAACAGCCCCGAGATCAACCCCACGCGGCCGGGCACGAGTTCCTGCGCGTACACGAGGATCGCCGAGAACGCCGAGGACAGGATCAGACCGATGACCACCGAGAGCGCGCACGTCCAGAATAAACCCACGTGTGGCAGAACCAGCGTGAACGGCGCGACGCCCAGGATCGACACCCAGATCACGAGTTTGCGCCCGAACCGGTCTCCGACCGGCCCGCCGACGATGGTCCCCACCGCCACGGCGGCCAGGAAGATAAACAGATGCACTTGCGCCTGCGGGGCCGTCAGCCCGAAGCGGTCGATCAGGTAGAACTGATAATAGTTCGTCATGCTCGCCAGGTAGAAATACTTTGAGAAGATCAGCACGATCAGCACGCCGATGGCAAACGCGACCTCGCGCGCCGGACGCGCGTCGGTCTCCGTGGAAACGCCCGCCACCCGCACGCCCGGCGCGACGGGTCCCGTCGTGCGCTCGCGCAGACGGCCCGCATACCAGTGGCCGACCACCGCGAGCACGCCGCCGCCCAGCAACGCCAGCAGGCAAAACCACGCGATGTACGAT
>CAXTVY010000203.1:659-8310 GCA_964247665.1 uncultured Chthoniobacterales bacterium | reverse complement strand
CTTACGTTCAGATGCTGGCAGACGAGATCAATCAAAAAGCGGGATATGATCTACGGCTGCAACCGTGGAAGGAATACGCCATCATCAAGACTCGGCTCAAGGTTGCGACAAAGACCAGTGGTTTGGACGACGTGCTTGGAAGGCTGCACCAACTCGCGTGGATGAACGGCCTCCCCTTTGATCGGGCTTCGGTTCAACGAATTCTAGAAGACGTAGTCTCAGGTAAAATGAAGTAATGGGTGTGCGCCCACCGCTTCGACCATGTCGATGTCGCCTTCCACGACCAAGTTTTTGGCGTGCGTCTCGCGCAGGCTCTCGGCGGCACCGCCCATGTAGTCGAAGTGTACTTGCCCGTTAAGTAAGATTTTGGTGTCCTCCCAGCGGAAGCCGAGCTTCTCGATGCTCGCGCGGATTAGTCTGAAAATCCTCCATTTTTCGTTTTTGGGTGCAAGGGTGTGCCGAGTCGCTCGCCAGCGCAGTCCAAAGTTCAATTCCGTGTGTGCGTTTGTGCCACCAAAGAAGCGACAGCCGATCCAGGAACACATCTTCGGCATCGCTGCGCCTGAGATCTGTTTTGAAGATCAGAAAGGTCAGATCATCAATGACCGTTGGTATGCTTCGATCAGCATACCCTTGAAGTTGTTGGACGACACGGCCTCGCGCAGCCACTCTCCATTTAGCGGAACAATCCGAGAATGGTCCTGGGACGCACGGAGCATCTCCTTGGTCACCGTGCTAGCAAAACCGTTCCAGGACACCAGGAAACCCAACGTGCAGCGGCTGCCTCGGTTCGCCATCTTCGCTCGCAGAGAGATGTACTCGTTTTTTCCACACTTCCCGCGCCAGTTCTTGCACTCCACGATGATTACGCCTCCTTCCCTACGGAAGGGCCCCGCGTCGAAGTTGTTCGTGATCCATAGATCGATCTCCTCCGTTTGGGTCTTTTCCCGAGAGGTCACGTCAAACTCCGCCACTGATTTGAAAAGTGCGGTGACGAGCGATTCGAGCGCCCTACCCTTCTCGTCGTAATTGCGAGGGCTTTGTACTGCTGCCACCAGTGTTTCCAAATGCTGCCTCATAGCTGGGTCGGTGCCCGAGTGGTCGCCGTGGGTGATTTCGAGTTTTGCGATGTTTCCTACTGCCTGGAGGCTGGCGGTGAGGCTGGCAATAGCTTTTTGCATCATCGCACTGTCACCTTTAGGCCCCACAACTTTGAGGACTGCGTTGACGGACAGAACTGCCTCTTCCATCTCTGGGGGCGACTTCGGCCCGAGCTCGTCCAGCGCCACTTCGATCAACTGGTACAGCAACGGCCAAATGGCTTGGCGGTCGCAGTCTTCCCATTTCTCCAAGCAAATCCATGGCTGCTCCAGCCATCGCTCATCGGCGCTCTCACCCTCCCACGCTTGGATTGCCAAGCCGACCGTAAGCGGGAAGTATGCTTGTTTGGTGTCTGCGATCGCGATCAGCGGTTTGACCTCGAAGATGGTGATCAAGCGAATCTTGTGACCATCGATATCAAGCGGCAGACTAACCAGCGGAGGCGCGATGGCGGCAAGCTGTTCGGCGTTCTCCTTACTGATGGTTTGTCCCTCTACGATCTCCCCGTAATCGATCGTTCCCGCTCCGAAGCTTTGCGGCCAAAACAGAGCCTCGCCAGCTTTTTTGCGTTTCTCAGGATCGCTGATCTTATCCAATTCTTCGATCTGAACGGCACTGAGGATGGGTTGAAGCTTTTCCCCTCGCTGCTCGAACGACGATCGGTTGGTCCACTCCTGCAAAGCGACAATTTCTAGGTGTCTGATCAACAGCCGCGACAAAGCCTTGTCCGCAGCCTTTTCGTCTTTCATGTCTGCGATGCTCAGATGTCCGCTCTGAAGCGTGAAGCTTGGCTCCTGGGCGGTGGAAGTTTCGGACCAGACACAATCCACGGGGAAGCGGATTTCCACGTACGGTGAGTCCCAGCTGATCCCTGATTTCTTGCTGGATGCAAGGTAACCCTGTAGCGATTTCAATCCCCATTCGAGTAGCCAGTACAGAACTTCGAACCGCCACTCGGGATGGTCCCGCTCATAATCTTCGAGGAGCTTTGGGAAAGTAGCTGAGCATTTTTCTAGCCGCGCTTTCGCCGCGTTCTTATTCCGTGCTGCTGGCATAGCTGAAGGTCGTGTGAAAATCGGACGAGCCAGGCTACCTCTAACTCGCGGTTTGCATTCTTTGATAAATCTCGATCACAAATTGGGATGCCCCTTTTTGCCAGATGCGCCCAGTGGGCCCCCTGTACCAACCTGAAAACGTCATGTGCACCGCGTGACGCGCCCGAGTCAGTCCTACGTAAAACAGCCGTCGTTGTTCACGCAGTCCCTCCCCGGTTTCAGCCGAAAACTTAGGCATCCGTCCTTGGTCCATGCCCATCATGATGACCACGTCGAACTCCAACCCTTTGGCACTGTGCAAAGTGACGAGTTTGACTTGGTCGGTGACCCCTTCTTCTCGGGCGAACTTTGCGAGGGTGGCCCCGTGGAGGGAAAAACCTTCTTTGCAGATCGTTTGCAGGCGCTCGAAGTTGTCGCGCTCGTCCTCCAAGGCCATCGGTTGGTGCAACGCCCGCCCGAGCGACGTTTCGGCGACGAGCGCTTCGAGCCAGTCGGACAGCAACAAATCCGGCTGGCGATGTCCAAACAAAAAGCCGGCGATCTCCGACTCGCAGGCGCGTTGATCCCTCGCGTTGAGCAAGAGCGGCCGGTGAGAGGCTAGCCACTCCTGGACTAAGTTTGAAAGCCGCGGACGCTTTCGCTCCCAGCCTCCTGCGCACCACGCAGCAGCTGCCTCCAGCCAGCGTGTCAGAGGCGTGCGCGGGTACGGTCCCCCCGGGTCCACCCGCGCGAAAGGCAGGCCTGCGGCTGTCATCCGCGTGGCGATCACCTCGGCGTCGTATTTGTCGACGTACAGGACGGCGATTTGACCTAATTTCATGTCTGGCTGGAGCCGCCGCACTTCCGGGATAATTTTTTCGCAGATGACGCTCGCCTGGGCTTCGATTCCCCCTTCGTCCTCATGGAAGTCGATGGTGTCTCTATGCTGCGACTTGGCCTGGTAGCCGCGCGTCTCCCGGAGGGCGACTTCCGACATGCCTACGATCGTCGAACCGGATCGATAATTAAACTCCAGACGGATCGACTCCACGTCGGGGCGTGCGGCGAGTTGGACGAGCAGGTTTGGTTGCGAACCGGCGAACCCGTAGATCGATTGGTCGGGATCGCCCACAGCCAAGAGCCTGATGCCCGCTTTGAAACACAGGCTCAAAACGATGCGGTGGAGCGGAAGTCCGAGATCTTGGTACTCGTCAACAGCGAGGATCGGGAACTTGGCCTCGATGGCCCTACGCACCCAAGCGTGCTTCTCGATCAGACGCAGCCCTTCTAGCACCATCATGTCGAAGTCGATCTTGCCCGCGGTGCGCAGCCGTCCTTCGTAATCCAAAACCAGCTCAGCCGTCTCCGGATCGGTTTCAAGAAACGCCGCGGAAGATCGATCCGGAAAGTTCCGCCGGTAGGTCGAGCATCGTGTGTGGAATCGCTCCGGACGTTCGTCGGCGCTGATGACATGCTTGACCGATCCCGAAAAGATCCTGTCGGCGTCGGCTGAGCTGGCGACGGAGGCTCCCGCGGGCAGCGGCGCGTCCGAGAGTCGGCTGTAGGGCAGCAGGACGTGGCGTAGACAGAACGAATGAACGGTGCCGACGTAGAGGTTGCGCGCTCCATCCATACCGAGCTCTCCCAGCCGCCGCCGCAATTCCGCGGCGCACTCCAAATTGTATGTCAAGCAGGCGATGCCGCGCGGTGCGCGAACGTCTTCCGCTGCCATGCGTGCAAGCTTGACAGTCAAGGTCTTAGTTTTTCCACTGCCTGGACCAGCCAGGATGACGCAATTGCCCGTGGACTCGTACGCGGCTCGCTGGCCCGGGTTGTCATCAAAATCCCGGGCGAGTTGCCGGTAAGACTTACGACCGAGGACGGATCTGACGGGCGACATGTTTGATGGCGGCACGGATGTACCGGGGGCAAGCGTTACCCCGGAAGGTGGTGGCTAGATGTTGAGCAAAGCGGCCTTTGCCGATTCGCTCAATGTCAGCCAAATAACGCTCTTCGTCCAAGCTCGCCGGATTCTGGGACCACGCCGCTGCCCGCTGGCGAGCCAGCTGCCGGTTTCCGGCCAACCGCCGCAGGGCGCGGCTAATACTGCGGTGCCGGTTTGCCCGGAACAAATCGACTTCGAAAGTATGATCGTTCAAGAAGATGCCGTGTCGAGCGGCAACGGCTTTCTCGTCGCCCGCGAAATCTTCCGCATGGAGGCCAGCCGCCTCTAGCAGTTTCCGCACTCGCTTGATCCCCCAGCTCTCCGACCCATCCTCTCGCGGGTCATAGTCGGTGACGATGGCGTGTGGAACGTCTAGCCCATTTTCACCGAGAAACTTGCGATACGGCAAGAAGTTCGTTCCACCCACCGAACAGACGGTGATCCCCAGCTCGTCGAAATCGTAGCCGTTTAGCTGGGCCAACTTTGGTACCAAGAACAGTTCCGCGTCACCTTCGACCAGCAGCACGCCACGAGCGAAGACGATCTCTCCACGAGTCACGTCCAAGTAACGTTCCAAATCCTTTTCGTCCTCCGACGAAAGGTCGAGCTGTGCGGTGGAAACGGCTTTGGTGCTCGTGCGTTTGCGCGTGGCTTTGAGGACTACCAATGAGCGCAAGGGAGCGACGCTGGCAAGGTGTGGCGAGTGGGTCGTGAGCAGCAAGTTGGTGATCTGCCCTTCCTCGGCGAGCCGCAGAAAATGGCGGAATACCAGCCTTTGGAGATGGGGATGGAGATGCGCTTCGGGCTCTTCGATCGCGAGGAAAGTGTGTTCTCTCTGCCCTTGGCGTACGAGTTGTTCCAGTTCCAAGAGTTTGAGGGAAAGATAGATCAGGTTCGCCGAACCGAGGCTGGCATCAGAAATCCGTCGGCGTCCTCCGTCGATCAACAGGAGCAAGGCACGCACGAGCCGCGACGCGTCCGCCGGCGCAAACCCGAGTTGCAGGAGGTTCGCTTGCTGCGGCCCGACGATGCCTTGCAGGCGAGCGGTGATCCGGTTGGCGAGCTCCGCGATGGGTGGCAGCATCGTCAGTTGCTCGGTTACCTCGGTGACTCGCTGCGCAATGCCGGTCAAGGACCCTTCGGGAAGCTGGGCGGCAGCATGTTCCAAGAGTGCGCGCAGGGGCGAACGGCGCCAGTTGGCCAAGTCACCTTCCGCATCGCGCAAGGCGTGCAAAACGTCAAGAGGCAGGCGCCGCCGCACCTCCGAACGGACCAAAGAATCCCTCTCGCCGCCGCCGTAGAGAGCAAATTCGTACCCCGTGCCGTCGTCTTGCGGCCACCCGGTTCGAGCGAATTTGTAAGTCAGACGCGCCGTCATCGTTTCGGCATCGACGAGATAGTCACCCAACAAGGCGAGCTGAGACTTATTTTCCTCGAAATCCGTCAGGTCCACCGAAATTTGAATGCACTTCTCTCCGCTCAGTGGACGTGGCAAACCATCCCAGAAATCTTCCTCCCGCAACTGCCGAGCACTGTCGGACAAGGCGGGGTCCAAGACGAGGCGGAGTGCATACAGAAAGTTGGATTTGCCGATGTGGTTTTCTCCGACGATGACCGCGTGCAAACCGAGGGTGACGTCGAGTTTGCGAAAGTTTCTGAAGTTGGTGATTTGTACCCGCGCGATCCGCATCCGCCATACCTGCTTCGGAGGACTCCATAAGGAAAGGAAATAGCGCCTGGTGCAGGGCAATTACCCGGCCCGCGTCCTGCGTCGGTCACTCTGCTGTTGAGTGAATTCCTCCTGCGTGAGTGCCAGACGAAGCTGCGCAACCGTCTTCCACACGTCGTCCAACTCTAAACGAAGGCTACGATCGTTGCTCGCCAAGTAGCCGACAAGCTCGCTAAGGTTCCTCCACGAGTGCAAGGAATAGGATTGCCAGACCGTTCTTCCTCTCGCTCAGCCTCCCACTCGAACCCGATCTGGATGGATGGCCCGAAGGTCAAATATCTCAGGTTTGGCTTCGTCCTTGCTCCCATCTCCGACTTGCCCACCAAAAAGGAAGATTAAAACACCACGCAAATCATGATCTTGCAATTGTGCATTTGCAAGATTATGGTATCCCATATGCCAATGGTGCCTTCCCTTTCATCGGCTGAATATCCTTACATGCCTCGCCGTATCGCGTTGGCGAGAGCAAAGACCAAACTTTCTCAGGACGAACTTTCCAAGCAGATCGGCTTCAAGGATCGTCAGACCCTTGCTACGGTGGAGGCCGGCCAGCGGCGTGTCACCGCAGAAGAACTTGTCTCGATTGCCGAGGCGACTGGTCAGCCGCTTAGTTTCTTCACCGACCCCTTTCTACTCGCCGGAGAGGGACGGTTTTCCTACCGCTCGTCTGGGGCTTTGGCGGAGGATCTGGATACCTTCGAAGAGCAAGTCGGCCGCTGGCTCGCTCTCTGGCGGCGGCTGGGAGAGTTGCGCAAAGAAACCCCTGCCTTGGTGCGCCCGCGTCTGCCAATTAATTTACAGAGCACATACGAGGAAGCACAAGCGGCGGGCGAGGCAGTCAGGCGTTGGCTGGATTTAAGCGAGGTGCCGTCCAAGGAGTTGGTACGTGCCTTGGAAGAAAAGTTCCATCTGCTGGTGCTGGACGTTGATATGCCCGAGGGGGTTTCCGGCGTGGCGGTGCAACTCGCCAGCGGGGATGCAATCCTGATCAACCACGCTGAGCCGCCTGGTCGCCAAGCCTTTGACCGGGCGCACGAGCTTTTTCACGTCCTCACCTGGGATGCTCTCCCCCCGGAGCGCGTCGACCGGCTCAAGCCAACTGGCAGCCATCAAAAGCGCATGGAGCAACTCGCGGACAATTTTGCCGCTGCATTGCTGATGCCGGAGGCGGAACTAAGACCCCGTTGGATTCAACAGTCAGCACAAGTTCCGTGCGAGGAAGCCTTGCGCAGATTAGCCGAGCACTTTGGCGTCTCCGTGCCTGCGGTTGGTTGGCGATTGGTGACTCTGGGCGAGTTGAAGAAGGGTGATTGGCTAGAAGTCCCTGGCCAGTCAGGTGCCGCCTTGGAGACCACCAAACCACTTTTCTCACGACCGTTCGTGGAGAGAGCAGCTTGGGCCATTGAGCACGGAGAGTTGTCGGTGAAGCGGTTGCTGGATTTGCTTGGCCTCAACTTGGACGAGTTCCAGGCGTGTTGCCAAGCTCATGGAGTGTCCCTGGAGATCGGGCTGTGAAATCCTGGCTATGCCCCCGGCTGTACGACAGATCGTTTACGTGGATACAAACGTCGTCTTTGAAGCGGTTGAGGCGGGATGCTGGGCCGCGATCCTGCAGCACTTTGATATTCGTACCGTGACAGAGGTGCGCCGGGAAACCCAAGCGGGCGACCGGAAAATGAAGAGTTATGTAGTCGTGGATGCAGCCCAATTTGACGCCAACGTGCAGGTGAACGAAGTGTCGCCCACCCAGCTTGCCAAGGCGCAGTTGCGCACTCCTTTGCTGGCCTCTATCGATGAAGGCGAGCGAGACCTGTTGGCCTATGTGGCCGCACAATCCCCGGG
>CAXTVY010000203.1:0-649 GCA_964247665.1 uncultured Chthoniobacterales bacterium | reverse complement strand
ATCCCCGGGTGCGTGGTTGCTCACCACCGGGGACCGGGCAGCAGTGCGAGCCGCCTGCGCCCTTGGCTTAGGAGATCGCCTGCGTTCCTTGGAAGAACTGGCTGGGACATGCGGCCTACGCCCTCAACTCCACACTTGGCATACCAAGAACTGGCTGTCTGGAGTGCGAACAGCTTATCTTTTGGACGCGATTTAGCGGCTGCGAGGTTTATACACAATAAATGTACTCACGATAGAATCCAACGGGTGTTCGAGGGGCTGCCTGCGAAGGTGGAAAGACAAGTTCTGCGGGCGCAGAATCGCTCCGGGATTTGTCGCGCTGCCTTGGAAGATGAACTGCACATCGCCTTCGAACTGAGTCGCTTATTTACTGGGCTAATGTTGATACGCTGGCCGTTCGTGGTCTCTACCAGGAGCGTTTGGCAAGATATGCTTTTTGTCAGCATGATCGAAAGTTCGCCGGGAGCAGATGCAGACCGTCATGAAAATTGAATGCACGCGGTTGTGCGGGTTGGCCAACTTCCAAGAGAACACATCCCGAGGTTGGCTGACACGGGCAACTTCAAAGAACAGACGCACCGGTATGAAACAGGGCGGTTGATATTTTAACTGTTTGCCTCGTACAAACTATCTTCATGGACCTTTGCTC
>CAXTVY010000202.1:0-8319 GCA_964247665.1 uncultured Chthoniobacterales bacterium | reverse complement strand
TGCGGGAACGTGCTGCGCTCCAGCAGACTGGTCATCTGCGCCGGGGTGAGGCTGCCATGGCCGCCGTGCGCTTGCAGGGTGAGCAGCGCGCAGGCTGCCGCGTGCGGGGCGGCGGCGCTGGTGCCCGAGAAGTTCGGCTTCGTGTCGAGATCCGACGTGGAATCCGCCGTGGGTCCTTCGAAGAACGACGTGTTCGCCGCGTCCGCCGCGGCGATCCGGGGTTGCAGGCGCACGTCCGGGGTCGCCAGACGGGTGCCCTGCTTGTCGAAGTAAACCGTCGCCGGTCCGGGCGAGGTGAAGTACTCCGGCAGGCTCGGGTGGAACACGCTGTAGGCGGCCGTGCCGTTGCAGGTGGTAGCCATCGAGTGGCCCTTCGTGTTCGGCGTGTTGTACGTGAAGTACTCCGCCGGTCCGATGCCGCTCAGGCCGTTGCCGCGAATGAGGATGCGGAAATGGTTGGCGGGGTTGGGCTGGGTCGGGATGGCCGCGCGGGACACGAGGTATTGCACCTGCGTCTCACCGGTCTTGGGCGTGGTCTTCTTCGCGTCGTAAGGCACGTTGTTGCTGATGTTGTTCGCCACGAGCGAACTGTTGGGCAGGTAGTTGCCTTCCAGGTCGAACACCAGGATGTTGAAGTCCGTCGAGATGAGCGCGTTGTTGCCCGTGTAGACGTTCACATGGTAAGGCCCGCCCGACGTGCCGTAGGCCGCCACGGTGATCGTGTAGGCACCCGTCACGGAGGGGTACAGGTTGATCGTCTCGTCCGTGCCCGTGTCCTGCATGTTGACCACCACGTTCCCGTTCGGGTCCGTGACGGTGACGATGCCGTCAAAGCTGGTGGAGGTAACGGGCGCGTCGGCGGTCTCCATGATCACGTAGTTCTGCCCGGCCGTCAGGGTCGGGGTGGTGAACGTCTGCGTGGAGCCCGAACCCGAGGCGATGTTGCCCGCGGCGGTGTAGATGGCCGGGGTGTTGTACGAGAGCGTCTGGTTGTACGGGTCGTTCCACTGGAAGTTGGTCACCGGCAGGCTGGTGCCACCCTGGACGTTGTACGTCAGTGCCACGTCCTGGCCGGCGGGGTTGAAGTTGTGGAACCCGCCCTGGTAGAGCGCCGTGGGCACGTTGGCCAGATTGATGTTGGTGTTGGCCAGCGCCGCGTTGCCAGCGGCAGCCGTCAGCCCCGTGCCGTTGGGCACGTAGCGGAAGTCCGAATCGTAGTCGTAGGTGCCGATGTCGTTGCCTGCGGAGGAGAAATAAGCCACGCCCGCGGCGCTCACGTCGTCCACGGCGTTGCCGACGATGCCGTCCTCGAAGAACGGCTCGTCCTGGTAGCCCACGTCGTCGCAGATCACGTCGGCCTTGAAGGTTTGCCCGGAGAGCGTGTAGCCCGGCAGGCCCGCGAGTCCGCGGATGCTGTTGGCGAAGCCGACCTCACCCGTGTCCGCCGTGGCGAAACCCACGGTGGCCTGGGGGGCCATCTTGTAAACGATCTGGCACATGCCGCGGCCCTCGTCGCTGCCGCCCGAGTAATCTCCGTACACGAACACCGGCGTCGTGTTGCCCACGGGGTTGTTGGAAGCGCCGGGCAGGTCGAAGTTGGTCACGTCCGCCGCTGCTGAACCGTTGACCGTGGTCGCCGCGAAGCTGTCGGAAAGGCACGCGATGCTCAGCCCCTTGCCCTCATAGTCCAGCGTGGCGGAAGGGTTGTAGAACTTGTTGACCTGATCGACGCGGTGCTGCGTCACGCCCTGGTCGAACGTCGTGCCCAGCAGAGTGATCGCCTCGCCCGTCGAGGCGTTGGGCGTGCCGCCCTTGGCCACCGCGGCGCTGACGACGTTGTGCTCGGGCTTGGCTTCGAGCATCACCGAACCGACGCCCCAGGTCTCCGCCAGCGCGGGCACGTCGTCCACGTTGACGTAACCTTCGATCACGCCACCCTTGTACGTCGTGTCCACGGCGGTGATCTGCAACGTCGTGATGCCTGCGGCGACCGCGGCGTGCACCGCGGCGAACTGCGCGAGGCCGTTGAGGTGGATCATCACCATCACGCGTCCCTGGTCGTCCGTGATGCTCTCGTCAGCGAGGGTCGCCGCTTCCTGGGTGGTAAACTGGACCTTCTTCGCGGAGAGGAAGGTGCCGCGCGCCGCGAGGGCCGCCGTGCGGCCGGTGGCCTTGAGGCCGGTGCGGCCCTGCACAAGCACGTCGAGCCCGCCGGCCAGATTGGCTGGTACGGGGGCCTTGGCTTGCAGCGAACCGCCGAGTAACGCAAGGCTGGTGCAGGTGGTCAACATGGTCGCCGGCAGGCGGAACTGCGGACGCCGGGTGGGTGGGTGGGTGCGTGGTGTCTTCATGAAAATGTGCGAGTTCTGGGTATGAAAACTGCTCTTATGGTCTCTGAATGACGTGAACAAACACTCCTTTTAACGATTTTCGCCGTTGGTCTGGTTGAAGTGCTTCTCTCCGAAAACGAGTCTTCTTTTTTTTGGGGGTGGCAGACTAGACTTCCCTTGGTACCGGTTCCGGGCTGCGCGTCACGGACCAGCCATGCGGCCATCGCTTTTGTGGACCAAAAGCGGCGGCCATACGGGTGGTCCTGGCGCATTATTCATTTAATCTTTTCTCAGGCAAGAAGATTTGTGCCGCTTTCTTTCCTTGACGGGAGGCAGCCTCCCTCTTTGTCCCGGCCGTGACGGCATCCGGGCGTGTTGTTGGTGGCCCGGGGTTGCCCATGTCTGGGTGGTAGTACACCACCGAGTTCAGGCTGAAGTCGTACCGGTAGGGGAAGGGAAAGCCCGGGCCGGGGTGGAAGAACGTGCCGCTCGTGGAGTCGTGGAGGAACCCGCCGCCCTTGCCGTCAGCCGCGTCGAACACGTATTCGTGGCCGAGGCCGAAGTGGAAAATGTAGTTCGGGTCAGCCAGGTGCGAGTAGTCGCGCAACCATTGCCAAATTGAGTGGTTTATCCTCCATATGAAGAAACTCCTTCTGCTGGTTGCAGTGGTGGTCAGCTTGGGAATGTTCGCTACTCCCAAGGCTGAGGCATTTATCGGCATCAACATCGGCATACCGTTGCCGGTACCGGTGGTCTACGGGGGCTATTACGGCCCCGGGCCCTACTATAACGGTGTTTATGCCTACCCGGTCGTCGGCTTCTGGGGCGGCGGTTACTGGCACGGCCACTATTACCGCTCGGGTTATTACAACCGTTACGGTTACGGCCGTCGTGGTTATGCCCGCTACGGCTATGCCCGCCGCCACTACCGCCGGTAGTTGCTAGGCTCCGCATCGGCTCACCTCCAGAAGGCGGTTCCAAATCAGGAACCGCCTTTCTGTTTTCGCACGCCGGGGAGGCCGTTATCCCGGTGGACGATCAGAGAAGGGTGCGTGCCCCCAGTGGCGCCACCCGCCCCCGCCGCAGACGGTTCGCAGGCCGCCGTGGCTGCCCGGTGCGCAACCTGCTTCTGAATAATTGCCCGTGTCATGCGTCAGACCCGGCGGCCACGGTTCATGACCGACCGCCTCGCTTGATGTCCCGGCCCTGGTTGGCCGCTGGACAAAACCATTCCTCCCAAGTACAATCCCGCACTTTCCGGCCTGGCTTCCCAGCGAGGCCGGAGCGGTGCTTCAGGTCCGTTCGTTACACTCCATCCTCCGTCGCTCCAATATGTTAGCTTCCATCTTCCAGGGCCGCCGTGCCTTCATCTCCCTCCGCGGAATCACGCTGGCCGCCGCCACGCTGGCCGCCGCCCTCCCGCTCGCCGTCTCCGCGCAGACGACGACCTACACCCAGGTCATCGTCTTTGGCGATAGCCTCTCGGATGTTGGCAACTTCGCGCACCTGACCAACAGCCAATTCGGTATCAGCTACCCGGGCGGCGACTTCAACTACAGCGACGGCCGGTTCACCGACTCCAGCGACACCACCCCGAGCAGCACCAACTTCGTCGGCGTCTGGCACGAGCAGCTTGAAAAACGCTTCCTGGGCACGGCACGCGTCTCGAACAGCCTCGACGGCGGCACGGACTACGCCTTCGGCGACGCCACCACCGAGGATAGTACCCGGGATGTCAGTCTCCCCGCAGGCCAGACCGTCCGCATCGACAACATGGGCCGGCAGGTGACCAATTATCTGGCCAGCGGTCCCGTGGACGCGGGCGCGCTCTTCATCGTGTGGGGCGGTGGCAACGATCTCTTCAACGATGACGGCCCCACCAACGTCACCGCGACCGCGAGCCGCATGGGTGGGCTCGTCACCCGGCTGGCGCAGGCGGGTGCCCGCAGCTTCCTCGTCCCCAACGTCCCCCCGCTGGGCGACGTGCCCAATTACAACACGGACGCCACGAACGGCCCGGCGCTCAACGCGGCGTCCGCCAGCTACCGCGACCAGCTCAACACCACGCTCGATTCGACCGTGGCCGCCCTCGCCTCGCAGGGGATCAACATCACGCTGACCCGGCTCGACGTGTACTCGCTCTTCCTGAACCTGGTGGCGAACAAGGGTTCATACGGGTTCAGCAATGTCACCGATTCCGGGCAGGGGTCGAACGGCCCGGCGGACAGCTACCTGTTCTGGGATGACGTGCACCCGACGACGGCGGGCCACAACCAGATCGCGCAGGCGGCGGCGAACATCCTGCCGGGTGGGCATCCCGCGTTCTTCAACGGCGAGGCGGACCTGAGCGGCAGCAATTTCTCGTACCTCGCGTTTCCCGACAGCCAGACGTTCGGCTACTACAGCTACCAGTTTTTCCCGTACCTGTATTCCTCGGACCTGGGATTCGAGTACTTCATCGCGGCGAACGATTCGGCCAACGGCGCGTACCTCTACGACTTCGCTTTGCAGTCGTTCCTCTACACTTCGCCGGCGTCGTACCCGTACCTGTTCAACTTCCAGGCGAACGCGTTTTACTACTATTTCACGGGCACGACCAACCCGCGGGTGTTCGCAAATCTGGCGACGGGCCAGTACGTTTACTCGTCGAATTGATGCGCCTTTCGGGCGGCGGAGCGCGCTCGGCGCGCCCCGCCGCCGGATGGGTTTGATTGCAGCTTCGGGCGGAACCCCGGGGCTGCCACGGGCAACCTACGGTTCCCAGGTGAGTCGTTGATCGTTCACCTGCGGCTTTCCCTTCAGATTGTCGAAAGGTCCGCCGCGCCGGGTCAGCCGCGCGGACCGCGTGGGCTAACCGCCATATCGGCGGTTTACCCCCAGGAAATGGAACGGTCGGGAGCACATTTCCTGGCTAGAAGGGCCACCCGCAACTGCAAGCCTCTCCTTGAGCATTGCCCGGGAGAGATGGCCGCAAAGGGCCAAAAAGAAGTGCTCACGAGAGGAATCGAACCTCCACGGGTTGCCCCATACGGTCCTGAGCCGTACGCGTCTGCCAATTCCGCCACGAGAGCAAGCGAGGAAGGGAAAGATACGAGGTCCAGTGTGCTTGTAAAGCGCAAACGCGCCAATTTTGCATGCGGCTGACAGCAAGGCCGACAGTGGCTCGAAAACCTGCCCTCCTTCCAGAGGGAAAACACTTCGACACTGACAATGTCGGCCCATAGACTGCGACCCATGGCAAACGCTGGACTCGTCTCCATCAAGGAACTGGCCGATGGGGTGAATACATGGTGCTTTGAACACGGGGTCATCCCAGCCAACGGCCAGGCGGGCGAGCGCATCACCGAACGCAATATCCGCTTCTACCGCGCGCGGGGCATCCTCGACGCGCCGGGTTCGGGCACGGGTGAGAAGCGGCGCGGGTTCTCGGAAAAGCACGCCTGCCAGTTGCACGCCGTCCGCCTGCTCCAGGCGCGGGGCGTGGGGCTCGACCAGATCGAGGAACGGCTGCGCGGGCGGTCGTTGGAGGAGTTACAGGAGTTCGAGCGCGAGGAACTGCGTAAGCTCAACGATGCAGGCGCGGGGATCGCGGGCGGTTCGGCGCAGGAGAACTGGGTGGTGACCTCCATCGGCGGGGAATATCTGCTCGTCTCGCGCCGGGGCCGGCCCATCAGCGAGGAACAACGGCGTCAGATCGTGGCGGCGCTGGGAATCAGGGGAGAAGGGTAAGGCGGAAGGCGGAAGGCGGAAGGCGGAAGGTAGAAGATGGAAGGCGGAAGCAAAGGGATGCGGGTTGCGGATAGCAGGGGGTAAATGGTAGGCAAGCGCGACCGATGCACCAGCCCTCTGCTCAATGCTCCGCTCGACGGCTTCTGCCCGGGTGGCTGCTTGCCTTTGCGATGGCGGCCTGTCTGGGAAACCCCGGGGCGGGCGCGGCCAGTGGGCCGTATTCGTCCGCGCCGGGGGTCAACACTGCCACCCTGCCGCCCCGCGGCGGGAAGCTGGAGGCCGATCTCGCCGCCGCCGACCTCGCCTGGCAACAGATGGCCGACCCCGCCACGCCGCAGGGCGCGCTGTTCGACGCCCAGGCCCGCTACGCCGCCGCGACGGGCCGCGTCGTCGCCGGGCTCAACGGCGTGGCGCAGGCCCGGTTTCCCGGCAACGTGCCGCCGTGGGACTGGCGTCAGCCCGGAGCCAGCATTCGGCTGGGACGCTATCAGGTCGGGCTCGCCGGTTCGGGGGACGCACCGGGGACCTGGGCGGCGGGCAGCTTCGACCAAGTCTGGTGGGTCGAGAAGCCCGCCCGCAACCCCACCGTGCCGTCCGCCCGCCGCCCGGGCGTCGGTGCGCCGCTCTTGGGGGTGTACAAGGGCAACGCGGCGCGGCGCAGAGCCGCCCCCGGCCTGCCCCGGCGCGGCTACTACCTGCCCGCCACGGCCATCCTCGATTTCGGGCCACGCGGCGGCGGCCGGGCAGGCGGCGGGCGGGCGGTGAAACTGCGGCTGCTCGACCCGCGCACCGTGCGGCAGGTGGCCGTCGGCGGCCGGGGAAGAACTTTCGCGCTGGCGGCGGATTTCGCCACGCCCGCGCGCGAGTCGGTCGGCGTGCGCAACTTCGGGTATCTCTCGATCCTCGGCTTCCTGCGGCCCGAGCGCGCGCTGGACTACAGCGGGCTGTTCTTCTTCGGACCATACGATCCCACCAAGGTTCCCGTCGTGTTCATCCACGGGCTCAACTCGGACCCGTCCATCTGGGAGAACGCCACCGCCGACCTGCTGGCCGACCCGGAGATCAGCCGGCGCTGCCAGTTCTGGTACTTCTTTTATCCGACCGGCGCGTCGGTCCCGGCCTCCGCCGAACGCCTGCGCAGCGCGCTCGACGCCGTTCGCCAGAGGTACGACCCCGCCGGGAACGATCCGCCCATGGACCGGCTCATCCTCGTCGGCCACAGCATGGGCGGGCTGCTCGCGCACCTCCAGGTGGTCAACCCGGGCAACCAGCTCTACGACGCGTATTTCGCCGTGCCGCCCACGCGGCTCCACGTGCCGGACGCCTTCCGCCAGACCCTGCGGCGCAACCTGTTCTTCCAGGCGCGGCGGGACGTGGGCGAGGTCGTGTTCATCTGCACGCCGCACCGCGGCAGCCGCATCGCGGACTGGGGTCCCGTGCGGCTGCTGGCGCGTTTGATCGCCGTCCCCGAGCGCGTCCTGAGCGTGGCGACCCAGATCCTGACGGTGAACACGGACCTCCTCAGCCCCGAGTTCCGCCGCTCGGGTATCCGGGGGATTTCGAGCATCGACTCGCTTTCGCCGCGCAACCCGTACTTCCCGGCGTTGGAGAAACTGCCGATCACGCGGCCCTTCGACACGGTGGTGGGCGACCGGGGCCGGCCCGGACCGCTCGCGCGGAGTTCGGACGGGGTGGTGGGCTACTGGAGCGGGCACTGGGACGGCGCACGCACCGAGACGGTCGTGCCCTATGGGCACCAGTGCGCGATGCGTCCGGACGTGGTGGCACGGGTGCACCAGATCGTCGCGCGGGAGGTGGCGGGGGGACCAGAACCTTCCGGAGCGCCAAAGGCGCGGGGTCATCTTAGCCTGGGGCAACGCCCCAGGTAGGCGATCCCCCTTTGTATAGCGCTGAAGGCGCGGCTCATAAGCGTCCGGTTTACGGAAGGTCCACCGGGCATGAATCGCCCCTTCAGTGCTCGGCAGCTAAACGCTTCAATCCTAAGGTGTTGCCCCAGGCTAAGATGACCCCGCGCCTTTGGCGCTCCGGAAGTGTAGCGTGTTGCATCGCTCAATCACCTTGAAAACCGCTGTAGCTTGGGGCAACGCCCCAGGAACACGGCCCCTTTCGCCAAGTGCTGAAGGCACGATACAAGAACGGGTTCCAAATTGGACTGCCACGATTTAAGTCGCGTCTTCAGCACCTGGGTGGTGATAAGCGCAGTGTTGCAACCGGCTGGTTTGACGCGATGATAGAGGAT
>CAXTVY010000201.1:0-8376 GCA_964247665.1 uncultured Chthoniobacterales bacterium | reverse complement strand
GCCCGAACTGCTCATCATCAACAACATCGAGTTCGACCACGCCGACATCTACAAGGACATCGACGAAATCAAGACGAGCTTCCGGCGGCTGGTCAACATCGTGCCCGGCAACGGGATCATCCTCTACAACGCGGACGACCCCCATTGCGCCGACGTGGTCGTGGCGGCGCAGTGCCGGCGGATGCCCATCGGCCTGACTGCCCCGGCCAATGAGGGCCGCATCGAGGACATCCGCTACGAGCCGGGCCGGACGCGCTTCCGGCTTTTCGGCGAGGAGTTCGCTGTCCCGATGATGGGAGAGTTCAACGTGCGCAATGCAGCCATGGGCATCGCGGCGGCACGCTTCTACCAGTTGGAAGACGAGAAGATCCGGCGCGGGCTGGAGTCGTTTACCGGCGTGCGGCGGCGGCAGGAAGTGCGCGGCGTGGCCAACGGGATCAAGGTCGTGGACGACTTCGGCCACCACCCGACGGCCATCCACGAGACGTTGCGCGGCCTGCGCCAGCTCCACGGCCGGGACGGCAAGGTGTGGGCGCTCTTCGAGCCGCGCAGCAACTCGACGCGGCGCGCCGTGTTCCAGGACCAGCTCGCGGGCGCGTTCGAGTACGCGGACGGCGTCGTGATGGCGCGCGTCGCCAAGTTGGAGCAGATCCCCGAGGGGGAACGGCTCAAGCCTGAGTTGGTGGTCGAGTCGATCCGCGCCAGCGGCAAACCCGCGTTTTACGAGGACGGTACGGCGGCGATCATCGAACGTGCGAAGGAACTGGCCCGGCCGGGGGACATGGTCGTGGTGTTCAGCAACGGCGGCTTCGACGGCATCCACGCAAAGTTGCTCGCCGAACTGGCCGCGGCGGAGCAACCGGCTGCGGTGCTCGCTTGAACACCCGCACGCCCACCGGCCCGGACTCGCGTTGGGTATGAGCGGCAGCCCCTTCCATGAACCGGCCCACCGGGTCCACGACTACGCGCGCCTCGTGCGCCGCTGGCGGGCGGTTGCGCGCGGAGCGGGGCTGAAGCTGGAGGAGTTCGCGCGGCAGGACGAGTACCCCGTGTACTGCGTGCGCACGCAGGGCGACCCGGCAGCGGGTGGCCTGTACGTGTCGGCAGGCATCCACGGCGACGAGCCCGCCGGACCGGAAGCCGTGGCCCGTTGGGCCGAGGCTCACCTGAAGACCCACGTGCGCGACAAGCCTGCGACCCCGCTGTTCATCCTGCCTTGCCTGAACCCGTGGGGCCTGGTCCACAACCGTCGCTCCGACCATCGGAGCCGCGACCTGAACCGCATCTTCGACGGCCGCGTTGCACCCATCTCGCAACTGCGGCGGCTGCTTACTGGCTACCGCTTCGACCTGGCGCTGCATCTCCACGAGGACTACGACGGCCAGGGCATTTATCTCTACGATCTCGACGACACGCGCGTGCGCTGGGGCACCGGCCTGCTCAAGGCCTGCGCGTCCCGGAGCTTACCGGTCGATGCGCGCCGGCGGATCGACGGGTGGCGGTTCCGGGACGGCCTGCTGGCCGAGCGGATCGACCTTAAAAAGGTGCCGCAACAACCCGAGGCGATTTACCTGTACCGCCGCCATTCGGCGCACTGCTGCACGTTTGAGACGCCAAGCGAATTCAGCCTGGGGCACCGGGTGCGGGCTCACGTCCGGCTCATTTTGGAAGGTCTGACGCGCCTGAAACAACTGACGACTAAAAAGGACGCAAAAACAGGGATTTTAAACGAGACTGCTTCGCGTTTCCCCCGCGTCCGCCGAAATGGCTGATCTACCGTCCACCGCCCAAAGCCGCTACCAGATCGAATGCCAACTCGGGGAGGGCGGCGTGGGTGAGGTGTTCCGTGCCTACGACACCCGGCTCCGACGCCACGTGGCGCTCAAGCGATTGAGTCCTCGTTCCACCAGGGATGGCGCTTCCAGCCTGGCGGACATCCACGCGCAGGCCTGGCGCGAGGCGGTCCACCTCGCCGCGCTGCAACACCCTAACGTGGTCAGTGTGTATGACTTCGACGTGGACGAGACGGGGGCGTTTCTGGTCATGGAACTGGTGGCCGGTGAGACGCTCGAAGCCGTCGTCGCCCGGGGGGCGTTCTCGCTGGCGGACTTCCGCATCCTGGCCGAGCAATCGCTCGAAGGGCTGGCGGCGGCGCATCAGGTCGGCCTGTATCATTGCGACCTGAAGCCTGCTAACCTCATGCTCAAGTACAACGCGCTGGGTCACTTGCAAATTAAACTGCTCGACTTTGGCATCGCTGGTTTCTCCATCGACGTGAACGCCGTGCTGCACTCCGACGATCCCAAGCAGGAACGCATCATCCTCGGAACGGTCGAGTTTATGGCGCCGGAGCGTTTCGAGCAGCAGCCCGTCAGTGCCCAGGCGGAAATCTATTCGGCTGGCTGCGTGTTTTACTATGCGCTCACCGGAGTGGACCCTTTCGGCGGGCACACCGTCCAGGAGGTCATCGCAAGCCATCTGGATTCGCTCGTGCTGCCGTTACACGAACTGCGTGGTGACCTGCCGGTGTCCCTGTGCCAATGGGTGATGCGGCTCGTCAGCCGGGACCCGGCAGACCGCCCGGCATCTGTGTTGGAGGCGTTGGCAGAGTTTTACACGCTGCCACTGGAGCAGGGTCAACCGGGCGGGGTCAGCGGGTGACCGGCACATCGGTAATCTGTGAGGCGCGCGGAAAATACACGTACACGCTTTTCACGTTCGCCGGGATCGGCGGGAAGGTCGCTTGCAGGACACGCCGCTCGCCCGCCTTGAGCGGGGGGTCGATTTTGGAACAGAGCGCCTGCGTCTGGCTTTCGCGCACCACTTCGTACCGCAATTTCGTGGCCGGGTCCACGAGGTAGATCCCCGTAATCTGCTGTGCATTAGACAAATCGGCCGTATCACCGTTGAACTGCCCGGTGACGATCAGTTCACCGCTGCCGTTGTTCGTGATGGCCAGCCGCAGCACTGCCCGCTGCCCGGCGGGCGCCTTCAGCCCGAGTGCTTCAATCGTGAAAGGGACCGTCGAATTCGCACTCTCGATGGACCCGATGGCTTTGCCCGGCGAGCCGTTGGGCACGAGACTCGTCTGGTTCGTGTAGACGTTAGGCTCGTTGTTGGAGGTCGGCTGGTCGATGGCGGACGACGGCCCCGGCTGCACCGGGACAGCGGGGATTGGCACCGCGCCGGGGTCTCCGATGGCGGCTTCCGCCGGGATCGGCTCACCCGCCTGTGGCAGCCCGATGGGCACATTGAGGATGGGCGTGGTCTTCGGGAAGTACACGTCGAAAGAACTCGTGGTATCCGGCGGGGCGGCAAATTGCGCGTAGATCGTGCGCCGCTCACCGGGCGCGAGCGGAGGATTGATGCGTGAGCAAAGCGCAGCCCCGGACGCGGCGTGCAGCACATCGAATTTCCTGCGCCCGTTGGGATCGACCACGTACAGCGCGGAAATCCGGCCGAGTTCCGCCGGGTTGCTGCTCCCGGCAAAGTCGTAGTTGATCATCATCGCCGCGGCACCCTTGTTCGTGATGGCCAGCCGCAGCAGCAACGTGTTGGACACCGTGCGGCGCGCGTCGAGAACCTCGATCATGAATGGCTGGTCGGTCGAGCCATCCGCGTGATAATTGGGCTCGCCAGTCGTCACCGGCGATGGGATTTGTGCCCATGCCGTGACAGCGGAAAGCGAGAGCACGAGCAGCGGGGCGGCGAGCCAACGGCACAGGGAACGGGAAAGTCGTTGCATAAGGAGGCTGGGAACTGAATCGGAGTTCGTCCTGCCCTCACGTTTGCAGCACTTTTTGTTCCGTCACCGCAGCCCCGTGGCCACGGCGAGCAAGACGGCGAGCAATCCCAGCGCTGCCAGCGCCAGATAAAGCGGCCAGACGAAGCGCAGCCACTCGTCATAGCGCACCCGCGCGGCACCGAGGATCGCCATGAGCGCGGCATTCGTGGGCGTCAGCAACTCGCACAGGCCCGCGCCGTATTGATATGCCAGCACGACCACCTGCCGCGACATCCCCAGCAGGTCCGCCAGCGGCGAAAGCAGCGGCATCGTCAACACAGCCTGCCCCGAGACGCTCGGCACCGGTACATGGATCAGGGTTTGCACCGCCATCATGCCTGCCGCCGACAACGCCACGGGAAGGTGCCCCAACGGCGCGAACAGGCCCGCCACCAGCGTGTCCACCACCCGACCGTCGTCGAGCACCACATAGATTGCCCGCGCGAACCCGATCAGCAGGGCAGCGAAAGTCATGCTCTGAAAACCCTCCACGAACGCCTCCGAGGTCCCGTTGACCCCGAGCCCGCCGAGCAGGCCCGCAAACGTTCCCAGAATGAAGAAGGCTGCCGCGCCTTCCTCGAAGCCCCAATCCCATTTTTTCACTGCAAAGACGTACAGGACGAACGTGGCACCGACCGCCGCGATAATGAGGCCCGTGCGCCAGTCCGCCGCGCCGGGCGGCACCTCACCGGCCGATTCCTCTGGCTCGTCCCTGGCGTCAATCCCGTGCGCGGCGGCATTCTGCCTGCTCCGCATGGCATGCCGCCGCACCCACCAGATCCACAGCGCCAGGGCGGGCAGCAGGAAAACGAGCCGGTAACCCAGGGCTGAAAACCTCTCCACCTCCGCAAACTTCTGCGCGATCACAGCTTGAAAAGGATTCAGCGGGCTGAACGCCGAGCCAACCGACGCCGCCCCCAGGCTCATGGCGACAGCCGTCAGCGGATCGTACTGCAAGCGTCGGCACAGCAGCAACAGCACCGGCACCATGGCAATGATCTCTTCCTGGAGGTTCTCCAGGGCGCCTCCGAGGGCAAACAACACACACACGACCGGGATGATCCAGCCCTGGTGGTCGCGCAGCCGGTGCGTCAAGCCATCGACTGCCTGGCGCAAGGCACCGGTTTTGTCCACCACCGCGAACGCGCCACCCACCAGGAAGACAAAGAAAATCACGTCGGCGGCGGCGATCATCCCTTTGGGGATCTGGACGACCGCTTTGAAAGGTCCGGCGGGTTGGGCAGACACCCGGTGGTACGTGCCCGCCACGACCACCTTACGGTCACCTCCGGCTTCGGCCCGCCGGTCGTACTGACCGGCGGGGACGATCCAGGTTAGCAGGGCTGCCAGGAACACACCTGCGACCAGCAGCACCAGGGGATGAGGGAAGCGGGGAGCAGTCACGGCAGCGTCGGGGTCGCGCCCGCGCCCGGCTTATCGAGCCGGTGGTGGTATTCGAGCAAATCCTGCACTTCCTTCTGTGGCAGCGCCGGGACCGTGTGGCCGTCGCGGCCAGTCATCGGCTCGGCGGCGACCAGGGTGTTGATGATTGCTTCTTCCGTCGCCTGGGCGACGGCCTCGAACACGGCGCTGATCCGGTCGTTGGGCAGCATGTCCACCTTCGGCACTCCTTCAGGCTCGGCGGCTCCGAGGTTGGCGGTGGAAAACGCGAGGAAGATGTCTCCCGAGCCGTTGCCCGAGACGCTGCCTGTCCGCGCCAGACCAACCGTTGCCCGGCGCGCGAGACGCTTGAGCTGATGCGGCAGCAGGGGCGCATCCGTGGCCACGATGATGATGATGCTGCCGAGATCCTGGTCGCGCAAGGCGGGCTCCTTGAGTTCACGCCCCACGGGCACACCCGCGATGGTCAGCTGCCGCCGGATACCGCAGTTGGCCTGCACCAGCACCCCGACCGTGTATCCACCCTGCTTCGCGGTCAGCCGCCGCGAGGCCGTGCCGGTGCCGCCCTTGAACTCGTAGCAGATCATGCCCGTGCCTCCACCGACGTTTCCCTCAGCCACCGGGCCGCCCTTGGCGCTGTCGATGGCGTGGAAGACGTGCTCATCCTTGACGTGGAACCCATTCACGTCGTTGAGCCAACCGTCATATGTCTCCGCGACCACCGGCAGGCTCCACCAGTAGCCCGTAGCGTCCGGCGCACCCTGGTTGACGCGCCATTTGATGACGGCATCCCGAACCGTACCGACGCTGTGGGTGTTGGTCAGCAGGATCGGCCCTTCCAGAAAGCCTCCCTCCTCCACCCATTCCATCCCGGTCATCTCGCCGTTGCCGTTGAGGCTAAAACCACCGGCGAACACCGGGTGGTTGAGCGTGTCCTGATGCCCTCGGGGGAGGATGGCCGTCACGCCGGTCCGCACTGGCCCCTCGCCGATTTTTAGCATCCCCTCGCCGGAGATCAGCGTCGTGAAACCGACCTCGACACCGGGCACGTCCGTGATGGCGTCCAACGTGCCCGGCTCGCCCTCGAAGGGGATGCCGAGGAGGCGTGCCCGTGGTTTATCGGCAGCGCAGGCCAGCCCCGGCGTGAGCAATATTCCGGCGGTTAACACCGATACCATGAGCGGCAATCGCCGCAGGAAAGTAGACACTTTGATAGTAAACCGCGTGGTAGAAACCAGTGGAAACCTCTCGGCTGCGACGCGCTCAGCCAATTTGCACCCGGGGCACGTAACCGAGCGCCGTCGGTTCTTTCGCGGCGTCTGCCGGAAGCGGCAATTGACCAGCGGACCCATGACCCGGCGTCAAGGCGGGCGGAACCAGGGGGGCATTCGGCGGCTCCAGGGGGAGCATGATGTTCACGCACAAGCCAGCAGAACCCGGGTCCAGATCGATCTTGCCGCCGTGATCGAGGACCACCCGTTGCGCGATGGGTAACCCGAGGCCCAATCCCTGCGCCTTGCTGCTGAAGAACGGCGAGAACGCGCTGGCCAACGCCTGCGCGGCCATCCCGGGACCGTTATCGGAAATTGCCATCTTAAAGCCGATGATCTCGCCGCCCGCCCGGTGTCCAACGAGGCGCACCTTGATCATTGCACGCACTTTCTTCGTCATGGCCGCTTCGATCCCATTGACGAACAAATGATGGAACCCTTGGACCAACGCTTTGGCGTCGCCGCGCCACCGGGGCAAGCCCTCGTCGGTGGTGATCTTAATCTGGGCATCCAACGCCTCCGTGGAGGCCCGCGCGCTGTCGGCGGCTTCCTGCAGTAAAACCGGCAGGTCGGCGGAATCGACCGAGCCGATGTTGGGGTGGGCGAAGCCTTCGATTTGCGCCACGATACCGTCCAGCCGACCCACCTCGCGCGTCACCATCTCGCGGAACTCCAGCCGGAAGTTTTCGTCGTCGTAACGTTTGGGCAGCAACTGGGTGAATGTCTTGATGGCTACCAGCGGATTGCGGATTTCGTGGCTGATGCCCGCCGCCAACTCCCGCCAGAATTTTGTCCGGTCGATCTGTTGTTGCTGTGCGTCGGCCTGGAGCTGGTCGGTGATATCATCGATCAACGCCACTGCCCCCAAACACCGGCCGGCTGCGGTCAACTGTCGGGTACGCATCGCCAGCGCCCGCCCGCCGTTGGATTGCGACTCCAGGAAGCGGGGGTCGCGGGTCGGCTCGCCGGCGAGGGCATCACGCAGCAAGCTGGCGATCCGGCTGCCGAGGTTCTCCACCGGCACGCGCGGTCCAGGCCGGCCCGAACTGCTGGGAGCCGAGCGGGCAAAATCGCGCGCCACCGCCGGGAACAGCTTCTCCGCAGGCGCGTTGCACCACGTCAGGAAGCCTTCACCGTCCACGGTGATGATGGCCGTCGGCATCATCTGCAAGAGATTTTCGCCCAACGTCTTCTGCGAAAGCACTTCCTGGTGCTTGATCGAATTTTCCAGCGCCGTCACCACGTGCTCGCTCAGGAACGAAAGCTGTGGGTGGTCTTGATGGTCAAAAGGCAACCCGTCAGTCTGACCCGTGAACAGCCAGCCCAGCACCCGGCCGCGCAGGTTCAGCGGGATGAACGTTTCCGCCCCGAGGAGGTCGAGCGACCGCCGCAGCAGGGATCGCTCGGTGGGGTCGGTGATGTGGTCGAGCGAGGCGCGCGTGATCAGCCGCGGATGCCGTTGCAGCCAGCGCACCAGCGGGTCGCGGTCGCTGAACTCCATGTTCTGGGTGTCATCCAGGCAGCAGCGCGCCGCGTGCAGACGGTAGTTCGCCTCGCCGTCCTGCCGGTAAAACAGGCCGACCCGCGACACCAGCGCCGCGCTGGACACGCCGTCCACGATCTTATCGAACAAACCATCCAGGCGGTCGAGTTGCTGCGTCGCCTTGACCAGATGTTGCAACCCGAGCGGATTGCGGCCCTGTGAACCCCGCCCGGAACCGCTGCCATTGTGCTGCTGGACGGCCCGCAGCCGGGCCACCTCGTCGCGCAGCATCTGGGTCTCCTGCATCCAGCCCACGCGCTCGATGGCGCGGTCCACCACCTCGCGCAACGTCGGCCGGTCAGCCGCGATGTTCTCGACCCGGTACACCCCGATATCGCGTGCCGCCGCGAATGCGTCGCTGCCGACATGGCCGAGCG
>CAXTVY010000200.1:0-8429 GCA_964247665.1 uncultured Chthoniobacterales bacterium | reverse complement strand
GGCGAGATCATCGCCGACGCGATGGACAAGGTCGGCAAGGACGGCACCATCACGGTTGAAGAAGCGAAATCCATCGAAACGACGCTTGACGTGGTTGAGGGTATGCAGTTCGACAAGGGTTACCTGTCGCCATACTTCGTGACCAATGCCGAAAGCATGGAAACGATCCTCGACAACGCTTACATCCTTATTCACGAGAAGAAGATCAGCTCCCTCAAGGACCTGCTACCCTTGCTCGAGAAGGTGGCCAAGAGCGGCCGTCCGCTACTCATCATCGCGGAAGACGTGGAAGGCGAAGCTCTTGCCACGCTCGTCGTCAACAAGCTGCGCGGCACTCTGCAGATCGCGGCTGTCAAGGCTCCCGGCTTCGGTGACCGCCGCAAGGCCATGATGGAAGACATTGCGGTCCTCACGGGTGGTAAATGCTTCACGGAAGACCTTGGCATCAAGCTGGAGAACGTCACGTTGGACGATCTCGGCAAGACCAAGCGCGTGACCATCGACAAGGAAAACACCACCATCGTCGAGGGTGAAGGCACGAGCAGTGACATCCAGGGCCGGGTGAACCAGATCCGTCGCCAGATCGAAGAGACGACCAGCGATTACGACCGCGAAAAGCTCCAGGAGCGTCTAGCGAAGCTCGCCGGTGGTGTGGCCGTCATCAATGTCGGTGCCGCGACCGAGACCGAGATGAAGGAAAAGAAGGCTCGCGTCGAAGACGCTCTCCACGCGACCCGTGCGGCCGTGGAAGAGGGGATCGTCCCTGGTGGTGGCACCGCGTTGATCCGTGCGCAGAAAGCCCTCGACGCCGTTAAGCTCGAAGGCGACGAGGCGGTGGGTCTGGCGATCATTCGCCGTGCCATCGAAGCGCCCCTGCGCCAGTTGGCCGACAACGCGGGTCAGGAAGGCGCGCTGATCGTGCAGGAAGTCAAAGCCCGCGGCGGCAACGAGGGTTACAACGTCGCCACTGGCGAATACGTGGACCTCGTCAAGGCCGGTGTGGTTGATCCGACCAAGGTCACCCGCAGTGCGCTCCAGAACGCGGCTTCCATCTCCGGCCTGCTGCTCACGACCGAGGCGGTCGTGACGGAGCTGCCCGAGAAGGACAAGCCGGCGGCTGGCGGCGGCCACCCCGGTGGCGGCATGGGTGGCATGGGCGGCATGGACTACTAAGTCCCTGCGTGGACCGCTTTGTCGCCAAGCGCAAGCCTCTGCTGCAAGGTGGCAAGCCCGATTGTCAAAACAGCCGGATACCCGTGAGGGTATCCGGCTGTTTTCATTCGCGCATGACTGCCCGCGTGAAAGCAAAACTCTGGATTGTTTTAATCGAATTTGGTAGATTGCTACCTCCATCTGTTACCCCTCCAAGCTGATATGGCTGTTACGACCGAAAAGGAACTCTCACCCAACGCGAAAAGTCTGTGGCTCAAGGCCACCAGCGCCATCGAACTGCGCAACTACGGCTACGCGATCTCTCTCATCCAGGCGGTCCTCAAGGAGTCGCCCGGTTTTCTTACCGGGCGCCAGTGGTTACGCCGCGCCGAAGTGGCGACCGTCAAAAGTAACAAGGGGTTCCTCAAAGGCTTGTCCGGGTCTTCGATCCAAGCGATGAAATCGCAGGGCTTGGTCAAGAAAGACCCACAGGCAGCCATGGTGGCGGCGGAGGAAATCCTTGAAAAGGACCCACACAATATGCAGGGCAACAGCCTGCTGCGCGACGCGGCGGCGGCGGCCGGGATGATTGAACTCGTCGGTTTCGCCCTGGAAACCATGGTGGAAGCCAATCCGAAGGACACCAAAGTCATGCACGAACTGGCCCGGCACTATTCCGCCTCGGAACAGCCGGAAAAAGCCATCGACGTTTACAATCGGATCAACAGCATCAACCCTGCGGACATCGAAGCAATCAAGGGCGGCAAGGACGCGGCGGCGCGTGCCTCGATGCGCACAGGCGGGTGGGATCAGATCGGCAAGGACGGCACGAGCTACCGCGATGTACTCAAGAACAAAGAGGAGTCTGAACTGCTCGAAAAACAGAGCCGCATCGTCAAGAGCGAGGACATGATCGACAGCCTCCTCGCGGAGCAGTACAAGCTCTACAACGAGAACCCGGAAAACCTGGATGTGGTGCGTAAGATCGCCACCCTCAGCGAACAGAAAGACGACCTAGAAAGTGCCATCCAGTACTTCCAGTGGGCCGTGGAGCTGACCAAGAACAGCGATCCCGGTCTCATCCGCAAGGTCAACGATTTGACCATGAAGAATCTTGATCGGCAGATCGGCTCCCGGGAAGATTGGCTGCGGGATCATGCCGTCTCGCAGAACGGTGAAGCGCCGGACGATGAAACTCGTGAGACGGTGGCCCGGCTGGAGAACGAGTTGGAAGAGTTCAGGCGGCAGAAAGCCGAGATGCTCGTCCAGACGGCGCGATCACGGGTAGAACGCAATCCCACGGACTTGACCTTCCGCTATGAACTGGGTGAACAACTCGTCAAGGCGAAGAAGTACACGGAAGCCCAGGCTGAACTACAGAAGGCGCAAAACAGTCCCAATCTGGGATTCAAGGCCAAATACCTCTTAGGCCAGTGCTTCGAAGCGAAGAACATCCTCAACCTGGCCGTCAAGCAGTATGAAGACGTGCGGGTGAAGCTGCCAAACATGGACGCCACGAAAAAAGAGGTGGTTTATCGGTTGGGCCGCGTCTACGAGGCAAGTGGGGACAAGGAAAAGTACCTGGCTTGCATGACGGAGATTTACGAGGTGGATTCGGCGTTCCAAGACGTGGCGGCACGGGTCGAAGGCAGCTACGCCTAGCCGGTCCGTGGAATAAAGCGCTGCTTGCCCGCCGGCGGCGCACTATTCAAAGCGCAACGCTTCAATGGGATCGAGCGAGGCTGCCCGCCACGCCGGATACAAGCCAAAGGCGATTCCGATGGCCGAGCAAACCAGCAAACCGGCAGCGGCCCAGCCCCAAGGAAACACCACGTCTGCTTTCAGCGATGCGGCTAGGATATTGCCGCCCAGCACGCCAAGGAGGATGCCGATCAGGCCGCCGAATTCAGAAAGGAACACGGCTTCGACCAGAAATTGACGCAGGATATCCCGTTTCTTCGCCCCGATGGATTTCCGCACACCAATCTCCTTCGTGCGCTCGGTGACGCTGACGAGCATGATGTTCATGATGCCCACCCCGGCAGCCACGAGGGCCACTGAACTGATGACAAACGCGCCCGCCCGGATCGCGTTGGCCACCGAGGCAAACGCCGCGACGAGAGAATCGTTCGTGAAGATCTCGAAATCATTGTCTACCCCGGGCTTCAGGCCGCGGGCGATCCGCATCGCGCCGATGGCCGTGTTCATGGTGCGCTCGTAGGCCGGTTGCGAAACGGCCTGCGTGGCGATGTTCACGGTGCGGTTCGTGCGCCCATAGTTCTCGAAGAAGCGGGTGATCGGGACCAGCACGAGATTGTCCTGGCTCGAACCGAAAGCACCGCCCTTGTCGGCCAGCACGCCGATCACGGTGAAGTTCTTGTCGTTGATCTTGATCACTTTGCCGACGGGGTCTTCCACCGGGAAGACCCGTCGCTGGATGTCGCCGCCGATCAGCACCACGCTGCGTGCGAGTTCCACGTCGTTCTCGTTGAAGTTCCGGCCGTGTTCGATGGTGTACCCGTTGGAGATCAGAAAGAATTGGTTCGTGCCGCAGATTTGGATGTTCGGGTTCGTCCGCAGCTTGCCGTAGCTTACCCGCTTGCCGTCATCGAAGACCTTGAGGCTGATGTTCGAGTCCGTGCCTTGCATGAGCTTCACGTACACCAATGCCTGCTCGTAGGTGACGTTGTGGCGGTTGGCATACTTTGCGGCTCCCTGCGGCCCGCCCCGGCCAAGCGCGGGGTACTTCGCAAACTGAAAAATGTTTGAACCCAGGAAGCTAAGGCCCGTCTCGACCGAGCTTTGCAGGGCTCCCGTCGCGGTCATCACGCTGATGACCGAGAACACGCCGATGGTGATGCCGAGCATGGTCAGTCCCGAGCGGAGTTTGTTCGCCCCGAGGGACGAGAATGCGAGGCGGAGCACTTCGAGGAAGGGCATGGGAGGGCAGGAAAAGTTATTCGTACCGGAGCGCCTGCACGGGATCGAGCCGCGAGGCAGACCAGGCGGGCGCAAAGCCGGAGATCACCCCAGTCAAAACCGAGATGGTCAGTCCCACGAGGACGAGGTTAAGCGAAAACTCAATTGGAAACGTAGGGAACGCCGCACCGACACCTTGGAAGAGCAGGTACGAGAACACGAGCCCGGCGAAACCGCCTAGCAGGCAGATCGCCACGGCCTCAATGAGAAACTGGAGGAGGATCGTGCGGCGGCGGGCTCCCAACGCCTTGCGCGTGCCGATTTCCTTGGTCCGTTCGCGCACGCTCACGAAGGTGATGTTCATGATGCCGATGGCCCCGACGAACAGTGCGAGCCCCGTGATAAAAATGCCGGCGATGGCGATGCCGGCCTCAATCGGCTCCAACGTGCTCTTGAAGGATTCCTGTGCGCTGATGGCAAAATCGTCCTCTTGGTCCGGCAGCAAACCACGCACCCGCCGCATGTCCCCGGTCAGTTCCGCCTTGGCGTCGTCGAGCCGTTGCTTGTTGCGGACCTTGACGCGGACATCCGTCTGGCTGCCCTTCTTGGCGAAGTATTTCCTGAACGCGGACAATGGCAGCACCACCTGATCATCGAAACTGAACAGGCCCAGGAAGCTGCCTTGCGGGGCGAATACCCCGACCACGCGGAACTCCTGGTTGCCCATCTTGACGTTCTGACCGACCGAGGATGCACCGGGAAAGAGGGCGTCCGCCACGTCGCAACCCAGCACGCAGACGTTTCGGCCACCGCGGCTCTCGGTGGCGTTGAAAAAACGGCCTTCACGATAGTCGGCGGTCGTGATGTTCACGTACTCGTCGGTCGTGCCGAGCGTGAAGACGGAATCTGCCTCGTAATCGCCGTGCAGCACGTTGCGGAACGTGTTCGCCGTGGGCACGGCCTGCACCAGTTCGGAGTTCGGCGAGGCGTCGATGATCGTTTGCAGACGTTCGGCGTACTCGCTCCTGATGTCACGGCGGTTACGGAACCGCCAGTCGTCCTCGTCGGACGCCCAAGGCACTTTGCTGATATAGAGGATGTCGTCTCCCAGGAGAGCCATTGAACGGTTGAACCCCGTGTTGATGCCGCCGATGGCAGTGCCCATGAGCGTGACGGCCACGATCCCAATGATGACTCCCAACGCCGTCAGAAAGCTGCGCGTGCGGTTGGCGGAGATCTGCGCGTAGGCGATCTTGCAGCTTTCCACAAACTCAAAGCGCAGGCGTTTCATGCGAGCACGGGTCCGTCGCTCTCGATCAGGCCATCGCGGAGCCGCACGATGCGCCGCGCGTGTTCGGCGATGTCGGGTTCGTGGGTGACGACGATGATCGTGTTGCCTTGGCTATAAAGTTGTTCGAGTAAAGCCATGATTTCCTCGCCCGTGCGGCTGTCGAGGTTCCCGGTTGGTTCGTCCGCGAGGATGATGGACGGCCGGTTGACCAGCGCGCGCGCGATGGCGACACGCTGGCGCTGGCCACCGGAAAGCTCATTGGGCCGGTGGTGGAGCCGATTGCCGAGGCCCACGTTTTCCAGCGCTTCCACCGCCCGTTCGCGCCGTTCGTCGGAGGGCAGTCCGGCATAGATGAGCGGTAGCTCGACGTTGTGCAGACTGTCCGAACGCGGCAAGAGGTTGAAAGTTTGGAAAACGAAGCCGATCTCGCGGTTGCGGATTTCTGCTAGTTCGTCGTCGTCCATGGTGGCGACATTCTTGCCGTTGAACTCGTATTTGCCGGCGGTGGGGGTATCGAGGCAGCCGAGCATGTTCATCATCGTGGATTTGCCGCTGCCGCTTGGGCCCATGATGGCGAGGTATTCGTTGCGCCGAATGCTCAGGGAAACGCCCCGCAAGGCGTGGATGGTTTCGCTGCCCATCTCGTACACTTTCGTCACGTTGGCGATGTCGATGACCAAGGGGCCGGGAGGACGGACAAAGTGCGGTCCGGCGCTGGTGGGTGCAGCGATCATGGCGTGGAAGGAGACGATGCGGTGACCGATTTTAGCGCGCCTTTTCGAGCACGACCTTCGAACCATTTTTCAAGAGGCGGCTAATGGCGCGGTAAGGTCCGCTGACGATTTCCTCACCCGGTTGCACGCCCTTTTTAACTTCCAAGTAGGTGTTGTCCGCGATGCCGGTTTCCACCGGAAGCATCTGCACCGTGCCAGCTTTTTTGACGAAAATGACGCTCTGTAGCTTCCCGCGCTCCGCTTTGTCCCGGTCAGTGAGCGCCTTGCCTTTCTCCAGATCGACGGAGTTGTTGTCGCTCGCCTGTTCGGCGGCTTGCGCCCGGGCCTTTTTCTTGTCGCGCTCCTCGGGACTATCGTTATCGGCAAGGTTGCGCTTCGTCACCGCCTGGATCGGCACCGCCACCACGTTCGAGACGGTCGCGTTCTCCACGTCCGCCGTGGTGCTCATCCCCGGCCGCAACTGCGCACCTTCCGTCCGGATGCGGATGCGCACCTCAAAATTCGTGACTTCCTCCTGGGTGTTGGCGCTGGAGGTAACGGCCGTGTTGGCAATCTGGTACACCGTGCCACGGAAGTGCCGTCCCGGGAATGCGTCGATGGCAATGTCCGCTTCGTCACCTAGTTTGACGGTCACCACGTCGTTCTCGTTGACGTTGACCCGCGCCTCCATCGAACCCAGATCGGCAACGCGCATGACTTCCGTCCCGGCGAACTGACCGGTCGCCACCACGCGTTCGCCCTGCTTGACACTGAGCACGCTGATGATGCCGTCGATGGGCGAGTAGATAGAGGTTTTGTCCAACAGGTCGCGTGATTGACTGAGCAGACTTTCCGCCTGTTCGATCTGTGCCAAACTGGCGTTAAAAGTTGCCTGGGCGACCTCGGCGTTTGTCCGGTACAACGTCATGTCGCTGTCGTTGATGACCTTGCGGTTGTAGAGGTCGGTGTAACGCTTCAAGTCCTCTTGGGCACGGGTCAGTTGCGCGTGGTTCTGGAGGCTCATGGCCTTGGCCGCGCTGATGGCCGCCGTCTGCTGGGCGACCTGCGCCTTGTAATTATCCGGCTTGATACGGATGAGCAGGTCGCCTTTTTTGATGATCTGGCCATCCGCGACCGGCAGTTCGATGATTTCGCCCGCAACTTCCGGCGAAATCTTCACTTCGTTCTCGGGTTGGACCTTGCCCGTCGCAGAGACGAGTTGCGTGATGTTCCGGCGTTCGGCCGTTTCGACCGTGACCGTGGTTGGCTGCTCCTGCTTGCCGCGGATGATCGAATAGGCAACGAAACATGCGAGCAATAGCCCGAAGCCGAGGAGATACCAACGCAGGCGCGACTTGCGTTTCGGCTTCCTCACGGCAGGTAGTGGCTGAACGGCGGCCGGTGACCCGGCAATTGCATGATCGGGTGCAGTGGAAGAGAGCATAGCGGGTGATAAAGAAAAGCTCGGTTGAGCAAATGGCCGTGGGCAAAGGCGGTGGGCAAAGTCTGGTCGTGAAGACACCGGCTTTCTGGCGGCGCACGTGACAATCGCTACTTAGCACGGCGAATGCCCACTCCGGTATTCGATTTTATAAGCAACTCGGTTACAAACGATTATAGATTTCAACACGCGATTCTGATTGTTCGCGCCAAACCGGCTCCGTGGTCTGCTTCGCCGAACAGTGGTAAAACATACCAACGTCGATTCTCTTTGTGTGCGAAATCACACTTGATTGATCACGCGCGTTCACTTCGCCTGCTGGCTCATTTCTGCACCTCTCCGCAGTCGTGCATCACTTTGCCCATGAAAGGATTGTCCACCTTCGTGTTCCTTTGGAGCCAATCCCCGCAGTTGGGGAGGGGGCAATGGATTACGTAGACTCCTGTCACGTCCTTCGTCAGAGCGATGGCAGTCTTGCTCCAATTCCGAAACACCTCACGTTGCGGCTCCAGTCCGCTGGAGTTCGCAATTTTTGGCAAATAGTCAAGGCTCGGTACCACGGGTCCGTTGGCAGCCGCCGTTTCCAGATCCTTCTGGAAGCCTGCCGCAGCACGTTTGGCGTTGCGGTAATCATCCTGAGCGAGTGCGGCACGGATTGTCTCGTACTGCTGCAACATGGTTTGGTCCTGCTCCGAAAGCGAAGTCAACGGCCGCGTCCGGGCACTCCGTCCGCCACATCCCACCGTGGCAAAGCAGGCAGCGAGCAGCAAAACAATGCCGACGTGCCTGCCGGACTTCTGCGAGCGGTAGCGAAGGTGCGACTCCATGGACATCACCAAGGTTAGCACACAGGCATCCACGGAGAGGAAACGAAAGTTTCTGTCTGGAACCCACTGCGGGACCGCTATTGCGA
>CAXTVY010000199.1:0-8450 GCA_964247665.1 uncultured Chthoniobacterales bacterium | reverse complement strand
TTCATGCGCGTGCTCCAGACATTTCTGAGCGCACCGGCCATTGAAGGGCGAATGGGGCTGTTGCTCGGCGTGATCGCCGGGGCGACGCTGCTCTACGGCAATCTCGCGGCGTTGCCACAGAACAACCTCAAGCGGCTTCTGGCGTATTCGAGCATCGCGCACGCGGGTTACCTGCTCGTCGCGGTGGCCAGCGCGGTCAGCGTGACGACGCAGGAGGAGACCGGGCTGAAAGTCAGCGAGGCCATTTCCTTCTACCTCGCTGCTTACCTGCCGATGACGCTGCTCGCGTTCATGGTGATGGTCGTCGTGGCGGGCACCACGGCGGGGGATGACCTCGCGGACTTCAACGGGCTGGCCAAGCGGTCGCCGTTCCTCGCTTTTGCGATGCTGATCGCGATGGCCTCGCTGGCGGGCGTACCGTTCACGGCGGGGTTTGTCGGCAAGTTCCTGGTGTTCCTGGTGGCGTTGCAGCAAAAGCAATTTGTGCTGGTGGGCATTGGCGTGCTGGCGGTCGCGTGCGGCTTCTACTACTATTTCCGTGTGATCCGGGCGATGTATTTCCAACCCGCCACCATCGGGCAGGAAAACCAGGGAGCTATTCCCATCAGCGGGTTGACGCGGATCACGATTGGAGCGCTGGTGGCAGTGATCCTGATCCTCGGTGTGTATCCGACACCTGTGCTCGGCTTGTTGGAGCCAGCGGCGGCGAAGGGGAAAACGGCGTTGGTTGTGCCGCTGCACTGAGTGGAATCGGAGCGGCGGATTTCAGTCGCCGAGTTCCACGTTCCAATACGCCACGTCTACGAAGTGGTTCCAGCTCTCATCGTGCGGGCCGCCCCACGTCAGATGGATGAAAGGCCGCCATTTCGGCCGCTTGGGCTTGCGGATCAACGCCATATTGACCTCGTGCGGCAGCTTATTACCCTTGCGCGTGTTGCAACGGATACACGAGCACACCACGTTCTCCCACGTCATGAGTCCGCCCTTGTCGCGCGGCAGGACGTGATCGAGGTTCAATTCACTGCGGTCAAACACTTTGCCGCAGTATTGGCAGGTGTTGTGGTCACGCTCGAAGATGTTGTGGCGCGTAAACTTGACCTCCTTCTTGGGCAGGCGGTCGAACAACATGAGCACGATGACGCGCGGCACCCGGATCTTGAGCGAAACACTATGGATCATCTCGGGCTCGGGCGAACGGGCGGAGAAATCCCGCCAGCTTGCAAAATCGTGCGCGAGAAAGTTCTGGTTCTCGTCCGCTGCCACGACCTGCGCGTGCCCCTCGTAGAGCAGGTTAAAGGCGCGCCGGGCCGTGCAGATGTTCACGGCTTGCCAGAGCCGGTT
This sequence comes from uncultured Chthoniobacterales bacterium, assembly GCA_964247665.1. Lineage (GTDB taxonomy): Bacteria > Verrucomicrobiota > Verrucomicrobiia > Chthoniobacterales > SZAS-18 > CAHJWO01. The sequence continues at coordinate 7,109 of CAXTVY010000199.1, read as the reverse complement.
GAGCACGAGAACTGGGTGATCCAATACGCTTTGCACGCGGGATAGCCGCTTCCACCGGGAAGAAGGCGCGCGGAAGCGTAAACCACGCAATAAACTCTGTCAACGCAGGGCGACCTGTGATAAGGATGCGGGGCTGATCCGTCCCCCGGCGGCATGCAACCCCTTCCCCACCCGTTTTCCTCCTGTTTCCGACGTGAAAATCCTTCCCGTTGTTCGTTGTGGTCCGGTCTACCGGATGTCTCTTTCTCTGCGCTGCGCCGCTGGCCGCTGCTGGCTGCCGCTGGCTGGCGCCGCGCTGCTGCTGGCTGGCGCATTGCCGACCCGAGCGCAGACGTTTGACGCCAACGCCCCGGCCCAAGAAGGTGCCGTTGATACGAGTGATCCGTCTGGCCTCTACGTGCGTGCCTATACTTCCGCGTTGCAAGGCGAGAGTCTGGAGACAGAGGGTAAACTGCGTCCCGCGCTGGCCAAGTACCGTTTCGCGGCCAGCCTGCTCGACCAGCTCAGCCAGAGCAATCCGAACTGGCAGCCGCTGATCGTCGGCTACCGCCAGCGCAAGACCATCGAGAGCATCCGCAAGCTGGAGGAAAAAGGCGTCGTGCTACAGAACGGTCCCACGAACGGGCAGCCGCCGACTGCTTTCAACAGCTCCTACGGACGACCCGCTACCCTGCCCAACGTCCCGCCTCCGACGGCTCCGGGAGGAGACGACGACCTGCCCACGCCAGACGGCGCGCCGGGCCAACCGGCCAGCCGCGACAACGGCACGGTGAACGTCGGTCCGGCGGGAGTGCAGCCGCCGCTGGCCGCGCCCGCGCTCGAAGTGGTGGACCGTTCGACCAGGGAACTGCGCAACAAACTTGAGAAGACACAGAAGGAACTCAAAACCGCGCTGGATTCCCTCGCCGCCGCCAAGAAGGAGAAGCAGGAAGTAGTCAAGCAGAAGGATGAGCTTGAATCCCAAATGCAGTTTTCGCGCGCGGAGGTGAAGCTCGCGCAGAAGCGTTATGAGCATACAAAAATCGGTCGCGACGAACTGCAAAGTGACCTCACAAAAGCCGAAACGCGGTTAAAGGATGCGGTGGCCAAGAATCCTGCGGTGGCCGAGGCGCGCAAGGACCTGCACGACCACGTGGAGGAACTCAAGAAACAGCTCGTCAAGGCCCAGGCGGACACGGACGCTGCCGCCAAGGCCAGGGATGAGATCCAGGCCAAGTTCGACGTGAGTGAGAAGGCGCTGGCCCAGACGACCAAGGAGCGCGACGACGCTATGGCGCGCAACGAATTGTCCAAGGATGCCGTCCAGAAGATTGAGGCGCTGCAAAATGAGAACAACACGCTCACCCAGAAGCTTTCCAACGCGGAAAGCTCCATCACCAAGCTGACGGCGGAATCCCTGCGCAAGAAACAGGACCTCGACGGGATGCAGAAGGAGTTGACGACGCTCAAGGATCAGCTCGCTACCAGCCGCGACCAGAACGACCGAAGCGCGACGACAATCACGACGCTGCGCCAGCAGCTTGACGAGAGCGCCAAGCGGCTCGTCGAACTCAAGGCAAAGGGGATGTCCTCCGATGACTACACGAAGATGAGCAAGGAGAACGAGATGTTGCGTGATATCGTCATGCGCCAGCTCAAGGACCAGTCGCGCCGCGCCGCGGCCAAACAATTGCTGGCGGAGGAACTCAAACGCCTGGATGCGCAGTCCTCCACCCTGGACCGGCAACTGGAGGTGCTCGGCCAACCCACGGTGCAGCTCACCGACGCAGAGCGGGCCTTGTTCAAAGACCCGATGGTGACGATGGCGGACTCGGGCAGTCCGTCCTCCATGGCGGCCACGATCACGGCGGTGCGTCCGGGCCAGCCGGGGGCGGCCAAGACGGCGGATGGCAGCGTGAACACCACGCCCGAAGACGCGGCGCAGAATTCGCCGCCCGACGACGCCCCGGCCACCAACAGCTCCAACAAGGGCGGGCCGCTGGTACGGACCAACGCGCAGCCCCGCGTCAGCGAGGAATTGCTGCCCATGGCCCGCGAGGCCCGGGACGATTTCGACCGCCAGCACTACGCCGAGGCAGAGCGGACCTACGACAAGCTGCTCGCACGCGATCCGAAGAACCCGTACCTCCTCTCGAACCAGGGCGTCGTGTTGTTCCGCCAGGACAAGCTCAAGAGCGCGGAAGTGATGCTGAAAAAAGCGGTGAACGCCGCGCCGAATGACGCCTTTGCGCAAGCCACCTTGGGCATCGTTTACTACCGGATGCACCGCTACGACGAGGCGATGAGCAGCCTGACGACGGCGATCACGACCAACCCGAAAAATCCCACGGCGCACAACTACCTGGGAATCACCGCCAGCCAAAAAGGTTATCCCGAGGCGGCCATCGACGAGTTGCAGAAGGCCATTGACCTCAACGCGAATTACTCGGACGCCTACTTCAACCTCGCCGTGGTGTACGCGACGAAAGTGCCGCCCGACAAGGTCCGCGCGCGCGAAGCGTACAACACGGCGGTGCGCCTCGGGGCGAGCGCCGACCCGACGCTGGAGAAGCTGATCGGGAATTGAGGACGGGAAGAACCGGTGCCGCCGCGCAGTCTCTCAAAGGGAAGCTTGCAGAGATCTGCGCTTTCGTGCTCCTCCCCATCCCGGGCGCGGTACGGCGGCCTGAAAAGTCATTGGCAGCGTATCACGGCCCCCGCCCGCCCGAGAGGCTTGCCGCGCGCAGCGACGTTTGCTAGTTTCCGCTTGCCCTTGCGGCTTCCCCTGCTTTCGTTGCCCCGTTTCCCATGTCCACCACCGCCGACAAAACCCTCGACATCCTGGCCGAAGTCACGGAAACCGGGCGCGTCCGCTCCGAGCCCGACCTGCCTCTCTTTGAAGCGGGCCTGCTCGACTCGCTGGGGATCGTCACGCTGATTGCCCGGCTCTCGGAGGAGTTCAACCTGGACATTTCCCCGGCCGAATTCGAGCGCGAGGACTGGGCGACGCCCGCCAAGCTCACCGCGGATGTTGTCCGCCGCGTGGGCTCGTGATCCGCAGGACCACGAGCGTTTTAGGAAGGTCATGCCAGCCGCGACACCGCGTTCGATGACGAGCGAAATGATCCTGCAACCGTTTGCCCGGCTGCGGGCGAATCCGTTCCTGCGCGCCTCGTTGTTATTCCTCTATTACCTAGGCATTATCATCGCGCTGTTGCTCATTTACGGGCGCGGGGATTTCAAGACGGCTCCGTTCGTGTACCAGGGTTTCTGAGTTTCGCCAGAAATGCCACCTGCCGCCACCCACATCTTCGAGTTGCTGGAACGTTGGGCCGACCGATACCCGGAGCGCCCGGCGCACCTCGCGGCGAGCCCGGGCGACACGGGCACCACTTGCCTGACCTACCGCGAACTGTTCAGCGGCGTCTGCGCGCTTTCGCGGCACCTGCGCACCGCCCTGCCGGACGACGGCTCGCCGGTGGTCGTGCTCGGCCACAAGGAGCCGGAAATGCTCGTGGGCTTCCTCGGCGCGGTTCGCAGCGGTCATCCCTATATCCCCGTGGACAACAGCCAGCCCGGGCACCGCGTGCACGAGGTGGAAAGGATCTCCGGCAGCCGCTTGACGCTGACCCCGCGGACGATTGCCTCGCTGCTCACGCACGCCTCCGCGCAGGATCTTTCCGAATGCGTCGGCGCGTTGCCGCTGCGGCCCGAGAGCCCTTTCTACACGATTTTTACCTCCGGCAGCACGGGCCAGCCCAAGGGAGTCGTCATCACAGCTGGCTGCCTGGACGCTTTCATCGACTGGATGCTGGCCGAACACGCGCTCGCCGAGGGGCAGGAAGTGTTTCTCAACCAGGCGCCGTTCTCGTTCGACCTGTCGGTGATGGACCTGTACCTGAGCCTCGCCACGGGCGGCACGCTCTTCAGCCTGACGCGGCGCGAGATCGCGGATTTCCGCAGCCTGTTCCGTGCTCTCGGTCAGCCCGGGCTGACCGGTTGGGTTTCGACCCCGTCGTTCGCGCAGCTCTGTCTGGCAGAGCGGACGTTTTCCGCCGAGCGCCTGCCGGGGATGCGGCGGTTTCTGTTCTGCGGCGAGACGCTGCTGCCGGAAACGGCCGCGCGGCTGCTCGAACGTTTCCCGGCCGCTGAGGTTTGGAACACTTACGGGCCAACGGAAGCCACGGTGGCGACGACCTCCGTGCGCATCACGGCGGAAACCCTTGCACGGGGTGGCCCGCTGCCCATCGGCCTGCCCCGGCCCGGGACGGACATCTTCCTGCTCGACGAGCACGACACCGAGCCACCGGTGGGCGAGCGTGGCCAACTCATCATCGCCGGGCCGAACGTCAGCCCAGGCTATCTGGGCCGGGCGGACCTGACCGCGCGGGCGTTCTACGTGGCCCGGGGCCAACGCGCCTACCGCACAGGCGACTGGGGCCGGTGGCGCGACGGGCAGTTATATTTCGAGGGGCGACAGGACGGGCAGGTCAAGCTCCACGGCTACCGGATCGAACTGGCCGACATCGAGGCGAACCTCAACGCGTTGGACGAGGTGCGCGATTGCGTCGTGGTGCCTGTACTCAAGGCAGGCGCGGTGCAATCGCTGGCGGCGTTCGTCGTCCCGGCAGGAGCGTGCCCGGAGGCCCCGGCGGATGCGGCGGTGGTGACCGACGCTCTGCGCGCCCACCTGGCCGACCGGTTACCTTCCTACATGTTGCCGCGCAAGATTTATCTGCGGCATCTCCTGCCCCTGACCGCCAACGGCAAGGCCGACCGCCGCCTCCTGGCCGAGCAGGCGGCGAACGGCGGCAGTCCGCCTGCGTCCAAGCCGTGACACCGTACGCCACCTTCCTCTACTTTGGTGTCGTCGGCGTCTACGTAGCCATCCCTGTCATCCTCGGGCGCGTCAGCCGCTCGCAGCATGCCCCCTGGCTCAAGCAGGGGTTGATCCTGCTCGCCACCGTCGTCATGTTGGCGGTGCAGTACGACAGTCCGTTCAACGACAAGCTGCCGGCGGCAGTGCGTCAGGTTTGGATCATCGGTGTGTATGCGCTCGTGCAGTACGTGCTGGCGTCGGCGTTGCTCGCCTACCGGACACGCGCAAAAGGCAAATGGCCCGGGCACGTGGCCGTGGCGCTGGCCCTGCTGCCGTTACTACTGGCGAAGTTTCTACCCGCTAATACGGGCCAAGCGGCGGCGGCACCGGTGGGTGCGCCCGGCGCGGCCGGGCTGATCGAGTTCGTCGGTTTGTCGTATGCCGCGTTGCGCGCGGTGGATGTGCTCATCGGCATCCACGATGGGTTGATCCGCGCCCTGCCGCCGGGGCAATACTTCGCGTTCTTGTTCTTCTTTCCGACGGTGTCCTCGGGGCCTATCGACCGCTGGCGGCGATTCTCGGAGGATTGGAACCGACCGGATACCCGCCCGGGTTTCGTGCGCGATCTCGACGGTGCGGTACACCGGATCTTCACGGGCTTTTTTTACAAGTTCATCATCGCGCACCTCATCGCGGAGAATTGGATGAACAAAGTTCCGGCGAGTCCAACGTTAGGTCATACGGCGTCGTACATGTACGCCTACAGTTTCTACCTGTTTTTTGATTTTGCGGGCTACAGCGCTTTCGCCATCGCATTCAGCTACCTGCTAGGCGTCCACGCCCCCGAGAATTTCGACAAACCGTTCGTATCGAAGAACATCAAGGAGTTCTGGACGCGCTGGCACATCTCGCTTTCGTTCTGGTTCCGCGATTTTATCTACATGCGATTTCTGCTGTTCGTGTTCAAGAAGAAGTGGTTCAAGAACAAGAATCACGCCGCCTACGTGGCGAACTTCGTCACGTTCGGTGCGATGGGCATCTGGCACGGCACGGCAACACACTACCTCATCTATGGGGTGTATCACGCCTGCCTGATCACCGCGCACGATCTCTTCGCGCGCTGGAACAAGCCGCGCGCGGACGCCCTACCCAAGGTGTGGGGCGACTCGCTCGGCTGGAACGTCGGCGGCGCGCTGGTGACGTTCCAGGCCGTGTGCTTCGGCTTCCTGATTTTCTCGGGGCGTAAGTTGTGGTGAGCCCGTTAGAATAAGGTAGGGATCGCCCTGTGCCATCACGACGGCCGACTCACCAACTCGCGCAACACATAGGGTAAGATACCGCCGTGCCGGTAGTAGTCCACCTCGATGGCCGTGTCGATGCGCGAGCGCAGCGACACTTCATCGTGACGGCCGTCCATCCGATGAATCACCAGCGTCAGCATCTGACCCGGATACGTTTCATCCGTCAACCCAAGCAGGTCGAACGTCTCGGAGCCATCCAACCCGAGCGTCTGCGCCGTGGTCCCCTCCAGGAACTGCAACGGCAACACTCCCATGCCAACGAGATTGGAACGGTGGATACGTTCAAAGCTGACTGCGACCACGGCTTTCACCCCCAACAACTTCGTGCCCTTGGCCGCCCAATCACGGCTGGAACCCGTGCCGTATTCCTGGCCGGCGAAGATCACCAGCGGTACGCCCGCTGCCTGATAGGAAACACTCGCGTCGTAGATCGCCATCGTCTCGCCGTCCGGGTAGTGTTTGGTCACCCCGCCTTCCACCCCGGGCACCATCAGGTTCTTGATCCGCACGTTCGCAAACGTGCCGCGCGTCATCACGCGGTCGTTGCCGCGGCGGCTGCCGTAGGAGTTGAAATCCACCGGTGCGACTCCACACTCGACAAGATACTTACCCGCTGGTGACGTGGCCTTGATCGCGCCCGCAGGCGAGATGTGGTCGGTCGTCACGGAGTCACCGAAAATCCCGAGCGGACGCGCGTTCTTGATCTCCGCGATGTGCCCGGGTTCCATCTCGAAGTTCAGGAAAAACGGTGGCTCCTGGATGTAGGAACTCTCCTCGTCGAAGGCATACACGTCACCGGCGGTGGAAGGAATCTCGTTCCATTTCGGGTTCTGCTTACTGAAATCCGCGTAGAGCCGACGGAATACCTCGGGCTGCAAGGACGCAGCCATGGCCTGCCGGATTTCGTGCAAGCTCGGCCAGATATCACGCAGGTACACGTCGCTGCCGGCCTTGTCCTTGCCGATGGGGTCGGGGGAAAGGTCCAGATCGACACGTCCCGCCAACGAGAA
>CAXTVY010000198.1:0-8465 GCA_964247665.1 uncultured Chthoniobacterales bacterium | reverse complement strand
CGTCAACGCCGTGCGAAAGCCGACCGAGTGCGTGCCGCCATCCAGGTTCGGGATCGCATTCGTGAAGAAAAGGAGACTGTCCGTGTAAGAATCGTTGTACTGCAACACGCAATCCACATGCATGTCGTCTTCCACGTCTTCCTGGTCCTTCGTTTTAAACTGCACCTTGCGGCGTCCGTAAAGTACGACCGGCTTGGGGAAAAGTACCTGTTTATTCTCGCCCAACTGGTGGACAAATTCCTTGATGCCGTCCTTGTAAAAATACGCTTCCCGGCGCTCGTGCTCGCCACGCTCATCGGTCAGAACGATTTGTAGCCCCGGATTCAGGAAAGCCAGTTCCCGCAATCGGCTCGCCAGGCGCTCAAAACGAAAATCGGTCGTGATCGTGAAGATCGTCGGGTCCGGCAGAAAAGTGATCAACGTGCCGGTGATCTTCGTGCTCGGCAACTCGCCAATGACAGTCAGCTTCTGCGTGGTGACACCACGCTCGAACGCCATGTGGTATACCTTGCCGTTACGCGACACCTCAGCTTTGAACCAGTCGGAGAGCGCGTTGACGCACTTCGCGCCCACACCGTGTAAGCCACCCGAATACTTGTAGGCCCCCTGACCGAATTTACCGCCCGCGTGGAGATTGGTCAGTACGAGTTCAATGGCCGGAATACCGAATTTCTCGCTGATGTCCACCGGGATGCCGCGACCGTTGTCGCGGATGGAGCATGACCCGTCGATATGGATCGATACGTCAATCTTGTTGCAGTAGCCGGCCAGATGCTCGTCGATGGAATTATCAAGCACTTCAAACACACAGTGGTGCAGCCCGTTTTCATCCGTCGGCCCGATGTACATTCCCGGCCGCTGCCGCACGCCCGCAAGTCCCTCAAGCTTGTCGATTTGCGCCGCGTTATATTCCTGATTTGCGTGGGGGTGCAGGGTCGATTGGTCAGGGGAAGTCGTATCTTGCATGAGAAGGATGAAGCTCCGCGCCGCTGGCGCAAAAGTTATCTCTGAATATGTTATCACACGCGCACCTAAAAACAACGGTTTTCTTCCACTCCAAACCTGCAAAAAGCCCAACATCTGGTATACTGATTGATCATAAGCCCCAAGGGCTTGCATTGCACAACCTCGGGCTAGCTGTTGATTTTCCACCTGACACTTTCTTTCTATGACTACACCGACTTATTCCGAAGCTCCCGCCCCAGTTCCTGCCGCGCCCGAAGGCAGCCAGATCATTGACCTCGCCGCTGGTTGTTTCTGGTGCACGGAAGCCGTGTTCCAGCAAATTGCTGGTGTGCAGAGCGTCACCAGCGGCTACATGGGTGGCACGACCGTCAATCCCACTTACAAAGAGATTTGTGACGGCAACACCGGACACGCTGAAGTCACTCGCCTCGTGTTCGATCCCGCCCAGGTGACGCTGGACACGCTGCTCGAAACATTTTGGAAGATGCACGACCCGACCACACTCAACCGCCAGGGCAACGACGTGGGCACGCAATATCGCTCTGCCATCTTTTATGCGAACGACGAGCAGCGGACAATTGCGGAAGCCAGCAAACAAGCTGCTTCGGCGAACTTCCGCCACCCCATTGTCACCGAGATCATGCCCGTGACGACGTTTTACCCGGCCGAGAACTACCATCAGGACTACTACAACCAGAACAAAACTCGCAATTCCTACTGCGCCTACGTCATCACGCCGAAACTCGATAAGCTGCACCTGAAGTCGTGAGGCTCTTCACCGGCTACCCGGAATCCGTCTCTTCCGGCACCGGTGGGTGCGCCTGCCTCAATGCGGTCGCGTGGATGCTATGATCGAAGAACGTGTCTCGGTTGAAGCGGCGGCGTCCCCAAGGGTGGTTGAAATCAAACGTCATCCCAATCCCGTATGCCAACAAACGTTCTCGGCGGTGATATCCGCTGTTGCTGCCGTAATCCACTCACAGGCTTTTACCGGGACGGCTATTGCCGCACCGGGCCCGGCGATGTCGGCCTCCACACTGTCTGTGCCCTGATGACCGAGGAGTTCCTCGAGTTTTCCTACGACAACGGCAACGACCTGATCACCCCGCATCCAGAATGGGACTTTCCCGGCCTCAGGCCAGGAGACAAATGGTGTGTCTGCGTGGCACGCTGGCAGGAGGCGCTGGAAGCAGGCAAAGCCCCGCAGGTTGATCTGGAAGCGACCCACTCGTCGGCGCTGGAGTTCGTAAGTCTCGAAGATCTCAAGCGCCACCAGCTCTGAACGCTGGTGCATTGAGAACGCAGAGCATCCGGTCAAGGCATGGTGTCGGCGGCTTGCGGCCCCGCGGGTCGCTGGTAGACGGCGGACCCCGCCTCGGCGAACTCCCTAGATTTCTCTTCCAGGCCGCTTGCGAGTGCCTGCGTATCGTCGAGACCTTTTTCTGCCGCATACCGGCGGACATCCTCGGTGATCTTCATCGAACAAAAATGCGGGCCGCACATGGAACAGAAGTGCGCGGACTTCGCTCCTTCCTGAGGCAGGGTTTCGTCGTGGAATTCACGAGCCGTGTCCGGGTCCAGACTCAGGTTGAACTGGTCCTCCCAACGGAACTCGAAGCGTGCCTTGCTGATCGCGTTGTCGCGGTGCTGCGCTCCCGGGTGGCCTTTTGCAAGGTCGGCGGCGTGCGCGGCGATTTTGTACGTGATTACGCCGATCCGCACATCTTCCTTGTCGGGGAGCCCCAGGTGTTCCTTCGGGGTCACGTAGCAGAGCATCGCGCAGCCGTACCAGCCGATCATGGCAGCGCCGATGGCGCTTGTGATGTGGTCATACCCCGGAGCAATGTCGGTCGTCAGCGGTCCGAGCGTGTAGAAGGGCGCTTCGTGGCACCACTCTAGTTGCTTGTCCATATTCTCCTTGATGAGGTGCATAGGGATGTGCCCGGGACCCTCGTTCATCACCTGTACCCCAAGCTCCCAGGCGCGGCGAGTCAGGCCGCCCTGCGTTTCCAGCTCGCCGAACTGCGCGGCATCATTGGCGTCGGCGATGGAACCGGGACGCAATCCGTCCCCGATGGAAAAGCTCACATCATAAGCCGCCATGATCTCGCAAATGTCGTCCCAATGGGTGAAGAGGAAGTTTTCGCGGTGATGCGCCAAGCACCACTTGGCCATGATCGAACCGCCCCGGGATACAATCCCCGTCGCCCGCCGTGCGGTCAGCGGGATGTAACGCAGCAGGACACCTGCATGGATGGTGAAGTAATCGACGCCCTGTTCCGCCTGCTCGATCAAGGTATCCCGGAAGACCTCCCAGGTAAGGTCCTCGGCTCGCCCAGCCACCTTTTCGAGCGCCTGATAGATGGGCACCGTGCCGATGGGCACCGGGCTGTTACGCAGGATCCACTCGCGCGTCGCGTGGATGTTTTTCCCGGTGGATAAGTCCATGACGGTGTCCGCACCCCACTTCGTGGCCCAGCGCATCTTCTCGACCTCTTCGTCGATGGAGCTGGCTATCGCCGAATTGCCGATGTTAGCATTAATTTTCACCAGGAAGTTTCGACCGATGATCATCGGTTCCAACTCCGGATGATTGATGTTGGCCGGAATAATCGCGCGGCCAGCCGCCACTTCCTCCCGGACGAACTCCGCCGTGATGTGCTGTGGGATGCGCGCCCCGAAAGCGTTGCCAGGGTGCTGCTGGTTGACTACGTTCCGCGCGCCGCCCTTGTTTTCCACGGCCTCGTAGGTCCTCTGTCGTCCTAGATTCTCACGGATAGCGATGTACTCCATCTCCGGCGTGATGATCCCTTGCCGGGCATACCACAACTGCGTCACCGGGTGCCCCTTGCTCGCTCTCAACGGCTGGCGGCCTGCACCGATGAAATGTTCCAGCCTGCCGGGCGAATCAGAAGGTTTTGCGACGGCGTATTCTTCGTGTCCCCGGCTGAGATAGCCATTATCCTGGGGCCGAACGATCCGGCCCGCGTATGCCTCGACATCGCCACGGGACACAATCCAGTCCAGTCGCAACGGCGCGAGTCCTTGCCGCACGTCACAAGTCAACTCGGCATCTCCCCAGGGGCCGCTGGTGTCGTAAACCCGCACCGAAGGATTTTCTTCCAACTCGCCGCTGACCAAGCGAGTCTTGGACAAACGGATTTCCCGGCTCGGCACGTGCAATCCGGGATGGATTTGCCCTCGGGTATACACTTTGCGGCTGTGTGGAAATTGCTCGCTGCTGTGTGAACCGATGAAGTCTTTCGCGGCGATCATTAGCTAGAAGATATGGAGCGGATCAAAAGCGGACGCAAGGCGGCATGATATACAGCATCGTCCCAGCACAGTCCAGGGGCGCGGAGTGAAGACCGCCTACGCCTGGGTCGACTCAATGAGTCAAGGGATCAGCAAGCGGTGGAATGACCGTGCTGAAAGCGAATGCAACACTGCCGGTGTTACCTGGGGGCAACAACGGCATATAAGAAAGGGCCGCGCGAACCATGTTGGCGGAAGGATCAACGATGGTGCCAATCAAAGGAAGTTGTTCGCTACGATACTCGGCAAGCAGTTTCGGAGCATGGCGATGCTCAGACAATCCCTGAAAACTCACCACTCCTTCGGCAATCGCGCTAGAAAATTTCTGACGCCACGCCGGATCGTTAATTCGTTGGCCATCGGGAGCATTGGTCAGAAATCCGCCCTCAATGAGGATAGCAGGAGCACGAGTCAGCCTCAGCACGGCAAAGCGAGCCCGCCGCACGCCCCGATCAAACTCTGGCAAGTGTCCCAGCAACGAATGTTGCACGCCGGTCGCAAGAGCGAGGCTCGCGTCGTCAAAGTCATTCCCCGGCATTACCTTAAATTGATCGGCCGTGACGGTAAAATCGCCGGTAGAAGCGGCCCCGCGCGGTGTCATGGCATAAACTTCGAACCCGTTGGCGGAAGTACCGTTCGTTTCCGAATTGAAGTGCACACTCACGAAAATAGCGTCGCCGGTATCATTTGCCACCTGGGCTCTTTCTTCCAATGGGAGATAGGAATCGTTGCTGCGCGTGAGGATGACCTTCAAACCCTTCGCCTCCAGCGCCTTTTTAAGGCCCGCGATCACGTCCAACGTGTAATTTTTCTCGTACCCGACCGCACTGCTGGCACCTCGATCCTGTCCACCATGCCCAGCATCAATGACCACCGTGTGAAACGGCTGTAAATTGGAAATCATCGTGGGCCGCAGGGAGGGGTCAATCGTTTTGGCAAGATCAAAACGTGAAACCAGCGTTTGGCCATTTTGCACCACCACCGGAAAGGACAACCATTGCTTCACGCCATTGACGTAAACTTCCCGTGGGTTGCCGTTGAATTCCAGACTCGCGCGGGCATCGCCGACTGACAAGCTGTGGTCAACCAATCGCAACCCCCCCTGCAAGCCATAGAAATCAGTAATGTTTTGCGCCGAAACGTAATCGCGGTTCTCAACCTTCACAATCTGCCAAGCTCCGTCCGCCGCCCATGCCACTACCGGAAGGCGCATTACTGCGATAAACGCAAGAAAAATTGTGAGCCTTTTTACCATGGGCAAGTACTCCAGTGTCCGCATTGGGGGACACGTTACCAGCCACACGAATCATCGGGCGCGCCAGATAAATGCGTTCACATCCCCAGCCTAAATACGCCATTGGAGGAAAAATTGGTTGCCTCGCAAGGACTCGAACCTTGACAAAGTGATTCAGAGTCACTTGTGCTACCATTACACCACGAGGCAGTAGAACGGGCAGCAATATGCTGGAGCGCTTCTCCGTGGCAACTGTTTTCTTTGTGTGGCTTCGCTTGCTACGAAAAGCCAGGCTCAAAAAGCTTCTTGCAAAATAATTTTGACAAAAATCCAGGTGCAGCGATTCTGAATGTGCGGTGCAGCCGTCCCAGGTGCACTAGCAACGAATTTCCCCCCACCCCAAGAAAACCCGTTTCGCTTTGGCGAAACGGGTTTTCTTATTTTCGTGCCTTCTTTCTGGATGGAGGCAAGAAGCAGATGAACTGTGGCAGTAAAACTGCTCTGTACAAGCAATTCTATGTCGAGGCACGACGCGGTGCTGGCGCTACTTTTGACCATTCTCTTGGCACTCTCGCCAATTCCGTCATTTGGTGGTGTCAAAAATTCACAGTCAACGCCAGGGAATGCGTCTGCTACCATGGCGACTGGATCGGGTGTCGAGGCCATGCTGGCCATTTCCCATGACCTTGAATACACCGATACGCGCCACGCCCAAGACTTGGCGATGCAAGCGGTGGCACAAGCGCGCAGCGGACACGATACGAAGGCCATGCTGGCCGCCCTCCTCCAAACGGGCAAGATGGCCCGGTTCCTCAACGATTATCCACAAGCCCTTTCTGCCGCCAACGAAGGACTGGCGCTGGCCACCACGACCGGCGATACCGTCATGCTTGGTAACTTTTACCTCCTGCTCGGCTACGTGGAATGGAACCAGTCTGATCTTCCAAGCGCGCTCGGGAACCTGTTTTCAGCCGAGAAGATCAGCCGGACGGAAAAGGACATCCCGTTGCAAATCGCGGTGGAGAGCGCGCTTGCCCTCGTCAACGCCCGCATTGAAAACCCGAATGCCTCCTTGCTCCATCTCGAAACCGCTTATGCGTTGGCCGAACAGACTGGCGACTCTCAACTTTCCTCGGTTCTCAACAATCTCGGCAGCCATTACCTGGGACGCAAAGACTACGCCAAGGCGCAGGATTATTACGCACGCGCCTTGCCTCTGGCACGGTCGTCGGAGAACGAACGTCTGATAGCTTTCCTGCTCGTGAACCTGGGTCAGATCGCGGTCGAAACGGGCGACGATGCGGCGGCACGCCGGTACCTGACCGAATCCCTGACGATCTCGCAACAGTTTCACGTCCGGCGCGGGGAGGCGGATGTTTGCTATTTATTGGCCAGCCTCGAACGTCGCCGGGGCAACTTCGATCTCTCCCGTACCCAACTCGACCGCAGCCTCGCCATCGCGCGGGACCTGAAAAACCCCGACCTCTTCGCCACGGTTTACGCGGAGTACATCGCCACCGAAGAGGAGTGCGGGCATTACCGCGAAGCCTTGGATTATGCCCGCAAGCTCGCCGAGCAGAAAGAACTGATCCGGGGAGAGAAGAGTCGGCAGCAGGCGGCGCAGCTCACCGCGCAATATGATGCCGAAGCAAGAGCCCAGCAAATCAAGCTGCTCCGCCGTGACCGGGAACTCGATCAGGCGAATTTGGCGCTCAAGGACACCGAACTGAGCCGGGCGCACACACGCTATTCCGCGCTCGCCCTGGCGCTCGTCCTTGGCGGTGTCACCGCGTCCGCGCTCGCCCGCCGCCAGCGCACGCGGACGCGCCTGGCCAGCGTCGCCCTGGCGGAAACCCGTGCCGCCAAGGAGGAAGTCGAGGAGGCAGACGCGAACAAAGCCCGCCTGTTGACCATCGCGGCGCAAAGTTTACAGGAAAGCGAGGCACGCTTCCGCAATGCCTTTGAACTGTCGCCGCTCGGCATGGCGCTCCTCGGGGTCGATGGGCGCTGGCTGCGGGTGAATCCCGCCCTCTGTCATATCACCGGCTACCAGGAGGCAGAACTGCTTGCGACCAATTTCCAGGCGATCACGCACCCGGACGATCTAGCCTGCGATCTGGAATATGTGGCCAGACTCCTGCGCGGGGAGATCGAAACGTACCAGATGGAAAAACGTTACTTCCACAAGGAAGGACACTTGGTCTGGATTCGCCTCGACGTTTCCCTCATCCGCGAGCCGGAAAGCCATGAACCCAAGGCGCTGATTTCGCAGGTACAGGACATCACCGCGCGCCGCCGCGACGAGGAGCAGTTGCATCATGCCAAGGAAGAAGCCGAGCGCGCTAATTCCGCCAAGAACGAGTTTCTTTCCCGCATGAGCCACGAGTTGCGCACGCCGCTCAACGCTATTCTCGGCTTCGGACAGTTGCTCGAAATCGAGGATCTGGGACCCAACTCCAATCAGAGCGTGGGCCACATCCTGACGGCTGGCCGTCACCTGCTCGAATTGATCAATGAAGTCCTCGATATTTCCACCATTGAGAGCGGCAGTTTTGCCCTGTCGCTGGAACCTGTTTCCGCGCACAACATCGTGCGCGGAGTGATCGAACTCGTGCTGCCGCTGGCAGACCAGGCGCGGGTGCACGTGACGACCACGGCGGAGTGCGAGGGCCGCATCCTCGCCGATTCCCGGCGGCTCAAGCAGGTGCTGCTCAACCTGCTTTCCAACGCCATCAAGTACAACAAACCGGGCGGTGATGTTGCCGTGACCTGCCGCCTGGCCGGAGACCGGGTCGTCATTGCGGTCGCAGACACCGGCCCCGGCATCGCGGCCGAAGACCTGGAAAGGATCTTCGTGCCGTTCTCGCGGCTTCCGGCCGCGCATTTGATTGCCGGGACGGGATTGGGGCTTTCCCTCTCGAAGGTCCTGACGGAGGCCATGCACGGCACG
>CAXTVY010000197.1:0-8483 GCA_964247665.1 uncultured Chthoniobacterales bacterium | reverse complement strand
GTCGAGGTTCGCGGGCAGCGGCCGGGTTTCGAGCGGTTTGCCCTCGCGGTCCTGGCTGTCGGTGGTGGTGCCGAGGGTCATCGTGCCGACATATTCCTTGTCCTCGCTCATGAGGAGGTCCTGGATCTTCGTGCCGCGGCCGAGCACGACGATGAGCAGCCCGGTGGCGAGCGGGTCGAGCGTGCCGCAGTGGCCGACTTTTTTGGTGTCGAGGAAGCGGCGGACGATGGCGACCACGTCGTGCGAGGTCATGCCCGGGGCTTTGTCCACGAGGAGCACGCCGTCGGGGCCTTGGAGCTGGGGATACATACGGAAGGGAGCGGGGATTGCTGGGTTTCGCGGGAAGGCCGGGCCTGCGCGGGCGGTAACAGTAGGACAATCAAACGTGGACGCAAGCAAATGCCTCCGGGCAGGTGGCGAAGCGGCCGGTCGTTGTACAGGGTTTGAGAGTCGTTCGGAGAGCGCTCCCTACCCTTATTTACAACGCCGTTGGCACGGCAATCAGCGTCTCGCGCGTGATCTCCTCGTGCACCCGGGCCAGGACGCGTGCTTCCACCTCGTCCAGCGTGCCGCGAATCCGCGCCCCGGCAGCCAACTGGTGCCCACCACCGCCGTAGCTGCCGCAAATCTTGCTCACGTCGATTTGCGGCGTCTTGGAACGCATACTCACGCGCACCAGTCCACCTTCCATTTCCTCGAAGAACACCGCCACCAGCACCGAGTCGATGCCCCGGATGTGGTCGATCAACCCCTCGTTGTCTTCGGGCGTCGCGCCCAGGGTCGCCGCCGTGTGCATGGATAGTGCAAAGCTCGCCGCCCGGCGCTCCGCCGTCAGCTTGAGGCTGTTGAGCAGCGCGCGCAACAACTCCAGCCGCCGCAACGGATAGCTCTCGTACAGCTCGCGAGAAATGTCTCCCACTTTGACCCCGAGCCGTACCAGCTCCGCGCCGATCTCATACGTGCGCGCGCTCGTCTGCGGGTACTGAAACGAGCCCGTGTCCGTGGAGATTGCAGCGTACAGGTTCGTGGCGATGGCGCGATCCAGCGGCAGCCCGTTTCCGGCGAGCAGCTCGTAAAGGATCTGCCCCGTGGCGGGCGCTTGCGCGTCGATGTGCGACAGGTCGCCGTAGCCGGGATTACTGATGTGATGGTCGATATTAATTGTCAGCTTCGTCTCGCCGATGGCTTTCAGCGGCGTACCCAAACGCGGGTAGGTCGCGGTGTCCAGCGCCACCAGCGCATCGAAGTTTTCCGCACGCGACGGTGGCGTGTTGACCAGTTCCGAGCCGGGCAGGAAACGCAGTTTGTCGAGCATCCCGTCCTCGTTCCAGACGGTTACGTCCTTGCCCATGGCGCGCAGGCTCAGGGCAAGCGCGAGGGCGCAGCCCAGCGCATCGCCGTCGGGCCGCAGATGGCTGACGATGACGAAGCGGTGCAGCCGTTGCAACGCTTCCGCGATGTCCGCGAGACTGGCGTTCGACCGGCCAGTGGCGGCGGCCAGGGCGGCGGCAGAATCACTCATCTTCGGGTGATGCCTCCGCGTGCCGGCCACTGTGACCCTTCACCCCCTTGGACATCTTCGCATCCTTCGCGTGCCTGGAATCGGTTTTGAGATTGTCTTCCTCGATCAATTCCTCCTCCAGTTCCGCCTCGTCGGCTTCCGCCGCTTCCGCGCCGAGTTCGGCTTCGTCGGCCTCGTCGGACAGGTCGTCGTCCAATGCCTCGTCGTCCTCCTCGTCCTCGGCTGCCATCGCGCGGACGGCCTGCACGGCACGGCCGGTTTCGGCGGGCGCAGGCGCGTCGGCGGGGGTTTCCTCGGGCGGCGTGATCTCGTCGATCTGACGCATGACCTCCATGACCCGGGTACCGCGTTCAATCGCTTCGTCGAGATGGAAATGCAGGGCCGGCGTGTACTTGAGCACCACGCGCTTGGACAATTCGTGTTGCAGGTGCGGGCGGCTTTCCTGCAACTTGCCGATGGCTTTCTTCTGTTCGGGCGCGGTGCCGAGCACGCCGACGTGGACGTGGCAGTGCTTGAAGTCCGGCGTCAGGTCCACGGCCTGCACGGTCACCAGTTTGGCCGTGAAAGTGAATTCGCGCGAGATGATCGCGCCGAGTTCGCGCAGGATGAGTTCACGCACGCGGGCGGGTCGGTTTTTCATGGGGAGATGCGCCTGACGGCGCGGTGCGGGGGCGCTACGCGCCGTTGCGGGTTGCGGTGTCGCCTGCGGCGACGTGGCGGGTGATATGAATTTGACCGATGCGGTAAGGGGAAGCGGCGTTGCGGGCCGCCACAGCACCCGCAACCCGCAACGTGCCCGCGGGGCGCATCGCAACGGCGGCCTGGCCGCCCCCGCACCGCGCCGTCAGGCGCTTTAGAGCTTCTGCGCGATTTTCTCCAGCGTGTAGCACTCGATGATGTCCTCGACTTGATAGTCGCTGTAATCACCGAGCTTGATGCCGCACTCCAGCCCGGAGCGCACTTCCTTCACGTCGTCCTGGAACCGGCGCAACGTCGCCAGCCCACCATCGTACACCGCCTGGCGGCGGCGCAGCACGCGGGCGCGCGCCGTGCGATTGATCTTGCCGTCCGTGACCACGCAGCCCGCCACCGAGCCCTTGGTCAACTCGAACACCTGCTTGACCTCCGCGTGGCCGATGACCGTCTCGCGCAACTCCGGATCGAGCAACCCGGCCATGGCTTCCTTCACCTGGTCGATCAACTCGTAGATGATGCTGTAGAGCTTGATCTCGACGCCCTCGCGCTTCGCGGCCGTCAGGGCGATGTTTTCCAGCTTCGTGTTGAAGCCCAGGATGATCGCATTCGACGCGCTGGCCAGCAGCACGTCGCTCTCCGAGATGGGACCGACCGCCGTGTGGATAAAGTCCACGTCGGCCTTGCGCGTCTCGATCTGGTTGAGCGCCCCCACGATGGCCTCCAGCGAACCCTGCACGTCGGCCTTGAGGATCACCCGCAGGATCTTCGGGCCGTCGTTCATGCCGTGCTGCGTCAGGCCGATCAGCGTCGCGCGCTGCGGCGTGGCGAGGTTCTTCTTGCGGTCGGCGTCCTGCCGTTCGCCGCTGAGCGCCTTGGCGTCTTTCTCGCTGGTCATCACCAAGAATTCGTCGCCCGCGCCGGGCAGACCCGAGAATCCGACCACCTTCACCGGCGTGCTGGGGCCGGCCGACTTGATCGGCTTGCCCAGGTCATCGAGGAGCGCCTTGACCTTGCCCGAGTAGATGCCGCAGATAAACGCGTCACCGGCTTTGAGCGTGCCGCTCTGCACGATCACCGTCGCGGTCGGTCCGCGCCCGGCTTCGAGCTGCGCTTCGATCACCGTGCCGCGCGGGGCGGCCGTCGGCGAGGCCTTCAAGTCCAGGAGTTCCGCCTGGAGCGTCATCAATTCGAGCAGGTGGTCGATGCCCGTGCCCTTGGTCGCGGAAACCGGGCAGCAGGTCGTCTCGCCGCCCCAGTCGTCAGGCGTCAGGTTCTGTTGCTGAAGCTGTTGCTTGACGCGGTCGATGTTCGCCCCTGGCAGATCAATTTTGTTGATCGCCACCATGATGTTGACCCCCGCCGCCTTGGCGTGGTTGATCGCCTCCAGCGTCTGGGGCATCAGGCCGTCGTCGGCCGCGACCACGATGACCGCGATGTCGGTGACGTGCGCCCCGCGCGCCCGCATGGCGGTGAACGCCGCATGGCCGGGGGTGTCCAGGAACGTGATCGGATGGCCGTTGTAGCTGACGCTGTACGCACCGATGTGCTGGGTGATGCCGCCCGCCTCGCCCTTGGCGACGCGCGTCTTGCGGATGGCGTCCATCAACGAGGTCTTGCCGTGGTCAACGTGACCCATGAACGTAATGATCGGCGCGCGCGGCTTGAGTTCCTCCTCCGGGTTGGCGATGACTGGGGCGACCGGGGCCTGCACGACGACTTCCACCTTGTGGACGCCCGCCCCCTTCTCGCGCTTCTCGACTTCGAGCGTGAAGCCGTGCTTCTCGCAGAGCGCCTGCACGATGTTCGGCTCCAGCACCTGCGTGGGCGAAGCGAAGATGTCCATCGCGATCAGGTCGCGGTTGAGCTGGAAAGGTTTGAGGCCCAGGTGGCCCGCCAGGTCGCGCACGATGATCGGCGGCTTGATGTGGAGAATCTTCAGGCCATTCTTGCCCACTTCCTCGGTGCTGGGGGTGACGGTGGTGTCACCGGCGGGTGCAGCGGCCGAAACGGCAGACAGGTTCGGCGGGGCGGGCTGCTCCTCCTCCGGGTCCGGGGCGGCGGGCGGCGCGGCCGGAGGCAGCGGCGGCACCGTGGTACCGGCGGCCGAGGCCGCGCGTGCGGACGGCTTCGAGGAGATCAGGTCGAGTACCACCGGCTTGGGCGCGGCGGGCGCGGCCGGGGCGCGGACGACCGGCGCGGCGGGTGCGGGAGCCGGGGCGGGGGCGGCTTTCTTGCCGATGGTCGGCAAGGCACGCATCCCACTCCGCTTGGCGGCGGGCTTGGCGGCGTCGATCAGGGAGACGGCCGGGGCGGGTGGGGTAACGGGCTTGGGGGGAGCAGCCGGCGTGGCGGGCGCGGCGGGCTCCGGCGCGGAGGAAGTCTTGGCGGCGGCGGAACGCGAGGTTACGGGCGCGCTGCCCTGGCCGGCACCGGAGGCGGGACGCTTGCCGCTCGATGAATCTTTGGAGGTGGTGCGAGAGCTAGGCATGATAAAAAAGAGAGCGGGGAAAGGGTTTCGGGCGAGGCCGCACGGATGGGCGGGTTCATGGCCGCGTTTTCATGGATTGGAAGTGTGCCACGACCGGCGAATCTTTATTTGGCGGCGGGCTCCTGGCTGGCGCGGGCATGGATCGCCGTGGCCTGCTCCAGGTCCACGCCGAGGATGTCCGCGATGTCCTGCGGCTCGGCTTCGAGCAGCGAGGCGACGTTGAAGAAGCCGTTCTGGACGAGCGTCTGGGCCGTGGTCAGATCGACCGCCAGGCCCGCAGACAGCGCCGCCGCGGCCTGCGACACCTTGTTCTGGAGCACGATGGCCGCGCTCTCGTCCTTCTCGATGCTCGTCTTCCAGCCGGTCAGCTTCTCGGTCAGGCGCGCGTTCTGGCCGCGCTTGCCGATGGCGAGCGAAAGCTGGTCTTCGTCCACCTTGATCGTTGCCACCTTCGTGGCGGCGTCGAGCGTGATGCTCTTGATGCGCGCGGGCTTGAGCGCCTCCAGGATGAATTCGCGCGGCTCGGTGTGCCAGCGAATGATGTCCACCTTCTCGTTGTTGAGTTCGCGCACGATGTTTTTGACCCGGCTGCCGCGCATCCCCACGCACGCACCGACGGGATCGACCTTTTCGTTGGCCGAATGGACGGCGATCTTGGTCCGGTAACCGGCCTCGCGCGCCAGCCCGCGGATTTCCACGGTGCGGTCGTTGATCTCGCTGACTTCCAGTTCAAAGAGGCGGCGCACGAAGTTCGGGTGCGAACGCGACAGGATGATCTCGGGTCCGCGCACGCCGTTTTCCACGGCCATGACGTAGGCACGCAGGCGGTCGCCCACGTTGTAATCCTCGGTCACCACGCGCTCCTTGCTGGGCATGATGGCGTCGAACTTGCCCAGGTCCATGATCACGTCGCTACGCTCGAAGCGCCGCACGGTGCCGCTGACGATCTCCCCCGCGCGATCCTTGAACTCGTCGTACATCATCTCCTTTTCGGCGGAGCGGATGCGCTGGAGCATGGCCTGCTTGGCGGTCTGCGCGCTGATGCGCCCGAAATCCTTGGGCGTCACCTCGATTTCCACCGTGTCACCCACGGCGGCGTCGGGCTTGGCCTTTTGCGCGCGCGCCAGCAGAACCTCGCTGAAAGGGTCCATGACCTTTTCGGCCACGATCAGGCTGGCCAGCGCGCGGATCTCGCCGGACTTCGGATTGATGTCGATGCGCAGGTCGCGCGCGGGACCGACACTCTTCTTCGACGCCTGCAGGAGCGCGCTGGAAACAGCCTCAATGAGGATTTCCCGCTTGATTCCTTTCTCGCGTTCAAAATAGTCCAGGGCGGCGATCAGTTCGCTGTTCATAAAAAAAATTCGACCGACGTATCAAGGCAGGGGCGGAGACAGCACGGGGTGGAAGGAATTTCCACCGGGGGAGGGCGCGTGCGCTCCGATCCGCCTGGATCAGTCGGGCCGTTGACAATAGCGGCCCCTGGCCCAATCGTCAAGCGCGCCCCCGCAATCCCGGGGGCGGCCAAGAAAAGCCGCAACCCACCCGGGTTTCGGGGGTTGGTACCAGAGAGATGAAGACCGGCGGCAAAGCAGAGAATGAAGACGCGGACGGGCTCGACGCCCGGGCCGACGCGGCGTTGTGGGACCTCCTGGGCCACGCGGCCCGGCCCGAAGCCGGGCCGTATTTCGCCCGGCGCGTGTTGCGCGAGGTGAGCCTGCACGAGGCCGCGCACCCTGCTGGTCCCGGCAGGCATTGGTGGCAGCCCGCTGCGCTCTGGCGCGCCTGCCGCCGGTTGCCGCGCGTGGCTTTCGTGGCGGGCGCGCCCGTGGCGGCGCTCCTGCTGTTGTTCATGGGCCTGCGCTTGAACCCCGCCGGATCATCGGCGCCGATCATCGCCCCAGTCTTCACGACCGGCGGCGACCCGGTGACGGCAGACGACGCGACGGCCGCCCAGGATGGTGCGGCACCCGCGCCCACCGCCACGGTGGCAGCGAACGCCTTGCCCGAAGGCGTTTCCGCGCAGGACGTGGAGGTCATCGCTGATCTCGATACGCTGCTCAAACACGAGGAAAACCGTTTATGGACCGAGGACACCGCGCGTTTTTAGTCGTCGCGGCGATTCTGTGGAATGGCGTTGCGCTGGACCTGTCTGCGGCCCCGCCGCCCGCTGCCGCCACACCTTCCGTGCAGGCGTCGCCCGGCCAGCGGCCGATGCCTGGGCCGCCGCTGAACCCGGCTCCGGCTACCGTGCCCGAACCCGGCCCCCTCGGACACGTCAAAGCCGCCATGATGGAGGCCCGCGAGCACGAGTTGAATGACACGGCCGCCGCCAACCGTCTCGCGCGGATGTCTCCGGAGGAGCGGGATAATTTCAAGCGCAACCTGAAGGTCTGGCAGGGAATGCCGCAGGACGAGCGCATGGCCCTGCGCAAGCAGGCCAACGAACGCAATCGGGAGGAAGTCCTCGGCGCGTTGCGGGAAAGCGGCCTACAACTCAGCGACGACCAGCGGGAAGTGTTTGCCCTGCGTTATCTGCAGGAGCGCCGCAAGCTGGAGCGCGAACTTTTAGAGCAGGCCAACACCGAGCGGGCCCATCGCCTGCCGCAGATTCTCCAGGGGCTCAAGCGCGAGTTCACGGCCGATAAGTCCACCGCGACACCGGCGGTCAGCGCTTCCCCGGCAGCGCATTGATCCGCCGGAGGGTTTTCGGCTGCCGCGGTGGAGCAGGCGCACCGTCCGCCAGAGGCAGTACTTGCCCAGGTTCCGCCTGTGCTCCGCACGATTCGCCCTCCCGGGACAGGCCGACCCTCTTACCGGAAAATGGCCCGGGCACGCCGCCCGGACATCCTCCGGGTTAGGTTGGAGTCGGGCAAATTATGTGCGTGGTTTCGCACAAACGACTTGACCTCATTCCGGGTGATGCGCTACAACCGCCAGCGTCCAAATCTTACCCCATCTTGCCCTCCCACAATGAAACGGTTCTTCCCACCCTGTTCGTTCCTGCCCACCCACCGCAGCCGCATCGAGTCTCGGCGCGCCGCCCTGGCTTGTGCGCTGCTGCTGCTGCCGTCCGCCCTGCTGCCAGCCGCCGCCCGGGCCGAACATGACGCGGGCACCGCGCCGCAGAAGATGACCGTGCGCACGGAGATCGTGCCAGCCAACGATAACTTTGCGAACGCGCAGGTGCTCTCGGGCAACAGCGGCAGCGTGACGGGCAGCAACGTCGGCGCGACCAAGCAAACCGGCGAACCGAACCACGCGGGCGATTTCGGGGGAGCTTCCGTCTGGTACCTCTGGACACCGCTCGTGACCGGCCAGGCGACGATCAGCCTGGCCGCCAGCAACTTCGACACGTTGCTGGCCGTTTACACGGGCACCACCCTCACGTCACTGACCCCGGTGGTCAGCGACGATGATTACGGCAACCTCACGAGTCAGGTCTCCTTCGTCACCCGCGCGGGCACCACCTACCGCATTGCCGTGGACGGGTTCGGCGGGGCCACCGGCAGCATCGGGATGACTTACCTCACGGCGGCGAGCACCTACCCGCTCATCACGAGCGCGAATGCGGAGACAGTGCAGACCGGTACGGTATTTTCGTACCAGATCGTGGCGACGAACAGCCCCACGAGCTACGTCGCCACCGGGCTGCCAACCGGGGTGACCCTCAACACCAGGACCGGACTCATTTCGGGGACACCCACGACGGCCGGTACATACTACGCGACCCTCGGAGCCACCAACGCCAGCGGCACCGGCCAGAGTGCCCTGACG
>CAXTVY010000196.1:7654-8493 GCA_964247665.1 uncultured Chthoniobacterales bacterium | reverse complement strand
GAATGCCCCCGCGTGAAGCGCCTGCGCGAGCCGCAGGCTGGCTGCGATCCCGTATCGCACAACGAGCGAGCGCAGCCCGGCGGCACGGTCGAACTCGTAGTCCATCGTCGCGTAAATCAGGTCGAACCCCGCCACCCACAGCAACACCGCTCCCGCGAGCACGATCGGCGGCCACGCGAACTGCCCGCGCACCGCCAGCCACGCGCCGACCGGCGAGACCGCCAGCGCCAGCCCGAGGAAGAGTTGGGTGTAGTCGGTGAAGCGTTTGGTCAGCGAGTAGAAAAAGACAATCAAGAGCGCGACCGGCGACAGCGCGAAGCACAGGGGATTGATGAAGTACGTCGTCGCCACGAACGCTCCCGCGCTCCCGACCAGCAGCGCAACCGCCAACGGTCGGGGGATCAGCCGGTGCCGCCCGGCGGTGCGTGGGTTTTCCTTGTCGAGTTCCCAATCGGCGAGACGATTAAAGACCATCGCCGCCGTGCGCGCAAACACCATGCACAGCAGGATCAGGCCGAACACCCGCCAGCCCGGTCGGCCATGCGAGGCGGCGAGCATTGAGCCGAGCGCAAACGGCAGCGCGAACAGCGTGTGCGAAAAGCGGATGAAGGTCAGCGCCCGGCTGACCGGGGCAAGGGAATTGGCGAGTGCAGTCATCATCGGAGTTTCAGACCCGCAAGCGCCGGATGATCCTGCCCCATCACGATAATCCTCCAACCGGCTGAAAACTTCCTGCAATTCGGCATCGGCACCGCGAGAAACTCGACCGGCAGAATCATCTTGAGGCGAGAAGGCGCGCCTTCAGTGCCTCCCAGGCGATGGTGTCATCAGGGTATTGC
>CAXTVY010000196.1:0-7644 GCA_964247665.1 uncultured Chthoniobacterales bacterium | reverse complement strand
ACGCTCCCGGGTGGACGGCCAGTTCTTCCCAGAGTTCCCCAAACAGCATCACTTTTCCTCCAACGAGAGTTTTGCAGTTCGGGAATCTTCTCCGTGATCATGCCCGGATATTCCTCTCAAATCGACTGCCCCGCTAGCAAATTGCGCAGCCGTCCATCTGCCCGACCCACCAGCGGCTCGCCGTGGGCGAATGTCATCGTTGAGAATGTTCGCTCTGCCAACCGGGCCAGGGAACGGCGGAGTTCCCGGAAGTTTTCGCAATATTTCTCAGGCAGCACGGCGAACCCGTGCGAGCCCATGTGGATGAGCGCGTCGCCGATCACCACCAACCCGCCGCCGTCCGCCCGGTAGAACGCCACCTCGCCCGCCGCCGCCCCCGGCAGCGGCACGGCCTCGAACGCGCCGCCGAACACCACCCCACCCGTGTCCGGGACCACCGCGCTAACTTCCAGCCCCGCCTCCGCCGCCACCGTCGCCATCGCGCAGAGCGGCACGCCGAAACGTCGCGCGAATTCTCCCGCCGCGCGGGCGTGGTTGCCATTGGTCACGAGCACCCCGGCGGGCGGGGTATCGGCCGTTTGCGCCAGCAGTTCGGCGACTGCCGCCGGCCTTAGCGGGATCGGGTCCACGAAATACAACCCGCTCTCCGGCACCGCGACCGCCGTGGCGTGCAGATCCACCCTGTTCGCCGGGTCGTGTGCCTGCCAGAGCGCCAGCGCCCATGCACCGGGGGTGGGACTGGCAAGTTCGGTGTATTCGGAAGCGGCGCGCACCCGCGCAAAATCCGGCGTGCGGGCTTGAAATGCAAGGGGGTCCGGGACGATGTTGGCGGTCTCGTTCGCCCATGGACAAACCATCCACCCCGCCGCCCCTCCCCGATCCCGAACGCGCCCGGCAGGCGGCTGAAATCGTTGCGCGGCCAGCGCGTTACAAGATTTGCGAAGGCTGCGACTCAATCGTGGCCCGGCGCGTGCCGACTTGCCCGAACTGCTACGGCTACCGCTTCAACACGAACCGTCAGGCCATCATCGACCAGGCCCGACTGCTCGGCAGCCGCGAGAAGACGAGCGTGACAGCGGAAGACTTGCTCTAAGAAACGAGTTCGCAGGTTTGGCAAGGGAGTTGCTTTCTTGAGTCGACGGCCGCCGTGAGCGCGCCGTCATTTCTCTTCCCTGCCGCCATGTACACCTACGCCTACCAAGCCCGCGACAACCACGGCAAGATCACCGCCGGTGTCCAGGACGCCCTCAACGAGGAAAACGCCATCACCAGCCTGATGAGCCGGGGCCTGATGGTCCTCACCATCCAACAAAAAAGCGCCGCCAAGAAGGTCAAGACCGCCACCCGCGTCAAGGAAACCGACCTGGTGCTCTTCACCCGGCAGCTCGCCACGATGATCGACGCGGGCATCCCGCTCGTCGGTGCCATGACGGCCCTCTGGGAATCCGCCGACCCCCGCAAGCAGGCGGCCCTGCGCAACGTCATCGGCGACATCACCGCCCGCGTGCAGGGCGGCGAGAGCTTCAACGCCTCGCTCGCCAAGCACCCCAACAACTTCAACCGCCTCTATGTTTCCATGGTCAAGGCCGGTGAATCGGGCGGCTTGCTCGCGGAGATCCTCGACCGCCTGGCGGGCTTCCTGGAGGCCAGCGCCCGCCTGCGCAAGAAGGTCAAGAGCGCGATGACCTACCCGGTCGCGGTCATCTCCATCGCCATCCTCATCACGGTCTTTCTGATCGTCAAGGTCGTGCCCGTGTTCGCGGAAATCTTCAAGGACTTCGGCAAGCCCCTCCCCGCCCCCACCCAGTTCCTCGTGGACCTGAGCGACTTCATGCGCAACGACTGGTACTGGCTCATCGGCGGCGTGGTCGCCATCTTCTTCGGCCTGCGCCACTTTGCCCGCACCAAGCAAGGACACGAACTCTGGAACCGCTGGCAGCTCAAGCTGCCGGTCTTCGGCCCCCTGGTGCACAAAATCTGCATGAGCCGTTTCGCGCGGACGTTCTCCCAACTCATCCGTTCGGGCGTGCCGATCCTGGAGACGCTCGAAATCGTCGGCGGCAGCTCGGGCAACACGGTCATCGAGCAATCCATCAAAGGGGTCAGCACCGACGTGGAAAAAGGCGACAACCTTTCCGTGGCCATGTCCAAGAAGACCATCTTCCCGCCGATGATGCTGCGCATGGTGGCGGCAGGCGAGAGCACGGGCAAGATCGACGAGATGCTCGAGAAAATGGCCGACTTCTGGGACGAGGAAATCGAGGCTACGCTGTCCGCCCTGACGAGCCTGCTCGAACCCATCCTGATCGTGGTGCTCGGCGTGATCGTCGGCGGCATCGTCATCTCGCTTTTCCTGCCCATCTTCCAGCTCAGCGAAGTGGTTTCCCAATAACTGCCTTCTTTCCTGGCCATGCGTGTGCGGTGAGGTCCGGCAGGAACGAAACTCCACGTGTTGTATGGTGGATAGCAACCCTTCCGACGCCGCGCCGCCCGCCGGTTTCCTGGTGGAACAGGCCCGGGTGTTCGCCGCGCTCGCCGCCGGTGCGCCCCTGGCCCAGACGCTCGCGCAGGTCGCGCAACTGGCCGAACACCAGATCCCCGGTGCGCTCTGCTCGGTCCTGCTGCTCGACGAGGGCGGTCAGCGGCTGCATCCGGGCACGCCGGCCAGCCTGCCAGCCGAATACGACGCCTGGATCGGCAGCCTGGCTGCCGGACCCGACGGCGTCGGCCCCTTCGGACGCAGCCTGGCGGTCGCCGCCGACCTCGCCACGCACCCCGCGTGGGAACGCTGGCGCGGGTTCGTCCATGCGCACGCGTTGCGCTCCTGCTGGTCCCGGCCGTTCGTCGCCGGGCGCACCGGTGAGGCGCTCGGCACCGTCGCCTTGTTTTTCCGCGAGGGGCGCGAAGGGTGCCCGGCGGAACTGGAAATTCTCTCGCTGGCCGCCTCCCTTTGTGCGCTGGCCGTGGAACGCTCCCAGAGCGAGAACCGTTTCCGCGCGATTTTTGAACACACGCGCGACCTGATCGTCCTCTTCGACGACTCGCGCCGCCTGACCGACGCCAACCCGGCCGCCTGCCTGCTCTTGGGTGCGGAGCGCCGGGCGATCATCGGTCAACCCATCGACCGTTTTCTCAAGATCACGCCTACTCCGGGCTTACCCGGCCGCGAGGAACGCTGGACGCAGTTCGTCGCCGGCACGCGCCGCGAGGGTGAGTGCACCATCCATGGGATGGATGGCGGGCGGCACCAGCTTTCCTTCCAGTCGGAGGCGAACTTTCTGCCGGGCCTGCATCTTTGCGTGGCGCAGGATATCACCCGCAAGAGGCTTGGCGAGGAAGCGGTGCGGTGCGCCGAGCAGGTCTACCAGACGCTGGTCGAGACGACCCACACGGGCTACCTCGTCGCCGACGAACAGGGCGGCGTCCTCGACGCCAACACGGAGTACATCCATCTCACCGGATACGACCGGCTGGACGACCTGCGCGGCCGGGCGCACCACGAATGGGTCGCGCACGAGGACCGCGAGCGTTTCGCCATCGCCATGGCCATCTGCCGGGAGGTTGGACACGTCCGCAACCTGGAGGTCGGTTTCGTGGACCGGCACGGCCACATGACCCCCGTGGAGATCAACGCCACGATGCTGCGCACGGGCGACAGCGTGCGCCTGCTGGCGCTCTGCCGTGACATCACGGGCCGATTGCAGACTCGGCAGGAACTCCAGGCCGCCCGGCGCCAACTGGAAAGCCGCGTGGAGCGCCGCACCGCCGAACTGGCCCGCGCCAACGAGCAGATTCGCTCCCGCGCCCGGCAGCAGGAAAGCGTGGCCGAACTGGGCCGCCAGGCGCTCGCCGACGGGGACATCGATCCGCTCTTGCAAGCGGCCACGGAAACCGTGGTCGCCATCCTGGACCTGGAATACGGCGCGGTGCTCGAACACGCCGACCCGGAAAGCGAACAGCTCCTCCTGCGTGCCAGCGTCGGCTGGCCGTTCTGCCCCTCGGGCACGCCCGTGGCGAACACCGATCCGCGCACCGTGACGGGTTACGCACTGCAAGCGGAGATTCCCGTGACGTTCGAGGACCTCGCCCTGGAAACGCGCTTCGAACCGGCCCCCGGTATGCGCGAGGCGGGCGTGGTCAGCGGGATCACCGTGACCATCCGCGACGACACGGGCATCTACGGGTTGCTGACCGCGCGCGGCAAGCAGGCACGGACCTTCACGCCTGACGACGTACATTTCACGGAGGCCATCGCCCATGTTCTGGCAGCGGCTATCGAGCGCAAGCGCGCGGAGGAAACCGTCCGATTGGCACAGATGGGCGCGGTGAAAGCCAACAACGCCAAGATTGACTTCCTCTCGCGCATGAGCCACGAACTGCGCACCCCGCTCAACGCCATCCTCGGCTTCGGGCAGCTCCTGGAAATCGAACGGCTGAGTACGGGCCAGCGCGAGAGCGTCGAGCAGATCAACCGCGCCGGGCGGCACTTGCTGGAACTGGTCAATGAGGTGCTCGACATCTCGCGCATCGAGTCGGGCAACATCGCGCTCGTGCCCGAGCCGCTGGCCGTGGAGGAACTTTTGCGCGAGGCGGTAGACCTCATCCGGCCGCTGGCCGACATGCGCGGCATCGACATCGTGACCGGCTCGCCAGGGCCGGAGGGCAGCCACCACGTCCTGGCCGACCGGCAGAGGTTGCGCCAGGTGCTGCTCAACCTGCTCTCCAACGCCGTGAAGTACAACCGAGCGGACGGCCGGGTAACGTTGCGCAGCGGCCCGTCGCCGAGCGGCAAGCACGTGCGCATCACCGTGACCGATACGGGCACGGGCATCTCGCCGGAGAATTTGCGGCTCCTGTTCACGCCGTTCGAGCGGCTCGGAGCCGAGAACACGAGCATCGAGGGCAGCGGCATGGGGCTGGCGCTCTCGAAGAAACTCGTGGAAACGCAGGGTGGCGAACTGGGAGTTGAAAGCACGGTGGGCGACGGGTCCACGTTCTGGCTGGACATGCCGGTGGCCGCCGCGCCCGCGGGCGAAACGCCGCTACTTTTCGAGGAACTGCTGGGCGCGCCGTTTTTTCAGGAGGAGGAAATCCTGCCGGTCAGCCTTCCCCAGCCCGCACCGGCGTTGCGGACGGTGTTGCACATCGAGGACAACGAGCCGAACCAGCGCCTGATCGAGATGCTGCTGACCCGGCGTCCGGCCTTGCGGCTGCTGACGGCGTCGCGCGGGGCCCAGGGACTCGCCCTGGCCCGGGAACACCATCCGGACCTGATTCTGCTCGATATCCACCTGCCGGACACGAGCGGCGAGGTGGTGCTGCAATCATTGCGTACCGAGGAGGGGACGCGTGACACGCCCGTGGTTATGGTCAGCGCCGACGCCGCCGCCGTGAAGCAGAACCAGCTCAACGACATCGGCGCGAACAACTATCTGCTCAAGCCGTTCAACGTGACGCAGTTCCTGAAGATTCTCGACGAATACCTCCTGCGCAGCGCGGCGTGAGCCAGCCACGCACGCCGTTACGCGGCGGCGGGCATCACGTCGCGGATGACCGCGAGGATATCGTCGGTCACTTCCAGAAAAAGCACCGTGGCGACGAAACCCCGGCCCTGGCAGTCCGGCTCGCACTCCACCACGACGCCTTCCGTCTTGAGCAGGCGGTCGCGCGTGCCTGCAGGTGCCGGGCAAGCCAACTGGAAGTTGACGCTTAATTCCGTGCCCGGGGCGAACTGCCAGCGTGTGCGCAAGCGCATCCCCTGGGGACAGATGTGCAGGTCCTCGAAATCAAACGCCGCTGAATCGGCTCCGTAATCCAGATAAATCGAAGCCGTCGTTTCGCAGGAATGCGGGATCATCACGGGGACGCGGAAAAAGCTTGACCGGAAGAGCGTAAGCCACCTGTCTGCTCACGCGCACACGGCAAGTTAGCACCCGGCATCCGGCTGTCAACGCGGGTCCTGCGAGGCGAAAAATGACGCGGGCGCAGATCCCATGAGGGTTGGGTCGGACGGCCCGGTCGGCTCCGCGGACATGGCCAGGCCGGCCCGGGCGGGTTCGCGGGCGTGTCGCAACAACCGCAACGCCAGCCGGGCCAGCAGGACCGTCACCGTCAGCGACAGCGCGAGCCCCACGAGCCACGGGCCGTACTGCGCGAACGTGGGCACACTGCCCGCACGGTATAGACGATAGCCAAAGTGCCCCATCCGCCCAAGATAGGCGTAGAGGAACATGCCCGGCGACCAACCCAGGGCGATCCACCACATGCACGGCCAGAACCGCAGGCGGGTCAGACCGTAGCAGTAGTTGAAGAGGCTCGTGGGAAAGAGCGGGCTCATCTGGCTGAGCAGAACGATCTTCCAGCCTTCGCGGGCCACGGCGGCATCGAGTTCACGCCACTGGGGGCGGCTGGCGAGGTGGCGTTCGATGAACCGGCGGCCGAACGTGCGGCTGATCCAGAACGCCCCGGCGGCGGCGAGCAGGTGGCCGGTCAGCGCGAGGGCAAACCCTTCCCACAGCCCGAAGAGAAACCCGCTGCCGACGACGAGCACCCCGGCCGGGAGCAGCAGCAGGTTGCAGCCAGCGTGGACCAGCGGGTAGCAGAGGGTGCTCCAGGGCCGGTGGGCGGTGATCCAGCCATCGACGCGGTGAAGGAGCTGGTCCAACGGGTAAAGCCGGCTGACGACCAACAGGACCAGCGCGGCCACGGCGAAACTGACGAGTTGGAACGCGACGGCCTTGGCGGGTTTGGGGAGGGACATGCGGTGGCTGACAGTAGGGCGAACAAAGCCGGTCAGGCATTCCCTCTATACAGGAAGTTAGACGTGTCGTCTAACAGAGGGACTCAACCGGCGGTGAGTCACGGATTTGATCTTTTTCGGCCGTGCTTGTGGCCCCCTGCGCTTTGTTATGAATTACAGATCGCAGACTGGATGGTATGACCCGACGATATCAAGGAGCCCGAACCAAGATGAACCGGTCGGGCGGTCCAAGCTCCTGTTCGGTTTCCAAATAGCAAAGCTGGCCAGGAAGACAGGACAAGATCGTTGGCATACCATAGCCTACGGCGAACTTGAGTGCCTCCTTCAAAGGGAGAATCCGCGCGTCGATTTCTTTGCAAGATGACCGCGCGTAGCAGGTTGTTGGCGCTCCTTTAGCGAGTAGCAGATGTAGAATTTGCGCGGGATCGGAATTGGGCGGTGGGATGCGTTCGATGAAACGCATGTCCAGACACTTGAGTGCACCATGATTGAATCGGCCTAAAAAATGCCCTCGCTTCTTGTGTATCTCGAAGAGCAATCTGTCCCGGTAGTCCTTCTGAATAAACGTCTGCACGAATACTTCTTCGTGTGAAAAAGCTTCTGGATCATTCTTCACAAATTGAATTTTTGATCCTCGACTTTTTTTACCTCCCCCGCGCGAACGCCGACAACTCCGCTGTCAGCTCGTAATTCAGGAACGGCGTGATCAGATACACACCGGGGAAGCTATCCAGCGTCGCCCGGCAGATTTCCTTGGCGAGATCCAGCCCCATCCGACGGCCGTCAGGCCCCTCTTTGCCCGCCACCTTCGCGCGCACGTTGTCGGGGATCAGAATGCCGGGCACCTCGTTGTGGAGGAACTCCGCCTGCCGCCCGTTGAGCAG
>CAXTVY010000195.1:0-8509 GCA_964247665.1 uncultured Chthoniobacterales bacterium | reverse complement strand
GGTATATGCCACCACCGCGCCAACGCAGGCAAACACCGCCAGCGTGATCACCAGAGCCAGAAACCAATGGCGGCGGAAGAAGGAAGGACTCTTGTAAATATTCCGCATGAAAGCACGACGGGGAGGACGCTCCGTCACGCGGCGCGCAAGGGCAGTCCTTCCATGAAAACGGGCCTCACGCAATTGCAAAATTCGACGCAGGGTTGCGGGAAGACGGTTGCTCAAGCGGTAAATTTCCCTAGGTTTGCCGGGAAGTTTTGCCTTTATGGAGTCCCACGCTGGCGTTCCCGAACTGGTGGAATACATCCGCCGTCAGATCTCGTTGCATGGACCCGTCACATTTAAGTGGTTCATGCAGCAGGCACTCTATCACCCGGAGCACGGCTACTACGGAGCTGGCCGGGCGCGGATCGGCCGCCGGGGCGACTTCTACACGAGCGTCAGCGTCAGCAAGATTTTTGGCGAACTACTTGCCAAACAGTTCGAGGAAATCTGGCTGCGGATGAATTGCCCGGTGAGCTTTTCCATCGTCGAGGAAGGCGCGCACGACGGCCAGTTCGCCCATGACGTGCTCGAATGGATCCGTCAGTTCTCGCCCGACCTGTACTCCCGGCTCAAGTACTGGATCATCGAGCCCAACCCCCTCCTCCAGCAGGAACAGCAGGCGCGCCTGAGCGTCTGGCCGCGCAACAAAATCCGTTGGAGCAAAGGGATTGACACCTTCGAGGATGGGTCCTTATGCGGGGTCTATTTTGCCAACGAGTTGCTCGACGCTTTCCCCGTGCACATGGTCACTTCGGAGGGCGGACCGTGGCAGGAAAACTTTGTGGACGCTGGTCGCCAGGGCTTTCGCTACACCTACGGGCCGCCATCCAACAAGCAACTCCGGGCACACCTGGAAAAGCTGCTCCCGCCGCCTGCCACCGGTGCAACCACGCGACCCTACCGTACAGAGGTCAATTTAATGGTCCTGCGATGGATCGAGGACCTGTCAAAGGTGCTCGGACAGGGTTATATCCTGCTCGCGGATTACGGCTATCCCCGCGATCAATATTACTCGCCGGAACACGCCGACGGGACGCTGATGACCTACCACAAGCACCGCAAGAACTCGAACCCATTGGAGATGGTCGGAGAATGCGACATCACGGCGCACGTCGATTTCACGAGTTTGGCCGAGCGCGCCGAGGCTTGCGGACTCCATCTGGCGGGTTACTGCGATCAGCATCACTTCCTGGTCGCGCTCGGGGAGAATGACCTGCTGGAGATCGAGCGCTCGCTCCAGGAGCTTACACCCGATGTGCTCCAGTACATCCGCAGCTTCAAAACGCTGATTCATCCATCTACGATGGGCATGGCATTCAAGCTGATCGGCTTTGAAAAAAGCGTCACGGCAGGCGGGCCGCCTCTCACCGGCTTTTCCCGGTGTGGTGACAGCCGGGTGGCACTCGGGTTAGCTGGAAACTCCGCGGCGGCAGCCGGGACTGTGGACAATCCTTACGGCAACTTTTGAGGCGGTGCGCACGTTTGGAGCCGTTGCTGTTCAAACACCTTGAACGCCGTACCAGCACCCGCCTCATCGACGAGGAAAACATAGGCAGGCTCGCGTTCGTAACGCCTCGCGTCGCCTGGCGGAATCCAGCGTTTGATGAACTCTGCCTGCGAGGCCAGACCCGTGTTTACTAGGCCGAGTCTCCTGCTCCAGCGAAGCAGATCGGTAAAATTCACGTCGGCGGTCAGATCCTGGCTGCCTGGCCGGGCATAGATGTCCCGCCCGATGCAGCAGAGATGCCGGAAGTAGCCCCGCATCGTCCCGGTGCGTCGGCGGTGATACAATCCCGGCAACTGGTCTCCGTAATCAATCGTGAGCATTGCTCCGTTGAGCCAAAGTGGATTCCAGCGTTTCAGCCAGTGGGCGTATTCCCGGTGCCACTCGATCCGCTGCCCGAAGGCCAGTGCCGCGGCGTAACCCGGCTCCAAAGCCGAAGAGTCCAGGCCATCGGCGGGATCGCCCGGCGCACCGGGCGGCAGCATGTGCTCCACGAGCCCGCCTGCCGCCTCGTTCCAGCCTACCCCGACCTCGCGCCAGAGCGTCCCATGTGCCTTTTCCAAGCACACACACGGAAAAGCGTCGACGAATTCGTTCGATATGATGAGCGCTTCTCCCCGCGCGGCTTCCAGGGCGGTGTCGATCTCATCGTGCCACCGCACCATCGACCGGGCTGTCAGAAGCTCGCGCTGTTCACGGCGCAAGGTCTCCGAACGCTCCACGATGTGATAGGCCACCCCGCGCCGTCCCCACCAGCCCAGGCCGTGCAAGATCGTATCTGCCATCCGTCCATTGCCGCCACCGAGTTCAATCAGATGCCACGTTTTGCGCGTCAGGAGGCTGCGGCGGTCTGACGCCCACGCCGCAACGGCTTGGGCAAGTGCGCCATGAAGGGTAGCGGAGGTGGAGAAGTCTCCCGCCCGGCCAATGGTACGGACCCGGCGTGCATAGTAGCCATGTTGCGCATGATAAAGCGCTTCGCGCATGAAACGCTCGAACGTGATCACCCCGCCTTCCCGGGCAATGAGGGTTCGGAAAAAATCCGGGGCGGATTCCCGGACGGCGGCGAGCAGCTCGCCGTCCATCACATCCCGCACTCGTGCCGGGCCTCTTCCAGACTGGAGTCCTTGCTAAGGAGACCCGCCAGATAAGGATCCGTCGCCATCTCGAAGGATGGCGCGCGGGAAAGGTTGCGGGGCGAAGTCAACCGCGAGAAGATCGCCGCACTGATTTTCTTCTTCGGCACCACTTTCTCGCTGTAGCCGACCCCGATGTTGCTCGACCAGAAGCGGACACTCTCGACCCCGTTGACGGTTTCCTCGCCCAGGTAGATGACCGAGTGCCCGTGCTCACGTCTGCCGACGGCATTGGACCAGAAAATTTTCATGAAATCGCCGGGTTTTGCCTGGCTGAAATCCGTGAAGTTGCGTCCCAGGCCCATCTCGTAAAAAAGCCGGGCCGTCCCGGGACCATTCGCGTTCCAGCGTCCCCAGATGCCTTGCCCGTCGCGTTGTCCCGTCACGAGGAGAGATTGCATGGCTGGCTCGTTGAGGGGCACCTCCCCCAGACGGTTGAGCACGCCCACCGTCTTCAGGAAGACGAGGTACGTAGCTCCCGAGCAATAACTCGGCGTTGCCTGATCGGCCTCCACGCTGATCCCGGCGGAATCGAGCGAGGTCGCCGCGCTCAGGCGCTGGGTCGCCACATGCCCGGCGGAATAACCGCCCAGGGAGGGCATGGCGTGGATCTGCTCGATGATCAGCTTGTTGTACGGAGCGGCCGGGCTGACGACGCCCGTACCCGCAAAGGACGAGCCGGCGGAAACCGCAGGCGCAACGGCGAGCTGTGCCCGGGCGGAGCCGACGCTTCCAACCGCAGCCAGTCCCAGCACCAGAACGAGCGGAGAGCAGCGGGGTTTCATGCGCCCCTATCATCCATGAACTGCCGCCCACCCGCAAGACCCCATGCTGCCGCAGCAGACGAGCGAGCTTTGCCTTGTCAGCCGCAGCGGGTTCGCTATGGTCGCAAGCTCCACTTGGCGGCCTCCCCCCGGCCACGGCCCGGTCGAACGATCCATCACGCAATCCATCCCGCACGTTTCGACATGCATCCTCCGATCCAGACCTTCAACATCGTTCCCAAACTGCCGCCCGCCCTCGAACCGTTGCGCGAGATCGTTTACAACCTGTGGTGGAGTTGGGAGCCCGCGGCGCGCCGCTTGTTCCGTGAGCTGGACGTGGAACTTTGGGACAAGACCAACCACAACCCGTTGCGCGTGCTCCAGCTCTCGCGTCAGGCGCGGTTGGAGGAGGTGGCCAAGGACGAGATTTTTCTGCGCGAGCTGACCCGCATCCACAAGCAGTTCAAAGCGTACCTCGCCCGGCCCGACACCTACCGTCGCCTCCGCGCGAAGGAAGCGGGCGAAAGCGGCAAAGGCAACGACCTCGTCGCATATTTTTCGGCCGAATTCGGTTTCCACGAGTCCGTGCCCAACTACTCCGGCGGCCTCGGCATCCTCTCGGGCGACCACTGTAAGAGCGCGAGCGATCTCGACCTGAACTTCTGCGCCGTGGGCCTGCTCTACCGGCACGGTTATTTCAAACAGCAGATCAACCGCGACGGCTACCAGGAAGCGGTGCAACTCAACCAAAACTTCTACAATCTGCCGGTGACGGAGATTCATGTGGAGGGCGCGGCCGAACCGCTCAAGATCGCCGTCGAGCTGCCGGGCCGGCTCGTGTACGCGAAGGTGTGGCAGCTCGCCATCGGGCGCATCAACCTGTATCTGCTCGACACGGACATCGCCGAAAACAGTGTCGAGGACCGTGCCATTACGGCCCAGCTCTACGGTGGCGACCTGGAGATGCGCATCCGTCAGGAGATTGTCCTGGGCATGGGTGGGCCTCGCGCACTGGCGGCGTTGGGTCTCAAGCCGTCGGTCTACCACATGAACGAGGGTCACGCCGCGTTCCTGGGCCTGGAGCGCATCCGCCATTTCGTGCGGGCACACCAGCTCGACTTCCGCTCGGCGCTCCAGATCGTCGCGGCGGCTGGGGTGTTCACCACGCACACACCCGTTCCGGCGGGCAACGACGCGTTTTCGCGCGAACTGCTCGCGCATTACTTCGGTGATTACCCGGCGCAGGTCGGCATCGACTTTGAATATTTCTTCAGCCTGGGCCAGACGACCATCAACCGGACGGACGATTTCTCCATGACCATCCTGGCGCTGCGCACCAGCCGCCAGGCCAACGGCGTCAGCAAGCTGCACGGCGAAGTCTCCAAGGGTTTGTGGAAGGATGTCTGGGCCGGTGTGCCCGAGGACGAGGTACCGATCACCAGCATCACCAATGGCATCCACACCAAGACGTGGACGGCACCCGAGTTCATGGACCTCTACACCAAGTACCTCGGAGCGGATTGGGAGGAGAACCTGACCAACGTGGACTATTGGCTGCGGGTCAACCGCATCCCCGACGAGGTGCTTTGGGACACGCACCAAAAGCTCAAAGCCCGGCTAGTGGGCTTTGCACGGGAGCGGGTGCGCGCGCAGCGCGAGCGGCTGGGTGAATCCCCGGCGCAATTGCGGCAGGTCAACAGCATCCTCGACCCGGAAATCCTGACCGTGGGTTTCGCCCGGCGATTCGCCACGTACAAGCGCGGCAGTCTGCTCTTCACCCAACCCGAGCGCCTGCTCAAGCTGGTCAGCGACCCCGAACGGCCGGTGCAATTCGTTTTCGCGGGCAAGGCGCATCCCAAGGACGAGGGTGGCAAGCGCGTCATTCAGGAAGTGTACAAGTATACGCGCGAGAGCCACCTGGCGAACCGCGTGGTGTTCATCGAGGACTACGACGCGCACATCGGCCGACGGCTCTACCAGGGTGTCGATCTGTGGCTCAACAATCCGTTGCGCCCGCTGGAGGCCAGCGGCACAAGCGGCATGAAGCTGCCGCCCAGCGGCGGCTTGAACCTGAGCGTACTCGATGGCTGGTGGTGCGAGGGATATAACGGCAAGAACGGCTGGTCCATCGGATCGGAAATTCTGGAGGGCACGGTGGATTTCCAAAACGAGGTGGATGTCGAGAGCCTCTTCCACATCTTGGAAACACAGGTCATCCCGCTTTACTACGCCAAGCCGGATGGCAAGCTACCCATTGCTTGGCTGCGGCTGATGCGCGAATCCATGCTCAGCGTTACCCCGGTGTACAACACACACCGCATGGTCAAAGAATACCAAGAGCGGCTCTACGAGAAGGCCGCGCGGTCCTACCAGTTACTCAACGCCGAAACCGGCAAACAGGCAGTCGTATTGAGCGAATGGAAGAACAAGATGCGGCGAGACTGGGAGCAGGTTCACATCAGCGACGTGCAGTTGGAGCACACCGACCGCACGCACATTCAAGTGGGCGATAAGTTGAGCGTGCGTGCGCGGGTGGACCTCGGCGCGAGCGATCCCTCCGAAGTACGCGTGCAGGTGTACTACGGCGAGACCCGCGAGAACGCCATCCGACAACCGACGATCATCGAATTGACCAGCTTCGAGAAGCTCGACAAGGCGGGCGGCTACCTGTACCGGGGCACGATCCCGAGCAGCGAGAGCGGCGCGTTCGGGTTGAACGTCCGGGTGGTGCCTACTCATCCCACCCTGACGCAGGAACACGAGTTACGGCTGATTTCCTGGGCCTGAACCGCACGCGCCAGCGCCAGAGCTTCACAGGCCATGATCGTCATCGTCGGAGCCGGTCTCGCCGGGTTGGTCTGTGCCAAGTGCCTCGCCGAACGGAGGGTGCGGGATTTCGTGGTTTTGGAGGCAGAGGCGGAGCCCGGCGGCCGGGTACGCTCGCGCGTCACGCCGGACGGCTTCGTGCTCGACCGGGGTTTCCAGGTGTTGCTCGACAGCTATCCGGCTGTCCAGCGGCACCTGAACATCCCTGCTCTGCGCCCGCGTTATTTCGAAAGCGGAGCCATCCTGCACGACCGGGACCACACATGGATCGTCGCCGACCCGCGGCGGCATCCGGGCGACCTCTGGTCCACGGCGGCGGGAGATATATTTTCGGTGGCAGATAAGACGCGCTTGGTGGCGTTGGTTGGCGAGTTGCTGCTGACGCCGGATGAACGCTTGCTCGCGGGCTGCGCTTCGCCGCGCGATGTCAGCACGGCGCATTACCTCTGGTCCCGGAGGTTCTCGGCGGAGATCACCGAACGATTTTTCCGGCCGTTCTTCGGCGGAGTGTTCCTGGACGAACAACTCGGCACCAGTGCGGCTTTATTCCGTTACTACCTCAAGAAGTTCGCCACGGGTCGCGCGCTGCTGCCCGCGGGCGGAATCGGCGAAATCCCGAAGCAGATGGCGGCCGGGCTGCCCGCCGGAACACTCAGGCTCGGCTGCACGGTCGAACGTCTTTCCCAACTCGGGAACCGGGTGGATGCTGTCGTCACCGCAGGAGGAGAGAAAATCGCCTGTGACCTGCTGCTTTTGGCCACCGAGGCACCTGCCACGGCGCGTTTGCTGGAACGTTCTGCCCCGGGCAAGCCGCCGCGTGGCACGACCGTCGTTTACTTTTCCGGCGGGTCCCCGCTGTACAAACGCAAGATGCTTGCCTTGCCTGCCGGACGCGGCCGGTTCGTGCGCCATTTCGTGCAACTCACCAACGTGGCGCCCGAGTACGCGCCCGCAGGCAGCCACCTGCTATGCGCCACCGTCCTTGACCGGCGCGGTCTGACAGATGACTCCCTCTTTGCCACGGCACTCGGCGAGATCGCGGCCATCTACCCGGAGGCACGCCACCTGCGGCCGTTGTCCATCGTGGATGTTCCGTATGGGCAACACCGCCAGGCCGCTGGCTT
The DNA here is from genome assembly GCA_964247665.1 of uncultured Chthoniobacterales bacterium. GTDB lineage: Bacteria > Verrucomicrobiota > Verrucomicrobiia > Chthoniobacterales > SZAS-18 > CAHJWO01. Next base: position 1,110 of record CAXTVY010000195.1, on the reverse strand, counting down.
CGCCAGAGAATTCACCGCTGCGCCCGCGCCGACCTCATTCGACAACGTGTGGCTCGCCGGAGACCAGACCGGCGCGTGCAGCATCCAGTCAGCGATGGCCGGCGGTGAACGCGCCGCACGTCTGCTCGCGGAGCGGGCGTCCGGGTAAGACAGAAAAGCCCCGTCGCCGGATGGAAGACGCACCGCAACACTCGTTTCCCGGTCCTCACGCCTGGTGGCTGCTCGCCGCGTCGTTGCTGTTCCTCTACCTATTTTGCCTGGGTACGCGCGGGCTCAATGAGCCCGACGAAGGCCGTTACACCGTCATCGCCCTGCCGATGGCAGCACCCGGCGGCGACTGGTGGGAGCCGAGGATGTCCGGTTGGGGCCATTACGATAAACCGCCGCTCATCTATTGGGTGACGGCGGCGAGCTTCCGGCTGTTCGGACTCAACGAATGGGCTGCCCGCGTGCCTTCGTTGATCGGGGCCATCCTGAGCTTGGGCGGGTTAGGTTGGGCCGTGTTCAGGCTGCGGGGGGCGCGGACCGCGTGGTGGGCCGTTCTGATCTGCGGAACCTCCGCGCAGTTCTGGATGTTGGGTCGATTGCTCTCACCAGACATGCTGCTTTGCGGATGGTGCACGCTCGCCATCGCGGCATGGGCGGAATGCCGCTACCGCGGGGGAGCGTGGGGGTTTTGGCTGGCGTCGCTCCTCTGCTGGGTGCTCGCCTGGTGGACCAAGGCCACGCCCGCGTTGATCCCGCTGGCGGGGCTCGCCGTTGGAGTCTGGATCACCCGGGACACCCCGGGCCGTTGTGCCCTGCGGCTGCCTGTGCTGATCCCTCTCATCTTGCTTCTGGGCTCTCCCTGGTACTTGTCCATGCTGTTCCGTTACCCGGAGCTGCGTGCTTTCTTTTTCGGGCGCGAATTGGCGGGTAGGGTGGCTGGCAGCGTGAACGGGCGGCACGGCTCTGTGTTCTATTACCTACCGGTCAGCGCGGTTGTCTGGCTGCCGTGGTGGCCAGTGGCGGCATGGGGTTTGTGGCGCGAACGGGCCCGTTTGCCCGGAGGAGAATGGCCAGTCATCGCACGTCGCTGGATGACGATGCTCGGGGTCGAAGGCGCATTTC
>CAXTVY010000194.1:0-8529 GCA_964247665.1 uncultured Chthoniobacterales bacterium | reverse complement strand
TGATCTTGCTCTGCGCCTGCGCCGCCTTGGATGATACCGAGCGAAAGCGGTCCGCAAATTCCCGGAGTGAGGCAATCTCCTTTTGCTGATTTTTGTAAGCAGCCTGCTGGTGCTCGTAGTTCTGCTCGCGCTGCTTGAGAAAGTCGGAGTAATTCCCTTTGTACGAGGTCAACCGCTGCTCGGCGATATCGTAAACGGATTCGACGATCTCATCCATGAATTGCCGGTCGTGCGAGATCATCAACACCGCACCGGAGTAGGTCTTGAGGTATTCCTGCAACCAGAGCAGCGAAAGCAGGTCGAGGTGATTCGTGGGTTCGTCCAGCAGGAGCAAATCCGGTTCCATCACCAGCAGCCGGGCGAGGTGGGCACGCATGATCCAGCCGCCGCTCATCTCGCGCGCGGGTCGGCTGAAATCGGCCTCCCGGTAGCCCAGTCCGCGCAGCATCCGCTTGGCTTTTGCCTCGATCTGTGGATTGCTCAGCGCATCGTGCTTCGCGCTGGCCTCCAGGTACTCCGGGGAATCCACCGCACTGGTCTCCTCCAGGGCACGCAGGGTTTTTTCGAGGGCGGGCAGTTCGTCTAACCGGCCGGTGGCCACGTCCAGCACCAACTCGGCACCGACGTTTTCGCTTTCCTGCGGCAGGTAGCCGATCATTGTCCAGGCGTCGCGTTCGATGGTGCCCGCGTCCGGCTCATCCTGCTTGAGGATCAGGGAAAACAAGGTGGATTTGCCCGCCCCGTTCGGGCCGACGAGGGCCACCCGCTCGCCATAATTAACCTGCATGTTAGCTTCTTCAAACAAAGTGCGGCCCCCAAGGGACTTGCGGAGATCACGGATGGTCAGCATGAGAATTTAGTCGGTGGTTGCCCGGCTCTGGAGAGCGGATTCTTTACTCCCGATCCGTTCCGGATTCAATCCTTCCGCTGTCTGGAGCGCCGGGAGAGAAAGAATTTTGGGATCGCCCGGTTTCACCGTACATTGTGCCCGCCCTGATTTTTCCTGCCGTGATGCCCGCCGTTCTTGCCCCGCCTGCCCAAGACAACCTCTCCCTGCCGAAGCCGCTCACTCTGACCGTCAACGAAGTTTACGAGTCGATCCAGGGCGAAAGCAGTTGGGCCGGGTGGCGTTGCGTCTTTGTTCGCCTGACCTTCTGTGACCTGCGTTGCACCTATTGCGACACGACGTACGCCTTCTACAAGGGGGAAAAGCGGGCGCTCGCCGAGATTATCGCGGAGGTCAAGGCATTCAACTGTTCTCTGGTGGAAATCACGGGTGGTGAACCGCTGTTGCAGAAGAATGTGCTGCCCTTGATGACCGCGCTCTGCGACGCCGGCCACACGGTACTGGTGGAAACCAGCGGCGCGCACGACATTTCCCGGGTGGATGCCCGGGTGCACCGGATCATGGACCTCAAAACGCCCGGCAGTGGCGAGTGTGCGCGGAACCTGCTCGCCAATATCGGGCACCTCAACCGGGGCGACGAGGTAAAATTCGTGATCGGCTCGCGGGAAGATTACGAATGGTCACGCGACATCGTGCGCGACCACGGGCTCGACCAGCGTTGTGGCGCGGTGCTCTTCTCGACGATTTTTGGCCGGATCGAGCCGGTGGAGATCGTCAACTGGATCGTGCAGGATAAGTTGCCGGTGCGCTTCCAGCTCCAGATGCACAAATTCATCTGGGACCCGGCGCAAAAAGGCGTTTAGCCGCGCGCTGCTCACCGCGACCTTACCCATTCAGCCATGCGCGTTCGCTTGACAAAGGATTTCCAATTCGAAGCTGCCCAGACCCTCCCCAAAGCACCTGCTGGCCACAAGTGCCGGAAGATGCACGGGCACAGCTTCAAGGTGGAGATCAGCGTCGAAGGGGTCACTGATCCGGCTACCGGCTGGGTTTATGACCACGCGGAAATCAGCCGGGCGATGAAGCCGCTGCTAACCGACCTGGATCATTCGTACCTGAATGAAATCCCAGGGCTGGAAAATCCAACCATCGAAAATATGGCTTGTTGGTTCTGGCAAAAACTCGCGCCATCCTGCGCGGGATTGTGTGAGATCGTGATCCACGAGACGCCGACCGCGCGGTGCGTTTACCGTGGCGAATAAGCCTGCGTGGCTATTTGCCGTTTGACATTAACCCGGCGCACCGCTTTAGAACTGACCAACCATGCACTTTCCCGCTCCGAGTTCCTCCCGCCGCCCCATGCTAAGCCTCCTGGCGCTCGGCCTAGCCGCCGGGTGTGCTTTGGCTGCGTGCGACCGGCACAGCGCCAAGGAAGTGCCCGAGAGCTATGGGCATGGCTCCGCGCGCCAGAAGAGCTACACCGACCACCGCACGGACAGCAACGGCACCAAGCACTATTCCGATACGCAGGGTACCGAAACCGCATCACCGGGCGACAAGCCAGCCGGACAACCTGCGGCTTCCCCCGCAGGCACTCCCGGCGGCCACTTCTTCTAAGGCCGCATTCCTGCGGCGAGGCGTCCGCCCGGCCGCGCCCTGCGCCATGCTCTCGCAGCTCAAGCTCAACGATTTTCGTTGTTTTGAGAGTCTCGAACTGGAAACCGTGCCGGGTGCACAGTTCTTCACCGGCGATAACGCGCAGGGGAAAACGTCGATTCTCGAAGCCATCTGCGTTCTGCTACGTCTGGCGACCCCGCGCTCCTCGACACTGACCCCGCTCGTCCGTGCACACGCGAGGGGTTTTGCGGTTCAGGGGCAGTACGGCACCAGTCAGATGCAGTTTTATTTTAGTCCCGAGCGCAAGAAACTTGTGCTCGACGGAGTGGAGCAATCCGGCACCTCGCAATATCTGAAGGTGGCCCGACTGGTCTACTTCGGAAACACCGACCTGGACCTGATCCGGGGCGGAGGCGAGGGGCGGCGCAAGTTCCTGGATTTCCTCGGCGGTCAGATCGAACCGCTTTACCGGGGGAATCTGCGTGCTTACGAGCGTGCCCTGCGCTCGCGCAACCGGCTGCTCAAGGCGGTGCCTTTGCGCCGCAAGGAAGTGGAGGCCTACGACGTGCCGTTGCTGGAAACCGGCGAAACATTGACTCGGCTGCGCCGGGAACTCGTTCTGGAGCTTTCACCGTGGGTTGATCGCTCCCACCGCAGCATCCGTGCAGAGGTCGCTGGTATCCCCGAAACTCTCACGCTGGAGTATGAACCGGGGGCAGGGGATGACTTCGCCGCGAAATTGGCTGCCACGCGAGAAGAGGAAATGCGGCTGCGCCAGACGCTCGCGGGTCCGCACCGCGACGACATGACGATTCTGCTCGAAGGCAGCCCCGCCGCTGTGTACGCCTCGGAGGGACAGCAACGTACCTTGGCTTTGGCCTTGCGGCTCGCCCAGGCAGGATTGCTCAACGAAATCTGGAAGACGCCGCCCATCCTGCTTCTGGACGACACCTTCGGCGAACTCGACCCGCAACGGCGAAACGCTCTGGTTGCGGCATTGCCCGCCGGAGCGCAACAGTTCATTGCCACGACCCGGCTCGATTGGCTGCGCTCCCAACCGACCGGCCCGGTGTGGCGTCTCAACGAGCGGCGGCTGGAACGCATAAAAGCGAGCTGATCGTTAGATTACCACTTGCCTTCCGCGTAGGATCACGCAATTTATTCGCTCCTGTAGCGGCTAGGTAGCTCAGTCGGTAGAGCAGAGGACTGAAAATCCTCGTGTCGGGGGTTCGATTCCCTCCCTAGCCATACTCTAGAATTCTCTAGAGTGTCACCAAATTGTCACTCGCCTTCCTCACGGAGCGTTTTCAAGGGATTTTACTTTGCGGTCAACTCCGCCGCCAAGGCATCCGTGCGGTACACCTGCCGCAAAGCTTCGATGATCGCCCGGGAATCGACCGAAACGGCACGCGCTTGCTTGTCGGTGTAGCCGTAATCGAGAGCCAACGATTGAATGTTGCCGTCGAAGATGATCCCGACAAATTCGCCCGCCTTGTTGACGACCGGGCTGCCCGAGTTGCCGCCGATGATGTCTGCGGTGGACACAAAGTCGAACGGCGTGTCGAGCTTCAAACGGCTTTTGCTTTCAACCCACCGGGGAGGCAGGTCGAAGGGCGTCGTTCCGCCGTGCTCGGCCGCGCGTTCGTACAGCCCACCAATCTGGGTGAACGCAGGAACCTGCTGACCGCCTTCGCGGTAGCCTTCCACGGTCCCGTAGGAAAGACGCAGGGTGAACGTCGCGTCCGGATAGGTGTTCGTGCCTTCTAGTGCGAAGCGTGCGTTGGAGATTTGCGCGTAAGCCTGTTGCTGGATTTCGTCCTGTTCCTCGTACTGCTTGCGGAGTGCGCGCGCTAAAGGGTCGATGGCACGGGCGAGGTCGAGCATGGGGTCGATGAACGTTTTTTGTGCATCTGCGCCGCCCTCATAAAGTTTGTGACGCACGGTGACATCCTTGAGCTTCGTGCCGAGCACGAGTTCGGCGGCCCGGGCGGCCGGGCTCTTGCCTGCAAGCACTTGCCGTACAGTGGGATCGTTCGAACCAAATTCTCCCGCGAGATCGGTCAACGAATCCGTCAGCGTGGCAATTTCCACGTCGTCATAGATTGGCTCCTCAGAGAATAGCCGAAGTTCGAGCGACGGCAGGCTGGAATCGCGAAACTCGGGCAGCCGGGCCGCGTTCAAAATCGTCTTCTCGTTCGCCGCGCGTACCAGCGTCCGCGCGATGCGAAACAGGGTGCTGCGGAACGCCGTCGGTGCGCGTCGGCCCTCCAACGCGTCGAACCTCGTTGCAAATTTGGCGATTTCACCTTCCGCGCCGCTGATCTTCGCGTAGGCAGCGGTCGCGCCGGGGTAGTATGCGCCGTCGGTCCGGCTGCGCAGGCTGGCTTCTTTGGCCGCCAGCGTGGCAAAGAATTCCGGGTCGAGCAAGGCAGCGAGACGGCCATCGTAACCCTTCCGGCCGTTCTGCACCCCAAACAGGTCGCCGCGGACGCGCCGGGCGTTCTCCGGGCTGCGCGCGCCAAATGTCAGCAGTGTTTTCTCCCGCCGGTAATACTGGGCGAGCGCGCGGGGTACGGCGCGATCCCTGGCATCAGCGAGGGTATCAATGGTCACTTCACGGCTCGTGGAACCCGGATGACCGCTGACGAAGATGAGTTCGTGCTCCTGCGCGCCGTTGGCGCTCCACTTCAGGAACTGCTCGGGATGCACTGGTTGTCCATTCTCGTAGGCGCGGAAAATGCAAATATCGAGGTCGTAACGAGGATATTCGAAGTTGTCCGGGTCACCGCCGTAGAAGGCGATTTGCTGTTCCGGCGCGAAGACGAGGCGCACGTCCGTGTAACGCTTGTAACGGTAAAGGTGGTAAGCACCGCCCTCGTAAAGGGTGACCACATCCGAACGCAGGCCGGTTTTTTCCTTGGATTCCTTTTCGATGTCCGCGATCACCGCCCGGCGCGCTTGCATCTGGTTGGCCGGGTTAATCTCACCCGGTCTTACGAGGCGTGGCGCGGTCGCATCAACCGGGGTCGCCGCCACCGCGGCGTTCACGCGGGCAGTCACGTCCTCGATGCTCATCAGCACGTTTAACTCCAGGTCGAGGCACGGCTTTTCCTCCGCTCGGGTGGCAGCGTAGAAGCCATCGCGCAGGTAGTTGTGCTGGGCGTCGCCAAATTTCTGCAGCGCGTCGGAACCGACGTGGTGATTAGTGATGATCAGCCCCTCACCAGAGACGAACGAGCCGCTGCCGCCGCTGTTGAAGCGCACGCTGGATTTTTGCAGGTGGTTGAGCCAATCCACCCCGGGCTCGAATCCATATTTTTCTTTTAACTGGCTGGTCGGCGGAGCGGTGAACAGCCACATGCCCTCGTCGGCCCGGCCGGCGGCCGGTGGCCCGGCGAGCGGCAGGAGCACGGCGGCGGTCAAGAGGAGGGCGGGGCACGGTTTCATAAGCGTTTATCGCTTGGCGAGCCCCGTTTGCACGTCACACTCCGGAGGATTCGGCGGGCGGCGCTGCCCCCGATCATGCAACGATGCCGCTTTCTTGGCTCGACATCCGCTCGGACACGCCGGAAAACAAACGAACTCTCCCGCGCACCGAAGCCTCCTTGCCTTGTGACGCCCGAACCTCCTCTCAGCAGTCAGCGCCTCGACGAAGCTGTCGAGCGGGTGGTCACCCGCACGCCGGTTCACGACATCCACACGCATCTCTATGCCCCGGCATTTGGCGACCTTTTGTTGTGGGGAATCGATGACCTGCTGGTGTATCACTCGCTGGTCGCGGAGGGGTTCCGTCATTGGGAGTTGTCCTACGAGAAATTTTGGACGCTGGACAAGACGACCCAGGCGGAGCTGATCTGGACCTCGCTGTTCGTCCAGAGTTCACCGATCTCGGAAGCCTGCCGGGGCGTGCTGACGACGCTCAACGCTCTAGGGCTCGACGTGCGCCAGCGGGATTTGCACGCGCTGCGGCAGTGGTTTGCCGGTCACAAAGTTGAAGGACATCTTCTGCGGGTGATGGACCTCGCGGGCGTGCGAACGATCTGCATGACGAATTCGCCCTTCGATGACCAGGAGCGAGCGGTCTGGCAGAGCGGCTGGACGCGCGACGCCCGCTTTACCTCGGCGTTGCGGGTCGACCCACTGCTGCTCGATTGGCCACAGGCGCAACGGCATCTCGTGGCTACGGGCTACGCGGTGGACGACACTCTCAATGCTCGCACCCTGGCCGAAGTCCGACGCTTTCTGGCGGATTGGAGCCACCAAATCCACGCCCAATACCTGATTGCGTCGTTGCCCCCGGATCTTGTGTATCCGGCGAATACCGTGCCTGCCCGGCTGATCGAAGAGGCGATCCTGCCCCATTGTGAGGCGCACAACCTGCCCTTCGCGCTAATGCTCGGGGTCAAACGCGCGGTCAATCCCGCGTTGCGGCTCGCGGGCGACGGGGTGGGCCGCGCCGACCTCGCCGCCTACGAACGCCTGTTCGCGCCGGCTCCGAGCAACAAATTTTTGATCACGCCACCGGCCCGGGAGAACCAGCACGATCTCTGCGTCATCGCGCGAAAGTTCCGCAACGTCCACCTGTTCGGTTGCTGGTGGTTTACCAACGTGCCGTCGCTCATCGACGAGACCACCCGGATGCGCCTCGAACTGCTCGGCCTGAGCATGACCCCGCAGCACTCCGACGCCCGCGTGCTCGACCAACTGATCTACAAGTGGAAGCATTCCCGCCGGGTGATCGCCGACGTGCTCAAAGACAAGTACCGTGATCTGGCGGCGACCGGTTGGCACGTGACCGAGGCAGAGATTTCACGCGACGTGCAAGCGTTGTTCGGCGGCGCGTTCGAGGCGTTTCTCCAGCGCCGGTTCTGAAGAAACTAGGGGGCGCTTTGCCGACGTTGTGGCATCCTTGGCTTCTTTTCTTCCACGACCCTCGTTCCATGACTCAGGAATCCTACCTCCAAGATTTGTTCGCGGACCGGATCGGCGGCAGCCGTTTCGGCCAGGATACGGCTATCTACAAGTTCGAGAAGATCAAACGCGCCAAGCGCGCCGCGCAGGCGGCCAACCCCAAGACGGAGCTTTTTGATCTCGGGGTGGGAGAGCCCGACGAGATGGCGTTCCCCGCGGTGGTGGAAACTTTGTGCAGCGAGGCGCGCAAGCCTGAAAACCGCGGTTACTCCGACAATGGGGGCGAGGCGCTCAAGACCTCGGCAGCTCGTTATCTGCGCCTGCTTTGCGGCGTGGAGGTCGATCCGGAAACTCAGATCATCCATTCGATTGGCAGCAAGCCTGCGCTCGCCATGCTGGCGGCCACGTTGATCAATCCGGGCGACGTGGCTCTGATGACGATTCCGGGCTATCCCGTTTTCGGCACCCATGCGCGCTACTACGGCGGCGAGGTGCACAACCTCAAGCTGACGCCCGAGAATCATTTCCTACCTGATCTCAACGCCATTCCCCGAGACATCCTCGCGCGGAGCAAAGTCATCGTGCTCAACTACCCGAACAACCCCACGGGGGCGAGCGCCACGCCGGAGTTCTTCGAGAAAGTGGTGGCGTTTGCGCGCCAACACCGGCTGGCCGTGATCCACGATTTCGCCTACGCGGCGCTGGTCTTCGAAGGCAAGCCGTTGAGCTTCCTTGCCACCCCCGGAGCCATGGAGGTCGGCGTGGAGCTGCACTCGACGAGCAAAAACTTCAACATGACCGGCTGGCGTTGCGGCTTCGTGGCGGGCAACGAGCGGTTGGTCAAAGCCTACGGTGCGATCAAGGACAACACCGATTCCGGCCAGTTCCTGGCGATTCAGAACGCGAGCGCGCACGCTTTCGATCATCCCGAAATCACGGCGCAGATCGCCGCGAAGTATTCACGGCGGCTGGACCTGCTCGTTCCCATGCTGGGCCGCCTCGGCTTCCAGGCCGAAAAACCAAGGGGCAGCTTTTTCCTGTACGTGAAAGCACCCAGGGCTGCGGTGGGTTCCAACGGCGACGAAGTTCCTTTCTCCACGGCGGAAGCCTGTTCGCATTGGATGATCACCGAACACCTGATCTCCACCGTACCC
>CAXTVY010000193.1:0-8550 GCA_964247665.1 uncultured Chthoniobacterales bacterium | reverse complement strand
CCACCAACGTGGGGCTGGCGTCGGTCGGGTCGAACGTGTAAGCCGCCTCCGGGCTGCCGGTCTGCATGTTCTGCACGTTGCCCAGGCTGCTGGCCTTCGAGATGCCGATGACCTTCGCTCCCTTGGCGAGGTTCACGAAATTGAGCGAAACGCTCAGGCTCGCCGCCCCGTCAGCCTTCTCCGGGGTACCGACGTAGGCGTTCGTCACCGTTTGCGCACCGCCGAAGGCGGGCAGGCCGACGAGGCCCAGCGTGGCAATACGCCCCGCCGTGCCCGTGGCGAAATCCACCTTCACGTAGCGTGCTTCCACGCTGCCGAGGTCGCAATCCACGCCACCGTTGCCCGCGAATTGTTCCGGAGCCCCGACCGTGTGCCAGGCCGCACTGTCGAAGGGCAACTTCGTGTCGGAAACCGACACCGTCACCTTGCCTTCCGCTCCCTGGTTCAGGAAGCTCAGGCGGTTGAGCAACTCGATCTTGTTCAACGTCAGGATGACGCTCGTCGTGCCCGCGCCCAGCACGTAGCTCGCCGCCGCATCGTCGCCGATGAGCACCTGCGCCCCACGGCTTTCCTCGGCCGTGCCCGCGCGGCCGGGCTCACGGGCCAGGAGCTGCGTGCCGGTGCTGCTGCGGGCGAGATCGAGCGTCGGACGGGCCGAAGCGGTTGCCGTGACGGGTTCCGCCGCCTGGGTGGTCTGGCAAACGGGGCCGGTGGCCAGTCCGCTGAGCACGACCAACGCGCTACCGAAGAACAGTTTGTTATTCATTTTGAGTTGCCGATGTCCTATTACGAATCGGGCAGATTGTGCCAAACTTTATCCAGGAAGCAACAAAAATCTCTCACAAATCTGCAAATATTGTCTTGTCCTTGCGAAATCACGAATGGGGAATTGGGTAATTCAAAGCAAGTTTTGCCATTTATCGTGGTAGCGATTGTATAGGTAGCCAAGACCCAGCAGCGTGATTCCAAGACAAAACACACTGACCGTGCGTTCCAGGGAATCGAGCCGCCAGATGTCCACGATGGCCACGCGCGCACCCGTGACGGCGAGGACCAGCAGTCCCAGCCAGCGGTAGAGGCGTTCGCGCAGACCCAGGCCAACGGCGAACACCGCCGCCGCGAAACCCGACCACGCCGCCGCGAGCGAGAACGCGCCGCCGTGCCACGGGGCCATCCCGGACGTGACCAGCGCCCACGCGCAGAGTGTCGCCGCCACGGCCAGAGAATCCCGTGCAAACCGGGGAAACCCGCTTGCTTCCGGCCGCAACCGCTGCTTTCCCCACCATTGTTGCCCCCCGAGGCAAGCCACCCCGAGCAGATCGAGGAGGTGGCCCGGTTCCCCAGCGAGGTATCCCCACCAGAATATTGCCAGACCCGCCGCCGTCGGCAGGGCGCTCAGCACCCGCCAGCGCCGCTGCCGCCGCCAGACGCCCAGCGCGAACATCCCGCCGCCCACGCCGCAGAACAGGGCAAACAGCACGCGCTGCGGCAGATATTCGCCCGCCCAGGCCAGGAACAGCCCGGTGGCCATCACCTCGTAACTCGTCCCCAGCACGTTCTGCGGGTCGAGACGGGCACGATCAGCTTCCGGGACGAAATGCCTCGCGGCAGCAGCCGTCAGCAGCAGCCCCACCCAAGGCCCGAGCGTCAGCCACATCGCCGGGTGATAGCCGCTGCCGTCAGCGGCGTGCCAACGCATGAGGAACATCGCCCCACCGAACAGCAGGAACCACTGGCCCGCCGCCGCTAGTGAGCGGTAGCCAGTCGCCAATCCGTAGGCCAGCAGCGCGAGCGCGAGCAGCGCCATCTCGCCAATCCATCCATCGTTGACTCCCGCCGCCGGTTGCAGCCACACCTGGAGCAGCAGCACGCTCGCGAGCGCGTTCGGCAGGACGAATATCCCTCCCCAGGGCACGTCGGCCACGAGCCTGCGCGCCTCGCGCCGCTGCCACCAGTGACCCAGCGCGAGCGTCGCGGCGAGCAGCACGAGAGGGTTCCACCAGGGCGGCCCTTCTGCGGCTGGCCGCCAGCCGTAGCGTTCGATCCACTGCCCGTAGGCTGCCAGCAGATAAGCCTGCGCGTAGATCGGGATCGCCCGCACGCGCAACAGGTACACGGACGCCGTCAACGCCACGGCGGCCAGCCCAAACACCGGGGCAATCCAGGCTGCCGTGGTCACGTTGCGCTCGATCAGCCAGAGCCAGACGGCCAGCCCGAGTAGAGAAAAATACGCGGGCGCGGGCGCGAGGATTTCCCGGAACAGGCCGCCGCCCGGCTGCTTGCCCGGAGCCGTTTCCTTTGCCAGCAGACGCTCGCCCCACCATGCCGCCAGCACGAGGAATCCGCCCTCACCCAGCCCCGTCGCCCACGACACGGCCTGGCCTGATTCTGCCAGCCGGTTCGCAGCCCACGCGAACGACAGCAACCCGGTCACGTATGCCGACCCGAGCAGCAACCGGCTCCGGCGCTGGCCTGCCCCGGCGAGCAGCGTCACGCTCTGCACCGCCAGCACGAGGCTGAGCTGCCAGCCGCTGAAGTACGTGACGAAACCCAGCGTCACCAACAGCACGCCCTCCTGGAGGTAGGCTCCCTCCGTATTCGCATCCAACCGCCGGGGGAGCCGCCGCGCCGCTTCCGACAAGGCAACCAGCACGACGCCGAATCCCAGCGACCACTTCCAGAAGTCGTGCAGGTCCTCGCCGAGCACCAGCCACGTCACGAGCACAAAAAACGCGCCGTTGTTCAGGCTGGCGAACCCCGCCCGCCGCACGGGCGGCAGCGCGTCCTCGCGAGCCGTAAGAGCCGCCCACGTGAACAACAGCCAGTACGTGAGCAGGAACGCGCATTCCGTCCAGAACCGCGTGCCGCCGTGCACGGGCGGCACGTCGAGCCCGCGCCAGCCGAGATAGGAGTGGAAGTAGTTCCAGAAGGCGTAGGAGCCAAACGTGGCCAACAGGCTGGCGAAGGGGAACACGCGCCACAGGTGCCGCCGCAACAGGAACACCGCCCCGGCCGTCAGGCACAGGTTGGATGCCAGCGTGAACCCGGCCACGCCCTCGTTGATGGCCGACGTGTAGAAACCCAGCAGGATCGCCACGGTGGCGAGCGTCTCCGAGCCGCGCCGCTCCGCGAGGAACACCATGAACGCCGCCCACGCCAGCAGCAGCCCACCCGCCACCAGCGGGCTCGGGATCACGCGCAGCTTCTCGTAGAAGTGCGCGATGTACGTCACGTAATAGACGGCCGCCAGCCCGCCCGCGAGCACCACCCGCGCATAGGAGCGCACCCGGCCGGATTCCCTCGCTTGCCGGCTGCGTTCCAGCCATGCGCCGAAGCCCGCCACCCCGCCCGCGCCGAGGTAGAGCAGACCCACCTTCGCGGCCGGCCCCAGGTGCGGGACGACGCTCTTGTAAAGGTAGCTGCCCAGGAAGGCGAGGCTGGTCACCAACAGCACGATGCCCACGCGCACGAACCAGGTCGTGCCAATCCGCATTTCCAGGCTCTCCACCGTGCGTGGAACGGCCGGAGCCGGGGCGGGCGCGGCCTGCGGGGTTGGCGCGGGGAGTGCCTCCTCCGCCGGGAGCACCAACAACGGGACAGGCGTCACCGGCGGCGGCATGGCTGGCGGGGGCAGCTCCTTGGCCGCCACCGGCAGCGGCGGGGGGGCGGTCGGCAGCACGAGCGGCGGTGGGATAGCGGCCTCGGGCTGGTCGGCGGCTTCCAGGCGCGTCAACCGTTCCTCCAGGTCCGCGAGGCGCGCCGTCAGAAAGCGTTGCGCCGTGCGGATGGTTTCAAGTTCCTGCCGTTGCGCTTCATTCATGGATAGGTGGGACCGGCGGCTGACCTGGACGAAGGAAAGCAATGCCCAAGGCCCAAGGCCCAAGGACCAAACCAGAGAAGACAGAGGTCGGCGTGGAGTGTCGAGCCCCTCCCCCCGTTGCACAGAGCGCCACGTTTTCTCAGGCAGAGTGGGTCGTTGGTCATTGGGCCTTGGTCATTTTCCGCCGCGGCTAATCGCTGGCCAAGGCCAGTGAACACGTTAGCTTGTCCACGGGGAAATTGAATGTTTCGTTCCCGGCATCGTTTTAACTTATGATCGTCACCACCGCTTCACTCTACAAACTGGCTTACGGCCAGTACGCCATCGGCGCTTACAACATCAACAACCTCGAACAGACGATGGGCCTGTTCCGCGGCTGCCAGGAGTCGCAGGCTCCGTTCATCATCCAGCTATCCAAGGGCGCGCGGAAGTACGCGGACAAGCGGATGCTCGAAGCCATCATCCGCACCGCCGACGACATCTTCCCGGAAGCGGTCTTCGCCGTGCACCTCGACCACGGCGACGAGGAAAGCTGCTACGACTGCATCGACAGCGGCTTCTATTCGTCGGTGATGATCGACGCCAGCCACGAAGATTTCGCCGGGAACGCCGCCATCACCAAGCGCGTCGTGGACCGCGCGCACGCCAAGGGCATCAGCGTGGAGGCCGAACTGGGCCAGCTCGGCGGCGTGGAGGAGGACATCAAGGTGGACGAGGGCCACGCCAGCCTGACCAACCCCACGGAGGCAGTCGAGTTCGTGCACCAGACCGGGTGCGACGCGCTGGCGGCAGCCATCGGCACGAGCCACGGGGCCTACAAGTTCAAGGGGCAGCAGAGCCTCCACTTCGATGTGATCCGGCACATTCAGGAGAAGATCCCCGGCACGCCCATCGTCATGCACGGCAGCTCCAGCGTGCCCGTGGAAGAGGTCCGGCGCATCAACGCGGCGGGCGGCACGCTCGACCCGAGCGCGCGCGGCGTGGACGAGAACGAGTACCTCCCGGCCGCGAAGCTCGGCGTGACCAAGATCAACATCGACACCGACGGCCGCCTCGTCTGGACGCGCGTGCACCGCGAGTTCTTCCGCGACAAGCCCGGCGAGTTTGACTTCCGGCCGCCCGGCAAGACGTTCATGGACGAGTACGCCAAATTTATCGCGCACAAGAACACGAAGCTCGGCAGCGCGGGACAACTCCCGGCCGTGCGCGCGGCACTGGCGAAATAAACGCACGCGGGCCAGCCTTGCCGTTGTGACACCGGAGATTTCGCGCTGCCTTCAGGGCGCGGGCTGGAGCACGCCGGAGGCGGCCGGGGCGGGCAGGCCCGGCCCGGCCGGGAGGTTCGGCTGCGGCCGGCGCAGGAACGGCCGCTCGCACAGCAGGAAGAAGACGTAGGACGCGCCGAGGATGGCGGGCACCCCCGCAAGGGCCAGAGCCGCGAAGAGCAACAGCGGTCTTGCGTGCAACGGTGTGAACACGTACTGCCACAGCACTTGCAGCAGCGGCGCGTGGATCAGGTAAATGCTGTAGGCAAAGGTGCCCACGAGCGCCAGCGGCCGGCAGCCCAGCCCCCGCGCAAGCCAACCGCCCTCCCCGCGCGTGACCGCGACCAGCAGCGACGCGGACCACCCGCCGACCAGGTAATCCACGGCGTAAACGTGCAGGCGCGGCCCGTTCCACCATCCGGGAAAGAATGCCAGGGCGACGCCTAGCGTCAGGCCCGCCGTGACCAGGGTCCAGGGCAGGCGGCCGAGCCAGCGCGTGGCCCGATCCGTGGGATGTGCCACGCTGGCACCCAGCATCCCCAGCGCGAACAGGCCGATGTAGTGAGCCGCGAGCGGGTTGCCCAGCAGGCTGCCGCAGAGCTGGAACAGGCCGTAGGAAGCCGCGACCGCCAGCGCCGCGGCGAGGACCGGGCCCAGCCGCGCCCAGCCCAACAGCAGCAGGGGGAAAAGGAAGTAGATGCGCCACTCGACCGAGATCGACCAGAAAACATGGTTGATGCTGGCTTCGTCACCCAGCACGTCCTGCACGAGGCACAGGTGCGTCACGATGCTTTTCCCCGTGACCGGCAGACTGACATCCCAATGGGTGCCCGTCTTCTGGCCGATGCAGCCCCGGATCAACAACAACGAGAGCGCCAGTGCCGCGTAGTAGGGCGGCACGATCCGCCACGCGCGCCGCTGGAGAAATGCCACCGCGCCACCCCGCAGGACGCCCCCGGCGCGGATCACCGGCAGCAGGAGGCAAAAACCGGACAGGACGATAAACGCATCCACCGCGAAATGGCCAAAAAAGAAGAACTGCAGGATGTTCCGCACCCACGGGACGGGCGGATGCGGGCGGAAGTTGACCTGCAACAACGCATGGTAGAGCACGACGTACATCGCGGCCAGCGCCCGGAAGCCATCGAGGTAACCCAGGTGCGGAGAAGGGGGAGGAAATTTTACCGGCGCTGGGTTCATGCGGTTGCACGGCGATTGGTAGCAGGCACCGTTCCGCGCATGGCCCGATTCGCCGGGTTGTACCGGCGGGTAAAACTCGCTACAGGTAGCGGCGTGCCCCCCTCTCTGATTTCCGCGCTCCTCCTCGCGGTGCTGCCGCTGTCGGCCGCGCCGGGTACACCCCCCGACCAGCCGCTGGTCCCCGGCCCATCCCCCGCCGCCGCGGCTTGGCTGGAGCGCGTGACCCCGGCCGTCCCGGGCCCCTTCCCGCCGCCGCGATCCTTCGAGGCCAGCTACCGGGTGACCTGGGCCGACCTCGACGCCGCGCACGCGGATATTCGCTGCGTCTCGGACGAGGGCGAGAACACGATTCGCACCACGATCAAGACCGCCACGGTGGGCGGGGCACGGTTGCTCTACAAATCCGACGGACTGGGGGTTGCCGTGGCGGACCGGCGCACGCTGCGCCCCGTGCGCCTCGACCAGACGGAGGATCACAACGGCAAGCACAACGTGTCACACGTCGTGTTCAGCGCCGGGGGCGCGATCCGCACGTCGGGCGACCCTGCGAAGGACGGCAAATCCCCCGCGCACGGCGACGGCAGCAAGTCTGCCCGCCCACGTCACATCGACTATCCCGGCGTGCTGGACATCCACAGTGCCCTGCTACAAATCCGCAGTCTGCCGCTCGCGGCAGGCGACGAAAGAAAGTTCATCGTCATGTCCGCCACCGCGCCATATTTCGCCACGATCAAGGTCGTGGGCCGCGAGCGGGTCAAGGTCAAAGCGGGGGAATTCCCGGCCATCAAGTGCTCCGTCAGCCTGCAAAAGATCAACAAGCACGGCGATCTGGAAGCTTACAAGAGCCTCAAGGAGGCCGCTGCCTGGCTCGGCGACGACGCCGACCGGGCCGTGCTCAAGGTGGAAACGCAGATTTTCGTGGGCTCCGTCAACCTGGAGCTGGAAAAGATCACTTTCCCCGGAGCGGCAACCCGCTGAATCCGGCGGTTTACTGGACCACCCGGCCCTCGTACACCCCGCCCGGCCCGGGCCCGGCACGGCGCGGTCCCTCATCGCCGAACTCACCGTTGGGGCCGCCGCGGCCCGGCCCCTGGCGGCCCGGCAGCAGGTGCAGCGTGGCCAGGGTGGCGGTGTCGAGCCGTCCGGTGCGGCGCAGGCGGTTGAAGCCCTGGAAATTGGAAAGTGCCTCGGTGGTCAAGCCGTTCGGACGGCCGTCTCCCTCGCGGTCGTAGAACCCCTGGCGCAAGAGGCGGTTCTGCGCGCGGCGCAACATATCCGCCTGCACGGGCGGCGGCGCGAACTCGTAAGGCGTATCGGCGAACAGGCTGCTCAGCGTGGCCGACGGCGCGACGCCGTTGGGCGGCACGGCGCGGCCCTCGCGTGGGTCGCGTCCCGGTGCCAATCCTTGTCCCTGACCCGGCCCCGGCCGGACGGAGGCGTCCTCGTCGTCGCGCGGAGGCGTGCTCCGGTACGATGGCGGGTTGGCCGGGGCCGCGCCACCACGGAACCCGCCACCACCACTTTCATCATCGTCGGCGCGCACGTTCGGGGCAGGGGTCCGCGCGGGCGGGGCGACCGGGGCCGGTCGCGGGGTGGCTGCTACCGACGGTGTGCTGCGCGGCCGGGCCGGGCCGCTCGGCGGGGCGCTGGCGGCGGCGCTGCTGCTGCTGGCCGCACCCGCCCCCGCCCCACCCGCCGCCCCGGCCCCGTTGCGGAGGATTGCCGTGCGGGTTTCATCGGTCAACTGACCCGACACCTGCAGCCCGTTGCGGATCTGGTAACGGCGGATCGCCTGCGTCGTTTCGTCGCCGGGCGAGCCGTCAATCGTGCCGTAATAAAAACCCTGGTCGCGCAGGGACTGCTGGACGCGCTTGAGCGTGTCGTCCGCGTGCGCGGCCCCGGGCGTGGCTGCGACCCACAACATGGCCGCGAGGGCGGAGAAAATCAGGCGTTTCATAAAAGGGCAGGTTGCAGAGGAGTGACGGGCTGGAGGGTGCGGCTATTCAAGCGCCGACGACGGGTTTGCTGGCCGTGCCGGGCGCCGGGGCATGGGCCGCCGTTTGCAGGTAATGGATGATACCGGTGGCGATGGCTTCGGCAAGTGTCTGCCGGTACGCGCTCTCGCCCAGGCGCTTCGCTTCCGTGGGGTGGCTGATGAACCCGCCTTCCACCAGCACGGCGGGCCCGTGCACGCGCCGCTTTTTTAATGATACGCCGACCACCGAGATCTACACCCTGCATATCGTCGCCAGCACGAGCGAGCCC
>CAXTVY010000192.1:0-8567 GCA_964247665.1 uncultured Chthoniobacterales bacterium | reverse complement strand
GTGCTGTTCCACGCCGACGGCGACAAACTCACCCACGGCAGCCCGCTCGTGAGCGGCGCGTCGGTGGTCGGCGAGGTCGTCGAACAGTTCAAGGCCAAGAAGGTCATCGCGTTCAAGTACCGCCGCCGCAAAGGTTACCACCGCACGGTCGGCCACCGCCAGAAGCTCACGCGCGTGCGCATCAAGAGCATCACGGTCGGCGCATAAAGCTTCGCTCCTTCCTTTTTCGTTAACTTTCCCTCGTTATGGCACATAAGAAAGGTCAGGGCAGCGTCAAGAACGGACGCGACAGCGTCAGCAAGCGTCTCGGCGTGAAGAAGTTTGGCAGCGAGAAGGTTGTCGCTGGCAACATCATCATTCGCCAGCGCGGCACCAAGTTCCACCCGGGCAGCAACGTGGGCCTGGGCCGCGATTACACGATCTTCGCCCTTATTGACGGCGAGGTGAAATTCGACCGCGGCGGTCGCCGGGTCAACGTCGTCGCCGAGACGGTGGCGGCCTGAGAACCGGCGGGGATGTTCCCCGCCTTTGTGACGACCGCTCCCCGGTGGGGCGACCGATTCTGTTTGGAGGTGCACCCTGAGTCCGATGTGGCCGGGCGTGCGCTTTTTCCATGGATTACCGGGCAGTCTTCGACGCGATCACGCACGACGAGTGTTACGGACGCAACATCGAATGGGGTGAACCCCGCCCGGGGCACCCAGAGGGCACCTTGCGGGCGCACATCGCGGAACTGGAGCGCAATCTCGCCGCGTTGCGCCCTCGTCTTTCGGAGGACGAATACTGGAAGCTGCGCGTGCTCATCCACGTCCACGACACCTTCAAGGGCGAAGCCCGCGACGGGGCACGCATCACGGATCCCCACAGTCACGCCTCGCTGGCGGGGTTTGCCGACGACGCGGACCTGCTGGCCATCACCCAATTTCACGATGAGCCCTACGCCCTGTGGCGGCAGGTGCAGCATCATTCCCGGTACGACCAGAAGCGTTTTGATGCGCTGCTGGCGGCGATCCAGGACTGGAACGTGTTCCTGGCCTTCCTGATCGTGGACGGCTGCACCGGGGGCAAGCAGCGCGACCCGTTGCATTGGTTCTTCGGGGAGATCGCCGGGCGGGTGGAGTCACGGTTCACGGCGGGCGATATTCTGGCGTGAGAGCCCGTTGCGAGTACCAGTGATGCAGGATGCAGGATGCAGGATGCAGGATGCAGGATGCAGGATGGCTTTCTGTCTCTATCTCTTATCCCCTTCCTCGAGGCGTTGCGGCGCGACTTTTCCCCATGTTCCACGTCGTCCTGGTCGAACCGGAAATCCCGCACAACACCGGCAGCATCGCGCGGCTTTGCTTGGCGGCGGACGCCGACCTGCATCTGGTCAAGCCGCTAGGTTTCTCGCTGGACGACAAATACCTGCGCCGCGCCGGCATGGACTACTGGCCGCAGGTGCGCGTGACCGTCTGGGACGACTGGCCCACCCTCCACGCCGCCCGGCTGGCCGGGGCACGGCACTTCCTACTCACGACCAAGACCGACCGTCCCTACGACACGGCTGCTTTCCAGCCCGGTGATTACCTGATCTTCGGGCGCGAGACGCGCGGCCTGCCCGAGAGCCTCCTGCGCGCCGCCGGTCCCGAGCGTCTATTGACGATCCCCATGGCCCCTGCTGCCCGCAGTCTGAACCTCGCCACGGCGGCGGGCATCGTGCTTTTCGAGGGCTTGCGGCAGGTGCGAGCCGCCTCCCGATAGGCTGGCAAAACAAGCGGATTGTCAACTGTCTGCTCGTTGCGGTATGCTCCCTCCATGACCGACGCGCCTCACCAGCTGACGTGGGAGGAATTGTGCGCGGACCAGCGATTGCAAGATCTCCCTTACCGGATTGAACTCAATAGTCTGAATCAGATCGTCATGTCTCCCCTCCACTATCGGCATGGGCTCTACCAGATAAAAATTGGCGAACTGCTCAACTCTTTGCTGCCTGAAGGCCAGGGAAGTGGTGAAACGGCGATCATGACCTCGGACAACGTGAAAGTACCAGATGTCGCCTGGGCTTCACTGGCGTTCAGAGATAAGTATATCGACGCCTTTGCACTACCGGCGGCACCGGAAATTTGTGTCGAAATCCTCTCGCCTACCAATCGCACCGCCGAGATTGAACAAAAGCAGGCGCTCTATTTTGAGGCAGGCGCGCAGGAAGTCTGGATTTGTGGCTTGTTGGGCGGGATGGAGTTCTACACACCCGCTGGACAGATTGAGCACTCGGTGCTTTGCCCCGAGTTCCCGGCACAGATCAAGCTTTAGCTCATGAACACCCTGCAATCTGGCAAGGTCACAATCAGCCTTGCTTGCTCCGAGGATGAGAACTTGCGTAGAAGAGCGCAACGGGGCCGGTCCCGCCGGGGCATTCATTCTTCCGGCATGTAGAAGCGCATGACTCGCGTTGGGAACTTACCAGGGTCTCAGGCAATTCTTTGCCTGACCCCGCGCCTCAATACGAAATGCGCATCGGCATCAGCACGTACAGGAAGCTCGTGTTGATCTTGACCACGCCCGGGCTCATCTCGTCGATCAGGTCCAGGAACACCGTGTCGTCGGTCAGGTTGCGCAGCGGGGCCATCAGAAATTCCGGGTTGAACGCGATAGTGAAATCCTTGCCGTTGTACTTGACCGGCAGCGACTCCTTGGCCTCGCCGATTTCCGGGCTGTTGGCGGCGATGTCGATGTTGTTCTTGGTGAAGATCAACTTGATGCTGTTGCTCTTCTCGCTGGTGAGCAGCGATACGCGGCGCACGGCGTTCAGGAACGTCTCGCGCTCCATCTCGATGCGCTCCTTGGTCTCGTTGGGAATAACCTGCCGGTAGTTCGGGTAGTTGCCCTCGATCAGCTTGGAGACGAGCAGCGTGCCGTTGAGTTCAAAGGCGACCTGGTTCTCGCCCAGACGAATCTCGATGTCGCCCTCGTCCTTGAGCAGGCGCTGGAGTTCGTTGACGGCCTTGGCCGGGATGATGACGCTGGCCTCCTGACCGGCGGCGATCTCCACGGCGATGTCCACCATGGCCAGGCGGCGGCCGTCCGTGGCGACGAGCGCGAGCTTGCCGTCCTTGAACGAGCACAGGATGCCGTTGAGCACGTAGCGCGTCTCGTCGGTCGAGATGGCGTAGCTCGTCTTCTTGAGGGCGTCCTTGAGTTCGGCCTGCTTGAGCGAGTACGTCTTGGCCCCCTCAAACTTGGGCAGCGGGGGAAATTCCTCCTCGGGCAGGCCGAGGATCTTGAAGAAGCTCTGGCCCGAGTGGATGGAGGCGACGTTCTTGCCGTCGCTCTCGAACTGCACGTCGTTGGAGGGTAGCTCGCGGATGATGGTGAACAGCCGCCGGGCGGGCAGGGTGGTGGCCCCGGCCTCCTGGATTTCCGCGTCCACCTTGCAGCGCACGCCCACGTCGAGGTCCGTCGTGGTCATGTGGATGCCGCTGCCATCGGTTTGCAGGAGGACGTTGGAGAGAATGGGCAATGTCGTGCGCGTGCTAACCACGCTTTGCACCTGCTGCAAGCCTTCGAGGAGCTTTTCTTTGCTGAGATGGAATTTCATACGCGGAGCGGAAGAGGAAGGCCGGGTCAGCGCAGTTGCAACGACACGACGAGTAGTTTGCTACTCTAGCCTAGCTTGGGGGTACTGTGTCAACATTTTGCCGCGATTCCACAAGATATTGTGCCGCCGCGGCTTGCCAGGGTCCCGAGCGTGCTCAAACCGGCCGCCTGAACGCGAACGCGCAGAACGCCGCCCGCGCGAGCCGCCCGCAAGCCACGAGGTAGTTCCACGCCAGCCGTTCCTTGAGGAAGCAGACCACGAAGACGAGGAACACCACCAGGGTGATGACCTCCTGCACGATCTTGAGCTGGAAGCCGCCAAAGCCGCTGGCGAACCCGAAGCGGTTGGCGGGCATCGCGAAGCAGTATTCCGCGAACGCCAGGCCTCACGACAACAGCGCCGCCTTCCAGAGCGGCCAGGAATAGCCGTACCACGCAAAGGTCATGAAGACGTTGGAACAGAAGAGCCGCAGAACGGTTCGCACGGCCGGATTCCACGGCGTGTTTGCGCTGTCTGCATGGCGCGGAACGGATCGCTGCCGCCGCAAGAATCATCGTTTGCGTGGTGATGGTACGTAAGGGTGGAGCAAGAGCGTGGCGACAAGGCGCTCTACATGGTCCAGGGCAGATTTTTCCGTGTGACACGCAGATTTAGTCGCCAGTTGTTCCAGGAGCGCCGGGCGTGTTGGACAACTCGGCCAAGCAGGTACAACGCTGCCGAATGAACCCGAATCCGTCGCCCGATCCGTTCAGAAACACCGAGCCGAAGAACACCGCTGCCAACCAGGAACCGCCGCTGCGAGCCTTGGCTATCGGCTCCAGCGGCCCCGCGTGGACGCCCTTGGCGCGGGCGAGTGCCGAGAACTTCAACCCCAACCACGACGAACGGGGGCGCTTTGCCACCAGCGGCGGAGCGGCTGGTCAAGCACTGCATCTTGGATACACGGGGTTTTTTAATGATACGGCGGCCACCGTGATATACACACTGCAGATCGTCGGCAGCATCGCCGGATATGGGTTCAACAGTAGCTCCCTCAACACGTGTGTGGTTGCCACCATTCAAACGATGATTGCCACGAAGAAGCAGACGAGGGACGTGCCGGATGAGAAGTTCATCGAGACACAAATTGAGACAGCGGCAAAGGGAATTCTTACAGACCCGCGAGAAGGCATTAATTGGAACAATCTTGGTGTCTCGGCTTCTCCCAGGCACCTGGCGGCAATCGTGCAGAAGGTGCTCGAAAACAATGGCGTTCAGACCACTGCCCAGTTAGGGTACGACTCCGCGCAGGAACTGGCGGTGGCCATCATGGCCTCGAAGCAGCCGGTCATGATCAGCCTCCAGCGTGCTGGGACGACAACGGAGCACTCCGTCACCGTACAATGGAGCCCTGATGCCGCCGGAGCTGGCCAGGGCCGGTTCCTGATGAACAACGTAACGACCAAAGGGGAAACCCAAGGGTTTACCAGGGAGCAATTCGAACGAGGCCAAATTACAGCCAATCTTAGAGGAGAAAGAGGTTCCGCTCGTCAAGCGAAGATGATGTACTACCACATCCAGCACGAGTCTGCGGCCATCTTCACCAAAGCCCCATGAAGACGCTCCGCCTGTTGTGTCTGGGCTGGTTGTTTTTGAGTGTCGCCAGCGGCGCACACGCGCAGGTGCCGCCCGCCCGCCAGGAAGCCGAGTTAATGACCCGGCCTGACCAGAAGGCCTACGGCAAGCTGGACGGCCACGGCAAGCTCGTCTTCCAGGAGCTTTATCAAGACGACTATCCTGCCGAGTGGTACGACACCCTTGTGTACTATCCGTACGGCAGGCGCCAAGGTCTCAAGCTGCGAAACAACCTGCGGGCCATCAACGTGTTCCTGGCCGCCGAGTTCCGGCGGCCAAGGACGGTGCGCGCCTTTTTCAAGGAACACCTCTGGCACTTTCTTCCCGATAATCTCGGGGAGAGTGGCACCTCTGTGGTCAACGCCGAACCGATCAACCAAGCAAGCGTCAACGAACACCCGGATGAATACTTGCTAGAAGCGGATCGCCGGTCGGCAAGCCGACGGGCCCGGCTCAAAGCCAAGCTGCAAGGCTATGTGCGCTCAGAACATCCGGTGGTGGCAGGCAACGGCTGGAGCTTGGACGCCAACGTCATCACCACCGACGGGGCGGTGGAGCACTGGCTGGTCAAAGGACGGGTGACGCCCCTGCAGATTGACAGCTTTCTGTGTGAGCCCAAGGAACCCAGAGGCACATTCAAGCATTACATACAAATATTTCATTAACCATCAAGTGAAAATGGGACAGGCATGTTTTCATGCCTGTCCCATTTACCTTTTACCCCGCCTCAGAATCAATGCCGCAAAACTGAAAGTGCCGGGATGAGTTTTGAGACAGTTTCTACCACCGTAAACGCAACCCGGCATTTCGTGGTTCCCGCACCAGCCGGTCCGGGCGGCTCAATGCAGCCCCAACACGTTGAAGATCACCACCAGGGCCGAGGAGAACAGCCCCGCCCCCAGCAGCACGCACACGGGCAGGGTCAGCACCCAGGCCAGCAGGATGTTGCGCAGCGTTTCCTTCTGCAACCCGGAGCCGTTCGCCGCCATCGTGCCCGCCACACCGCTGCTCAGGATGTGCGTCGTGCTCACGGGCAGCCCGAAATGGTCCGCCAGCCCGATGGTCCCCGCCGCCACGAGTTCCGCCGCCGCGCCCTGCCCGTAAGTCAGGTGCGCCTTGCCGATCTTCTCGCCCACGGTGACGACGATGCGCTTCCAGCCCACCATCGTGCCCAGGCCCAGCGCCAGCGCCACGGCCACCTTCACCCAGGCCGGGATGTACTTGGTCACCTGGTCCACCTGTTTGCCGTAATCCCCGGCGGATTTCGCTTCCGCCGCGTCGAACTTCTTCCCCTTGACCAGCTTGCCCAACGACGCGGACACGAGGTACAGGTCCGTGCGCAGGTCGCGGCGGTGGTCGGTGTCGATGTCCCCGAAGCCTTGCTTGCCGTTGAGCACCTCCACGACGGCGTGCGCCTTGGCGGCCACGGCGGCGAACGTCTTGTCGGTGTACTGCCCGCTCGTCTTGACGTAGTCCGAGAGCACCTTGTCGGCCTCCTTGTTGTCCAGGGTGACGCCGTTCGCCTTCTTGGCCAGGGCGTCGCTGGTGGCCTGGGTGGAAGCCACGAGCTGGTGGACCACCTGCGGCCGGGTCTTCATCTCCAGCGCGTAGGTCCCCGGCAGCACGCCGATGAGGATGAGCATGATGAGCCCCTGGCCCTTCTGGCCGTCGTTGGAGCCGTGGAAGAACGAGACCAGCGTGCAGGTGAGCACCAGCAGCGCGCGCACGCCCAACGGCGGGGGCGTGTCGGCAGCCGGGGCCTCGTAGAGCGCGGGCACGCGGATGAAGAACTTCGCCAGCAGCAGCAGGAGGCCCGCGCCCAGGAAGCCGACCACGGGCGAGGTGAACAGCGCCGTGAACGTCTCGGTCACCTTGGCCCAGTTGACGCCCTCGCCGAACTGGTGGCCGGGGGCCATCAGCGAATTGGCCAGGCCCACGCCCATGATCGCGCCGATGAGCGAGTGCGAGGACGACGCCGGCAGGCCCATGTACCAGGTGCCTGCGTTCCAGATGATCGCCGAGATCAGCAGCGAGAACACCATGGCGAACCCGGCGGCCGAGCCGACGTTGAGCACCAGTTCCACCGGCAGCAGCGCCACGACGCCGTAGGCGACCGTGCCCGCCGAAACCAGCACGCCGATGAGGTTCCACATGCCCGACCAGATCACGGCTTGCGTGGGCTTGAGCGTGTGCGTGTAGATGACCGTAGCCACGGCGTTGGCCGTGTCGTGGAAACCGTTGACGCACTCGAATACCAACGCCAGCCCGAGGGCCAGGATGAGAAAGAAAAATGCGCCGCCGGAGGCTGCTTCACCAAAGAGATGCATAAGTTTTTAGGGTGGCCGGACCCATGGTTGTCAAGGCGGGTCCGGCGCGGCCCTCAGAACTAGCAGCGGGAAAACACCCGGCAAGAGGCTGGCGCGTGACAAGTTCGTCACACGGGACAGAGCCGTTAGCGGCTGTCCGGCGTGCCTTTGCCCACCCACTCGTAGAGTACACAGGTGTTGTGCTTGCGGTAGATGAGCGGCGAACGGCGGAACGTCTCGACCTGCTTCCAATCGGCGGGCCGCGCCGCGGCGCAGGCCGGATCGTCGGTGTACACGGCGAGCGGCGGACCCGGCACGGCGGGCGCGGACGTACTGGCCCAGGCCGTCAGGGAAACGAGGTGGAAGTCGGGGGCATACCACTGGGCGTGCCGCCGGGCATCCCCCAGGTAGAGCCACACGGCGGGGCGCGCGGCGGGCGGGTAGCGGGCGTCGAGCCAGCGCAGCATCCGCACGGGCGGGGTGGCTTCGGTGTGGTTGGGGCCGACGAAGGGCAGCGTGGCGGCGAGCGTCGCGGCGGGCACGAGCAGCGCCAGCCAGGGGAGCCGGGCGTCCAGGCTGCGCCAGCCCAGGATCGCGGGCAGGATGAGCAGCGGAAAAATGGGCAGGTAGTAACGCTGGTCGCCGGGCAGGAAACAGAAAATCATGAGCGTGTAGGCGGCGGCCCAGGGCGCTTGCTCGCGCCAGAACGGGTTGCGCCCCTCCCACCCGGCCTGTCGCCAACGCGCGCGGAGGAACAACCCCCAACCCGCCGCGAGCACGGCGATGCCGGGCCAGTCCCGAGGCGAATCCGGCGCGAAGCCGAAGCCGCGCGTCAGCCAGCCGAGTGGGTGGTGTTGCAGGCGGTAGAGCCAGAGGTTCTCGCCCGGGTCGCCGCCGCTGCTGGCGCCCACGAACGCCTTGGGCTGGTTGAGCCGCCAGTGCCACTGGAAGGAAAGCTGGTGGACGTAGGCCAGCCAATCGCCGTGGGAATCCGGCACGCGGGCCTGGGTCCAGGCGGTGGGCACGAGCCACAGCAGGCAGCCGCCGAGCAACACACCCAGGGACAC
>CAXTVY010000191.1:0-8571 GCA_964247665.1 uncultured Chthoniobacterales bacterium | reverse complement strand
GAACGGGGTCCGGTATTTCTACGTGTTCAACACGAGCCAGATCATCAGCAAGTAAGCGGGGCGACTTTTCGCTTTCCGACCCGGTTTTGTCCGGCTACCTTGAACCCGGGGAACGCCCCGGCCACGCGAATGGTTTCGTTCGCCGGACGCGGGACCGTTCTCATTGAACTTCCGGCAACCGTCGGAACCTGTCCGCACCCCACGCAAATTTTCGCCGACTAAAATGAGCTTCGCGCCTCGTTCCGCAACCCGTCCCTGGATCGGGTGGACCCTTTTGCTGACGGCCGCCGGCCTGGCCGTGCCTGCCGTTCCGCGCGCGGCGGCCCAGGCCAGCGCGGCACCGTACAGCGTCCTGCACGCCTTCAGCGCCGCGAACCGCGGGAACAACGCGGACGGCGTGGGGCCGCGCGAGTTGATCCAGGGTGGCGGTGGCTTCTTTTACGGCGCGGCGAGCGCGGGCGGTGCCAACGGCACAGGCACGGTCTTCAAGGTGGCACCTGACGGGACGCTCACCACCCTGCACGCCTTCAGCGCGCTCGTCTATACTCCCGGCGTCGGCGCGAGCCCGAACAGCGACGGCAACAACCCCACGGCCGGGCTCGCCCTGGGCAGCGACGGCGCTCTCTACGGCGGCACCGGCACCGGCGGCACGAACCGCGCGGGCACGATCTACAAGGTCACCCCCGACGGCACGTTCACCGCGATCCATTCCTTCGACGCGATCAACGGCATCGGCAACGGGGAAAGTCACGAGGGCTTCAACCCCACGCGCCTGGTCCCGGGTGCCGACGGCAACCTGTACGGGACGAACAACAAAGGGGGCGACAACGGCAACGGCACCGTGTTCCGCGTCACGCCGGACGGGGGGCTCACGGTGCTGCATGAGTTCGGTGCCACCACGCCGGCGGGGGCCAGCCCCGACGGGGTCAACCCCGGGCCGTTGTCCCCGGGGACGGACGGCTACTTCTACGGCACGGCGCGAGGCGGCACCAGCGGCGCGGGCGTGTTCTACCGGATCGCGCCCGACGGCACCTTTACCCTGCTGCACACGTTCGGCGGCAACCCCTTCGCCACGACGGGGGAAGGGGCGCTCCCGGACGGCGGGGTGACCCCCGGCCCGGACGGTTATTTCTACGGCGCGACCTCGCTCGGCGGGGCGAACGGCAACGGCACCGTGTACAAGATCGCGCTCGACGGCACGGTGACCACCCTGCACAGCTTCGGGGCCACGTACCCGCGCACCGCCACGAACTACGACACGGCCAACCCGGACGGTGCCAACCCGTCCGCGCGGCTGGTCACGGGCCGCGACGGCAACTTCTACGGCACGGCACCGCGCGGCGGGGCGAACGGCAACGGCACCGTGTTCAAGCTCACGCCGGACGGCGGGTTGACCGTCGAGCACGTCTTCAGCGCGGCCAGCGTGCCGGGCGCGCCGCACGACGGGCCCAACGGCGACGGTCTGCTACCCATCGCCGCGCTGATCCAGGCCGGGGATGGCCGCCTCTACGGTGCGTGCCCCTCCGGCGGCAGCGGCGGCAACGGCGTCCTCTTCGCGCTAACGCCGGGGGCGGGGCACCCGGCGTTTTTCAGCGGTGAATCGCCGCTGACGAACGGGGCGTACTACCTGGGGTTCTTCAACGGCGACTTCTTTGGCTACTACAGCTACCTGGCCGACCCGCACTACCTCTTCCATTTCGACCTGGGGTATGAGTACGTGTTCGACGCGGCCGACGACGCGGCGGGCGTGTACCTCTACGACTTCAAGAGCAGTGGCTTCTTCTACACCGCGCCGACCTATCCGTTTCCTTACCTGTATGACTACAGCCTGAACTCGGTCGTTTATTACTACGGCGATCCGAGTAACCCGGGACGGTATAACACGAACGGAATCCGATATTTCTACGTGTTCAACACGGGGCAGATCATCACGAAGTAAGACGGCGGGGAAGGGAGTGTTTCCCGTTTGTGGGGCGGGCGCTCCGCCTGCTGGAAGAACGCGCTATCACGGCGGCAGGCGGAGCGCCCGCCCCACAAACTCCAGATGGAACCCGCCGCGCGTCAACCTTCACCCGGGAGCATCGGCGTTATCTTGCTGGCGGCGGGCGGATCGACGCGCCTGGGCTCGCCCAAGCAGCTTCTGACGTACCGGGGGAAAACGCTCCTGCGCCGCGCGGCGGAGACGGCGCTGGCAGCGGACGGTCGGCCGGTGGTGGCGGTGCTCGGGCGGGACGCCGCAGCCTTGCGCGCGGAACTGGCCGGGCTGGACGTGCTGGCGGTTGAAAACCCGGGGTGGGAGCGGGGCATGGGGACCTCCGTGCGGCTGGGCATGGCGGCGCTGGGCGAGGAGGCCGTGGCGGTGCTGTTAATGCTGTGCGACCAGCCGCTCGTCACGGCGGAAAAACTTGCGATGCTCATCGACGCGTTCCGGCAGGCCCCCGGCGGGGGGATCATCGCCGCCGCTTACAACGGAACGGTCGGCGTGCCCGCGCTGTTCGCGCGCACGTATTTCGACGAACTCCGCGCCCTGCCCGACGCCGCCGGGGCCAAGCCGGTCCTGCGCCGCCACCGGGACAATGTCACGGCGGTCCCGCTGCCCGAGGCTGCCGTGGACATCGACACCCGCGAGCAACATGAGCGGCTGACCCAAAGCTAGCACGCGGGCGGGACAGAGCAGCGAGGCGAGCGCGAGGGTCAGCACGCAGGCGGTGCGCCGGGAGGGGGGGAAACCAGGGCGGGCACGAAGCGGGAGAATAGAAGGAGGAGAGGGAGGAACCAGAGAGCCAACCGGCCGCAAGGCGCGTCGGCGGATGGATGCGGGCGGCAAGAATTTTATGGAAGGCAGAAGAAGGCAGGACGGAGCGGAAGGTGGATGCGAGTCCGCGATCTCCCGGCGGGCGGGAGGCCCACCACTCCTCAGGCGGTATCGGGCGACACGGTGTGCTCCGCGCCTTCCGCCCCGTCGGGAATGGCGGAAAACGGCGGGCCGTTCGTGCATCAGCCAACCGGCGTTTTCTTCCGCCTTTGCGATGGCTCTTTGCGGTCACACCCCTGACTCCCGGACGGCGGCCACCGAAGCCACCTTTTTGCCATCCAGGCAAGTCGCTTGCATGGAGGACATTGATTACCCCTTGACACCCGAGCGAAGGAATACCTAGCGTGTGGAAGGCTATCGACAGCCATCCACTCCACCCCGAAAGCAATCGTTCGCATGCCATCAAAAAAACTCTCCACATACAGCTATATCACGGCAACAGGCACCACGAAGTATTGCGACGAGGTGCTCGAATGCCTGCGGACGATCCGCGGCCTCCAGGACGGCCGCAAGGTGTTCGACCGGATCGAGGCGGCCGGATTTCCGGTGGAGATCGTGGATGTCGTCGGCAAAGGGAACAGTACCTCGTACAACTTCTGGCGGGACATTGTGCCGATCCTGACTCTGGCCATCGATGAGAAAAACAGCGCGATCTTCGAGCGGGAACTGACCGTTGCGATGGGTAAGGCGGTCTCGGGTGGCATGACCATCGAGCACTTCGCGCGGCAGCTCGCCAACGGCCTGACGCCGGCGACGTACACGGGCGCGACGAACGTCGTGCGGCCGAGCACGGCCTGGGTGTCGGCGCTGCTTCCCAAAGCCACGGCCAAGCAAACCATGGACATGGCCCAGGACCAGACCGCCAAGGCCAAGGGCATCTTGAGAGAATTGATGGCGGGCAGTCTCTCGGTGAACCAACTGCCGGTCGGTTGGGACTACGAACTGCCGCGCCTGTTGCGCCAGTACCTGACTCCCGGCCCGGGCGGGCCCGCGACGGTGAAGTTCAACCCGGAGATGACCTTCGCCTGCAAGGACGACCCCGCCATGCACGAGCGTCCGCCCACGATGGGACTGGCGCACGAGATGATCCATGCCATGCACGCTGCCGAGGGCACGAACATGCGGTTGGTGTCGCGTAACAACCAGCGGCTCGAAGAACTGATCACCACCGGCATGGCCCCGTACCAGTACGAGGCGATTTCCGATAACAAGATGCGGACGCAATGGCCGTCGTTCGTCGCCTTGCGGGAAAATTACACGACGGCTGCCGGCACGACCAGAGTGAAGGTCCAGAAGCCCGCGTGAGCCACGGCGGGTGGTTTCCGGCGGGAGCGAATCCGCCCGCCGCTCACGCTCCCGCCAGGACGGGCTCCGCTTCGGGATTGTCCGAGTTCTCGCCCAGCGACGAGCCGGTGAAGCTGGTATGCGAGTGCATCCCGCTGCGGGTGCGCGCGAAGATCAGGTAGATCGACGGCAGCACGAACAACGTGAACCCCGTGCCGATGATCATGCCGCTGACCAGCACCCAGCCGATGGAATTTCGCGCGCCCGCCCCGGGGCCGCTCGCCAGGATCAACGGGAAATGCCCCGCCACCGTCGCCACGCTCGTCATCAAAATCGGCCGCAAGCGGGTCGCCGCCGCCGTCACCACGGCCTCGAACTTCGAGAACCCATCTTCCTGCAACTTGTTGGCGAACTCCACGATCAGGATGCCGTTCTTGGAAACGAGTCCCACCAGGGTCACCAACCCGACGTTGGCATAGATGTTGAGCGTCGTGAAGCCCAGGAACGAGAAGATCAGCGCACCCGTCAACGCCAGCGGCACCGAGCCCAGCAGGATGATGAACGGATCGGTGAAGCTCTCGAACTGCGCCGCCAGCACGAGGAAGATCAGCACCAGCGACATCAGCAGGAGCGGCAGGAATTTGCTGCCCTCCACGCGCAACTGGCGCGACGCCCCGGCGTAGTCCACCACGTAGCCCTTGGGCAGCACCTTCGCGGCCTCGTCCTCCATCACCTTGAGCGCGGAGTCGAGCGTCACGTCCGGGCGCGGCATCAGCACGCCCTGGATCTTGACCGAGTTCAACTGCTGGAAGCGGTTCAACTGGCGCGGCACGGCCGACGTTTCGATCTTGGCGAACGTGTTCAGCGGCACGAGTTGCGGGTTGCCGGCGGCGTCCTTCGGGCCAGACACGTGGTAGTCGCCCAGTTGCTGCGTGTTGAGCCGCTCGACGCGCGTCACCTCGGGGATGACCTTGTAGGAAAGGCCGTCCATCGTGAAGCGGTTGACGTAGTTGCCGCCGAGCATCGTGGACAGGTCGGCCCCGACCTGGGACAGGTTGAGCCCGAGCGACGCCACCTTGTCGCGGTCGAACACCACGGTCGCCTGCGGCTGGTCGTACTTGAGGTCGAGCAGCGAGAACGGGCTGAACTGGCTGGCCATCAGCTTGCCCTGAATATCCTGGGCAAACTCCAGGAGCTGGCGCGGATCGCCCGTGGAGGCGACGACGAATTCGATGCCGAAGTTGCTGCCGCCGGGCAGCGGCTGGGGCGTCGCCACGATGGCGCCGATGCCGGGCACCTGCGCGGCCTGCTTGGTCATCAGGGGCAGGATTTGCTGCATCGTGCGGTGGCGCTCGCTCCAGGGCTTGGCCACCATGCCCGAGAAGCCCGCGCTGTCGCCCGAGGGGAACGTGATCTGGAAAACATGGTCCTTTTCCGGGTAACCGCTGAGCACGTCGCGGAACTTGGTCGTGTAGAGCGTCGTCTGGTCGAGTGTCGAATTCGGCGCGGCCTGCACGATGCCGAAGATGATGCCCTGGTCCTCCTGCGGCGCGAGTTCCTTGGCCGAGAACATGTAGAAAACGGGCAGGAGCAGGCAGACGATGCCCGCCAGGGTGAGCGTGACGGCCTTGAAATCCATCGTGCCCAGGAGCAGGCGCGTGTAGACGTGCTTGATGTTCTCGAAACGGCGGTTGAGCCAGCCCGCGAAGCCGCGTTCACTGTCGCCCGCGCGCAGGAGGCGCGAGGCCATCATGGGCGAGAGCGTCAGCGCGACCACGCCCGAGACGACGACGGCCCCGGCGAGGGTGAAGGCGAACTCGCGGAACAGCGCGCCGGTCAGGCCGCCCTGGATGCCGATGGGCGCGTACACGGCGGCCAGCGTGATCGTCATGGCGATGATCGGGCCCGTGAGTTCGCGCGCGGCGTGGAACGCGGCGGTCATGGGTGGCTCGCCCTCGTGCATGTGGCGCTCGACGTTCTCCACGACCACGATGGCGTCGTCCACGACCAGGCCGACGGCGAGCACGATGGCCAGCAGGGTCAGCAGGTTGAGCGTGAAGCCGAAGGCGAGCATCAGGAACGCCGCGCCGATGAGCGAGATGGGGATGGCGACGACGGGGATCAGCACCGAGCGGAAGTTCCCCAGGAAGAGGAAGATGACCGCGATGACGATGAGCAGCGTCTCGACGAGGGTGTGGACGACCTCGTTGATGGCGTCCTCGATGTACTTGGTGGAATCGTAGGGCACGCCGACGTGCATCCCGGCGGGGAGGTTCTTGGCGATTTCCGGCACCATCTTGCGCGCGGCGTGGATGACGTCGAGCGTGTTGGAGGTGGGCAGCACCCAGATGCCCATGAACGTGGCGCGCGAGCCGTCGAAGCGCACGTCGCTGGTGTAGTCCTCGGCCCCCAGGATGACGTTGGCCACGTCGCGCAGGCGGATGATCGTGTTGCCGCTCTGGCGCACGACGAGGTTCTCGAACTCGTGGGCACTGCGCAGGTCGGTGTTGGCGATGAGGTTGATGGAGATCATCGAGCCCTTGGTCGCGCCGACGGCGGAAAGGTAGTTGTTGTTGGCCAGGGCGGCGCGCACGTCGCTGGGCGAGACGTTGAGCGCGGCCATCTTGTCGGGCTGCATCCAGATCCGCATGGCGAAGGTGCGGGCCCCGAGGATGTCGGCGCGCTGGACGCCGTTGATGGATGTTAGCTTGGGCTGGACGACGCGCGTGAGGTAGTCGGTGATCTGGTTGGCGTCGAGGTCGTCCGAGTAGAAGCTCAGGTACATCGCGGCGATCTGGTCGTCCGTGGTCAGCACGTTGATGACCGGGGCCTCGGCCTCGGGCGGCAGGTCGTTGCGGACCTGGGCGACCTTGGCCTGGATCTGGGTCAGGGCGGCGTTGGTGTCGTAGTTGAGCTTGAGGTGGACGCTGATGGTGCTCACGCCCTGGGCGCTGTTGCTCTCCATGTAGTCGATGCCTTCGGCGCTGGCGATGACCCGTTCGAGGGGCGTCGTGATGAAGCCGCGCACGAGGTCGGCGTTCGCGCCGACGTAGGCCGTGGTGACGCTGACGACGGAGAGGTCGCTGCGCGGGTACTGGCGCACGTTGAGCGTGCGGATGGCCTGGTAGCCCGCGAGCAGGATCAGGAAGTTGATGACCAGCGAGAGGACGGGCCGGCGGATGAAGAGATCGGTGAGCTTCATGAAAGGAAAATGGTAGGTGAACGGGGTTCAAATCAATCGTAAGCAGGCAAGCCATGCGCACGCCGCTGCTGCTTGATGTATGCAACTTTCTGGTCGGCGTGCAGGTACTCTCGATAACCTAAACTTCTGTTGATAACTGGGTCATCGTATTTGCGGAGTGTTGCATCATAGCTTTGCCAAAATTGCCTCCAAGATTTGGAAGGCCCAGGCACCGGTTTGCCGGATGCTTCATCATTAATTTCCTTATTCCGCTGACGCTGCCAGCTTTCGTCCGCCGTAAACGTACCAACTCTATGATAGTGGCCGTCGAACCCCGGAGAATATTCGGTTACCATCGGCTGACACCCGGCGAGGTTTAAATGACACAATAAGACCGCTACTAGAGGCAACGTGATTCGCATCATATAACCGCGTGGGAGCGGAGTGGAAAATACTTGATGGCCGTAAAGAACGCCCAGCAGGTTCACGGGTGTGACGACAGCATGGGCAGAGTCAACGCGCTCGGATGGTCGGCGCAGCGATGCAAGGTCTCGGTAGCGGGCCGGAAGTCGCCCGGCTTCGCGTCCGCGATGTTCATGAACACCTGCGGGTTGCGGTCCGTCAGCGGGAACCACGAACTCTGCACCTGCACCATGATCCGGTGCCCACGCCGGAAAACGTGGTTGATGTCGGGCATCGTGAAATTGATTTCCTCCACCTGATCGGGCACGAACGCCTCGGGCCGTTCCATGCTGTGGCGGAACTTGCCCCGGAAGGGCTCACCACGCACGAGCTGCTGAAACCCGGACAGGTCCACGGTCGGCGGCGGCACGTCGAGCTTGAGCGGGGCATCCTCGTCCTTTTCCTGGAAGTCGGGCGGGTACACGTCGATGAGCTTCACGTCGAAATCGGAGTCCGTGCCGGTGGTGCTCACGAACAATCGCGGCGACACGGGTCCGGCGACGGTCACGTCTTCCTCCAGCGGCGGCGTCTGGTAGGTCAGCACGTCCGGGCGCTTGGAGGCGAAACGCTGGTCGGCCACCATGTACTCCTGCGGCACGCCGTCCGCCGCGTAACCCACGAAAGGGACAGGATGCGCGGGGTCGCTGACGTAGGTGTCCTCCTCGCTGCCCTGGTCGCCCGGCGGCACGTCCCACGAGAGCCCGCCGCCCGCCTGGAAATACAGCTTCTTCGGCTGGGCGCCGGGCGGCGGCCACGACGGATATTGCCGCCACTGGTTCGTGCCCGTCTCGAACACCGTCGCCTTGGCCAGTTGCGGATCGGGCGCATC
>CAXTVY010000190.1:8269-8578 GCA_964247665.1 uncultured Chthoniobacterales bacterium | reverse complement strand
GGTTGGTGACGTGCGGGCCGTAGAAATCGCTCGTGTCGATGTGGTCCACACCGAGGGCGACCGCCTCACGCAGCACGGCCACGGCGGCCGCCGGGTCGCGCGGCGGTCCCCAGACACCGGGGCCGGCGAGCTGCATGGCGCCGTAGCCGAGGCGGTTCAAGGCAAGCGAGGTGCCCGGGAGCGTAAAGCGGCTACCGAGATTTAAATGTTCTGTTGGGTTCATACGTTGGCAGGAAAGTGGCACCAATTTTTGGGAATTAAAAGTGACTTTTTTTTTCTTTTTAAATTTTGGGTGGGTTTTGTGGGGAA
>CAXTVY010000190.1:0-8259 GCA_964247665.1 uncultured Chthoniobacterales bacterium | reverse complement strand
AAATTCCGGTTTTGGCCTTGACGAAACCGGCGAAATTTCGTGTGATTAAAAAACGTCCCTTTCACCGGCGGTGTGCGAATCCTTCGTTTACCACTCATGAGCCGACAGCTTCTGAGTCACAAATAAGTTTGAACGCTGCCTCTGTAACGCTGTCAAATTCCTACGCATTCAGAGTTGTCAACCGACTTTTTTGCATTTGAATCGGTCAGACAAAACCACGGCGCAACCTTGGTTCGTATGATTGGAGTGCGCGTATAACATTTCGCCGGTGCGCTGGCGAAAACAACTGGAAATCCCTTACTCAAAATTTATATGGGTGTCGAAGATAGCGATACTGGAATCAAGATCTACCTGCGCGAAATCGGGCAAATCCCTTTGCTCACGCCGCAGGACGAGATCACCCTCGCGGCCCGCATCAAGAAAGGCGACAAGGAAGCTCGCTCGTTGATGATCCGCTCCAACCTGCGCCTGGTCGTCAAAATCGCGCATGATTACGCCAACCTGGGCCTGCCCCTGCTCGACCTGATTTCGGAAGGTAACATCGGCCTGATGAAAGCCGTCGAGCGGTTTGACCCGGCCAAAGGCGGCAAGCTGAGCACGTATGCGGCGTGGTGGATCAAGCAGTCGATCAAGCGCGCCCTGGCCAACCAGAGCAAGACGATCCGCCTGCCGGTTCATCTCGTGGATAAAATCAGCAAGATGCGCCGGGTCTCGCTCCAGATGAGCGAGGAACTGGGCCGTGAGCCGTCCGACGACGAGTTGGCCGAGGAAATCGGGATTGCCGCCGGCAAGGTGAGCCAGCTCAAGACGGTGAGCATCCGCCCGGCGAGTCTGGACGCGCCGATCAGCGACGAGGATTCCACCGAGTTCGGTGAGATCGTCGGTGACGAGGACGCGTTCACGCCCTTCGAGCTGCTGCGTGACAAGAACCTGCGCGACGAAGTGGACGGCCTGTTGGACGTGCTCGACGAGCGCGAAAGGAAAATCATCTTCTCGCGCTTCGGGCTGGACGGCGGCAAGCCCAAGACGCTCGAAGAGGTCGGCAAGAAGTTCGGCGTGACGCGCGAGCGCATCCGCCAGTTGCAGAACATCGCCCTGAGCAAGCTGCGTCGCGCCCTCCAGAAGAAGGAGCGTCCCGTGGACGTGTTGCAGGAGGCGTAAAGGCAACGGCCCACCAGCCACACAGGCTGAATCATTCATCTGGCCCTCGGGGAGCAATCCCCGAGGGCCGGTTTGTTTTTCGGCGGATCGGTGATTGTCAGATGACGCCCGTGATACCGCCGGAAGTTTCCTCGTAGGGGAGGTCATCCGGGTGGATATCGACGTAATCGGGCGCGGGATCGGTGGCAAACCGCACCGCCTCAATGGTAGAGCGGCCCAACAGTAGCGCTTGGCCGACGCGGTGCATTCCATCCATGACCCGGCCGTCCGCAGACAGGATGATCGGATAACCCAGGTCGGCGGATTCTACCAAGCGGGCGTGCTCGACGATAGCCCGGCAGGTCGGCACATCTCCGGGCCCGAACCAGAAGGGCTCGTCAAGCTCTTGGATCAAAGTCAGCGGGACCTGCACACGTTCTAAATCCTTGGTCAATGCGACCAGCCGATCAACGTCCCAAGCGAAAGCGCCGCGCGCCGAAGGGCGAAAATGATATTGCTTTCTCATCTCTGTCGAACCCTTGCTAGTCGTGTCACCATCCAAGCTAAATACCGGCGGCGGACCAGATTTACAGCGGTTTCAAATGGATGGACAGCACACCCTTCTTGGCCTGCATAGCCCCGGGAGAGCTACGGAGCCGCAAAGCATTTTCCCACGTTCTCCCATCGTACACTCCCGGGACACGGCTCACAACCCGTTGAACACGTTGCGCTAGATCCCCGGCGTCTGCGGGGCGTCCGCGCTGGACTGTGCCTTGGGCGTCGTGTCTTGCGCATCCTCGCTCACGACGGCCCCGGGCTTTTGGAAGCGCGGCACGATTTCTCCGATGAACGCTTCGACTTTCTTGATTGTGTCCGCCTCGTTCCGGCCGTTGGATTCGATGTTGTCGGTCACGTAGGCAGCCACCGTCACGTAGGCCCACCGCTGGTTCTCGCCATGCAACACGCGATCCTTGGCGTCGATGAAGGTGCGCGTCCAGTGCGAGGCCGTGGTGTCCTGCGAGCCGATGAACCAGTAGTAATTCAGGTTCTTGAGCCCGATGGTCTTGCCGTCCTTCGAGCGGGCTTCCCGCACGTCCGTCAACCGGGTCACTTCCAAGGGAGCGCGCCCTTCCGCCACGGGAATGCGCACGCGCGCGGAATGCTCGACCGTCCAACCCTGCGCCGCGAGGCAGCGCTCGGGCCGGTGGATGCTGTTACTCATGTCCTCACCGCTGAGCACGATGGACACGAAAACCTGGTCGAAGGGGCTCGTGCCGTAACCCCAACTGGTCCTAAACTGACGCCCGAACCCCGTGTCGGGCGCGAGCCCCTTGAGTTCCTCGGGCGCAATCGGCGCGTCCGTACCTTTCCAGTCGCCCAACCGATGCGGCAGCGTCATGGCGATGCCCGCCGGACCCAGGCCCGTGTGCCGGGGCAGCAGGAGCACGCTGCCCAGCCCGAACAGGAGCAGCACCTGGAGGGTCAGCAGTCGTTTAGTAATCATAGCTGGGGCGCGCGGCGGGCGCGGGGGTAAGCGTGGCCGGAATCGGTCCGGCATCCCGGCGGCGCTCGCCGGACGAGGGCGACCCTGGCGAAGACGACCGTGCATTCCAATTGAGCAGCTTGTGGATCAGGCACAGTGTCCCGAAGGCAAACGGGAACGACACGACATAAGCGGACACCTCGTGCCACCAGCCGCCCGCGATGCCCTGGCCGAACGCCTTGGCGACAACCATGATGCTCGTCAGCCGGGCGATGTTGCCGATGATGGCTACAGGCGCAGACGCGGCGAAGAGCACCAGTTTCTTCCAGAGCCGATCCTGGGTCAGGTGGGCGAACACGGCCGTCATCAGCGTGATGGCCATGAGCGAGTTGATGCCGCTGCAGTCCCCGATGACCTGGAACTGGAAGGATTCATCCATGGCGTGCATGGATGTGCCGACCGCTTGCATGGGGATACCGATCAGGTTGCACACGGACGTAGCCAATTTGGTGGCCAGCACTTGAAGACTATTCGTGGCCTGGTCGATGCCGGGCACGGGGATCAGGAAAAACACGCACGCGATGGGGAAAAGCAGCGTGCGTGTCCAGCGCCAGCCCGCCGCGTAGAGCACGCCGCCGAACAGCATGAACGGCAGCCCCGCCCACGCGAAACGCGGCTGCAAAGCGCGTGCGGCGAGCAGGTACATCAGCACGCCGAACACGAGCGGCACGAGCCCCCGGGCATCGGGCCGGGGCGTGACGCCGCGCAGCTTGGGCAGGGCGGTCCAGACCAGGAACAGGATGATGAAGGGCACCATCGGCCCGTGTTCGTAGTGGGTCTCAGGGTTCCAGGCGGACCAGATCCATTGGAACGCGGTGATGGAGTGCTTCAGTCCGGGCACGAAAAATAGCGGCACCGTGCCATAGAAAACGGCGACCGTGGCCACGAGGGCTCCGAGCAGCGCGGCGGCGGGCGGGTTGGCACGCATCCACTCCAGCGCCAGGGTGTGCCCGGCCGGTGGCAGCGGCGCGCGCGCGGCAGCACCAGCCACGAGCGCGGGCTCACCGGGTGGCTCAGGGGAGGCGGGGGATTCGGTCATGGCGAGGTACAGCTCCCCCGCATCCTAAAGGAGAGCCGGGAGGATGCCAAAAACAATTTTGTCACGGCTGCGGGCGTGACGACGGTGGCGGGCCGGAAGCGCTGGCACCGGTGGGTTGACGGGCGACCAGTGGTTTCTGCAGGAAGAAGCGTTGGTGAGGCCGGGGATAGTCATCGAGCACACCGAATACGGTGTAGCCAAGGCGCTCGTAGAAGCCCACTGCCTGGAAATCCAGCGTCGTGAGGTGCGCGTGGTGGCACCCCCGCTCCAGTGCCTCGGCCTCGGCCCGCCGCATCAACTCCGTCCCGATCCTCAGCTGACGCCACTCCTCTGAAACCCAAAGCCAACCGACAGAGAGCCATCCGTGATGGGTTTGACCCAGGAGGCCGGCCACGAGACCGCCATCCGCGGCCCGGGCACTGACAGCCAACTTCTTTTCCTTCGGAATGCCGCCGTAGAAGATCGCGTTGTAGGCGAGCAGTCCATCCATGACGATGCGTGACGAAGGCTCCGCCCATTCGTCGGCCACCGCATATGTCAGCGTCGGATGTGGTGATGGCATGGCATTGCCCTGGCGTAACGAGGTGGTCCTGGGGCGCTTGGTTCCAGGCCGGAGGCTGGAAACCTCCTGTTCGCTGGAGCGTGCAGCCAAGCCAACGGGTGTTCGGGTGGCGGTCCCTTATTGACCGACCGGTGGCTGCCAAAGCTCCACCTTGTTTCCTTCGGGATCGATCACCCAGCCGAACTTGCCGAACTCTGACTCATCGACCTTCTCATCTACCTGCACGCCCTCCGTGCGCAACGCTGCAAGCAAGGAATGCAAATCGTCCACGCGGTAGTTGATCATGAACGGGGCTGAACTGGGAGCAAAGTGGTCCGTGTCTGCCGCGAACAAGCTCCAGGCGGTGGTTCCCCCGCCTTCCGGGTTGTCCGGCCCTTTCCAGTCGAACGCGGCGCCACCCCATGCTTGTACATCGATTCCGAGATGTTCCTTGTACCATGCGCCGAGCGCTTCAGGGTCTGTGGACTTGAAGAAGATTCCGCCGATACCGGTGACACGTTTCATGGCTGTTTCCTGCGTCGCCTGCGCCTACGTCTACGCCTTGCCCTTGGACACGAACACGCTCGCCGGACGCAGCAGCCGGTCCTTGAGTTTGTAGCCCTTGCGCTGCACGCGGATCACATGCCCTTCGGGCACGTCGGCGCTCGGTTCCTCGCCCAGCGCGTCGTGCAGGTTCGGGTCGAACTTCTCGCCCTCGGCCGCAATGGCGTTCATCCCGTTCTCGCTCAGGAATCCCTCCAATTGCTTCGCCACCATCGACATGCCGTTGACCACCGCCTCCGCCCCCGGTGCCTGTCGCGCGGCCTGGAGCCCCAGCTCGAAATTATCCACCACCGGCAACAGCCGCTCCAGCAAGCTCGAATTTGCGTACTTTACAGCGTCGTCCTTCTCGCGCTGGAGCCGCTTGCGCATGTTTTCGAGGTCTGCGCGGTCGCGCAACGCCTGGTCGCGCCCCTGGGCGATTTCTGCCTGGAGCTTGGCCAATTTTTCTTCGGCCGTGGGTTCCGCCGCCGGAGGGGCCGCGTTGGGCGAGGGGGCGGCGGGGTCGAGCGAAGGTTCCATTTCAGGCGAGACCGGCTGCCCGTCGATGCGGGTGGTCGTGTTTTCGGGAGTGTTCATAGCTTACGGATGACGATGAGCGTAATGTCGTCCGCCTGGGGCTGTGCGCCAATGAAACCGCGCAGATCGTCGGTCAGCCGCTTGACGATGGCGGGCGAACCGCCCGGCGCGGCCTGCTGCACGGCCTGGATCATGCGTTCCGGGCCGAACTCGCCGCCGTTCGCGTCGAGCGCCTCGGTCACACCATCGGTGTAGAGCACCAGGCAATCGTCCTTGTTCAGGTGAATCGAGTAATTTCGCGTGAGCCTATCGAAGACCGATCCGCTGTCAACGCCCAGCGCCATGCCCGGCGGGTTCACCCGCGCCACCTTGCCGTCCGCCGCCGTGTAGAGCAGCGGCGCGTCGTGCCCGGCGCGGGCCATCGTCAACTGGCCCGTCTCGTGGTCGAGAATCAGGTACGCCATGGAGATGAACATGTCCTCCTTCATGTCCGGGAAGAGCTGCCGGTTGACCTTGCGCAGCACGTCCGCCGGGCTCGGGTTGATCGACGCGTGCGAGCGCAGCACGCTGCGGCACATCGCCATGATCAGCGACGCCGGCACGCCCTTGCCCGATACATCCGCGATCACGATCCCCAGGCGCACGTCGTCCACCTTGATGTAATCAAAATAATCCCCACTGACCTGCCGCGCGGGGATGTTGATCCCGTTGACCTCGAACCCCTTTACCTCCGGCGACGTGCTCGGCAGCAGGATGCGCTGGATGTCGCGCGCAATCTCCAGGTCCCGGTCCAGCCGCTTCTTCTCGCTGGCTTCGGAGTACACAATCGCATTGTACAACGCGAAAGCGGATTGCTCCGTGATGGCCTTGAACACCTCGAAATCCGTTTCCGTGAACTTCGTGCTCATCGGGCCGTTGGCCAGTGCCAGCACGCCCAGGTTCTCGCCCGCGTAGAGCAGGGGGGAGATCATGGCCGACTCCGTGCGCAACGCCGTGTCGCGCAGGCCGGCCAGCCGGGGGTCGTGCGCCATGGAAGGCAGAAAGAGCGGCTCCTTGTTCTGCCACACGCCGCGCAGGATGCCGTCGCCCGCCCCGCCGCCGTCGGCCGCGCCGTCCGCGCCGTCGGAGAGTGGCACGGGATGCAACCGCAGGTAGCTGTCCAGAGCCACAGGCATGGTGATGGCCTGCTGGAGGATATGCGGGGGGACGGCCACGAGCGGCGGACAGCCCTTGGAAATGAACGTCGGAATCAGCATCCCGCCCGAGCGGTCCACTAGATAGAGCGCCCCGCCATGGGCGTCGAGGATGCGGCCTGCACCTTCGACGATCATGCGGTGCAGTTCGGTCGGGCGCAGGGCGTCGGAGAATGCGCTGCCCAGACCGTGCAGGAACTCGAAGACGCGGTGTTCCTCAGTTTTGAGGTCATCCAACCGCCGCTGGGTAATGCGCAGGGTCTGGCGCTGTTGCCGGTAAAAGAAGAAAAAACTCGCCCCCGTCAGGACCAGGAGTCCGAGGAGCAGGCTGGTCCACATGATTTAAAGGCAGAAGGCAAAAAGCCGGAGGGGTGCAGGAGGCAGG
Source organism: uncultured Chthoniobacterales bacterium (assembly GCA_964247665.1). GTDB lineage: Bacteria > Verrucomicrobiota > Verrucomicrobiia > Chthoniobacterales > SZAS-18 > CAHJWO01. The sequence goes on along the minus strand of CAXTVY010000190.1, from coordinate 1,338 downwards.
GATGCGTGGAAAAGGGGCAATCTTACTGATGGGACACTCAGCATTCAGATTTCCGACCTTCCGCCTTTTTTCAGTCCACCGATTCCTGCTGCTGGATGTCCTGTTTGAGGTAGTCGATCACATCCTTGAACTTGCCAAAATTCTCCGGGTCGGCATCCACCAGGGCTTGATGGGCAGCGATCATGGTTTCGGTCGTGGCCCGCTTGTCGGCTGCCTGTTCGGGGGTCAAAGGAGCCTCGGCGGGAAAGTCGTCAGCCAGTGGATCGAAGGACCCGGTGTCGAGCCCGCCGTCGAGGGAGAGAATCTGGTCGAGGCCCAGCCCGGCGAGCAGGTCGGTGTTGCGCGCATTGGAATTGATCACATGCACCTCGCCTTGGCCGATCTCGCGCAGGCGTAAGGCCACGCCTGTGAGCGTGCCCATGAAGGTTGAGTCCATCACCGGGCAGTCCGCCAGGTCCACCACAAAATTGCGGTGCCCGCGGTGGATCATCGCGGTGGCGAACTGTTTGATGCCGGTGCTGTTCTGGAAGGAGCCTTTGCCCTGAACACGGATGCAGACCACTTTCTGGTTGCAGCCGACCAGGATCGAGGGATTGGGATTCACGGTCGTGAGTTGGGAGGGAGGATAGCGGTCGGCGGTGTCCGTTGTCAAACCCGGGGAGCACACGCGGCGGCGAATAGTGGGAAAAGGGGTGACAAAGCAGGCACATCGGGGAATCTCTGATGCGAACAGAGAGCTTACCTCCAAAGGTAAGACTGTCGAAAAGCCACAATCGTTTGATGATTTTCGATTAGCAGGATGCGCCACGCGGAAACGCGGCCTTCTTGGAAATAATCATCCCCGTTGACCGAGAAGCGCGTGGCGTGGCTGCCCACCGCGTTGGGGTAATCGACCTCGCGTGCCTGGACGAACCCACCGGTCTTCTGTTGGCGGTATTCCAGGCGGACGGTCAGGTGGACCGGGTTGGCGTGGGTGCTGCGCCAGAAGAACGTGTAATAATCGCCGTAAGCGTTGCGGATGTCGGAACCGGTCAGCGCGCCGTAGGAGAGGTACTGGCGTTCGTAGGCGATGCTCTGTTCCTCGGTGGATGTGTCGGAGGTGCGTTCGCCGATGACGCTAGGGTTTTCGAGGAAGTAGTATTTGACCTTGCGAACCTGGATCTCGGGATCAAGGGCCAGCGGCAAGGCATTGGCCTTGGTCAGCAGTCGGATGGGCGGTTGGTCGGACGCGCAGCCGGTCAGAACAGCCAGTGCCATCGCCAAAAGAGGGAGTGGCAGGAGGCGGGAGCGGGGCGGCATCGGCATGGAGAAACGGGAGGAAAGCGTGCCGTTCTAAAC
>CAXTVY010000189.1:0-8656 GCA_964247665.1 uncultured Chthoniobacterales bacterium | reverse complement strand
CCACCAAGGTCAGCACCGCGACGCAGGTCGCTTACGTCACGGCTCCGGCCAAGTAAGGCCAAGCTGATTTTGGTTACTGCCGGGATGCCCGGCTGAGAGTCTGGCTTCCGGTCCTTTTTGATGGTCTGGAAAGCCCGACACACTACGGCATTCTTGTTCAGCCTATTTTTGACGCGCCAGCAGATTAATCTCTGCTGGCGCGTCTTGCTTTGCAGCCCGGACCATCGGGCGCCAATTCCATGTCTGTTTCCATCTATCGGCCAAATGTGGCTGCTATTCTATCCATTGACGCCGGGATGATCCTTGTGGGCGAACGTGTGGGGATGCCGGATTCCTGGCAATTCCCTCAAGGCGGCCTGGAACCGGGTGAAACCGCAGGAGAAGGATTGCATCGGGAACTGCGTGAAGAGTTGTCGTTGGAACCCGCCGATTATGTGGTGCAGGAGCAGCGTGGCCCCTATCGTTACCTGTTCGCTCCGGGCTACACCAAGAAGGGCTACCAGGGGCAGGAGCAGACCTATTTTCGTTTGCGGCTGCTCGGACCGGAATCACGCGTCAACATCGCCACGTTGCACCCGGAGTTTTGTGCGGTGCGCTGGATCGAGCCGGCTGCATATATGCTTTCGTGGCTGCCTGAAATGAAGCGCGCGGTGTACCGGCAGGTGTTCCAAGACTTTTTTGCGTTGAAAATCGTCTGAGAGTCCCCGGATTGTACGATCCCTGCTATAGAGGGTGCCACAGAGAGAACGTATGCTTTCCATTAAGGAACTGGAGTGGTTGAGCGGTACGCTCAGCGAAATTGACGGTTTGCTGCGCGGCATGTCCGATTTCCGCGCGTACCCCGAGTTGCTGCACCGTGACGACGATGCGGTGCAAAGCCTGCTCGAACGCATCGCGCATGGTGTCCAGAACGCCCGGCAGCTCAGCGGCAGGGCGCTCGACCGCATTGACGGTGCACGCGAGTCCATGGTCGAGGAGGAACAGCAAGCTGTCAGGGATGCACGAGAGGCGGCGACCCCGTTAGCCGAAGTCCCGCTGGCGACGCGGATCGTACGTCCTCCGGCCAACATCGAGCAGATTACCATGGCCAACCCCACCGGAATGCGGGAGGTGGTGCTCGTAGCCGACCATGATCCTGCTTCCTTGCTGTCCACAGAGGCCATTCTCACGGAGGAAGATTACCGGGTTCTCAGCGTGCGGGATGCGTTCGAGGCGATCTCGATCTACGCGCGTTTGTGGGCCGCCATCGACCTAGTGATCCTGGATTTCAGTATGCCGGGCCTGAGCGGCGATCTGATCTTCGACGAACTCAAGGCAATCAATCCGAACGTCGCGGTAGTCATCAGCGGTGGTTACACGCATCCCGACAAGCTCAGTCAGATGCTCGGTCAGGGACTGAGCGGTTTTCTGCCCAAGCCGTTCACGCGCGAGAAGTTCCTGCGGCAGGTTCAGCAGGTACTGGCGCACCGGCCCTTGATGCGAGTGTAATCGCGGCTCGACATCGCCGCACGCGGTTTAGAAAAACAGGTGCGGACCTGCGGGAGGGTTCGGTTGAGCATTGAGCCATCGCTGCACCAAGACGGTAAATCCCCATGGAAACCATCAATTTCTGTCTTCCCTTTCTTCTCCCGTTTCCTGTAGTTATCGGTCGACCTCGATTGTGCCGTGATTTGTGCGCCGCTCGGTACCAGCCTGCACGCACAGGGCAAGGCCGCCGGGGAACAGGCATCCAAACCCCAGCTTAGTGATCTCACCGCCTCCAAGAAAGGCGAACTCAACCAGGCAAACCCCGGTGGCACCGTCACGCTAAAGAGCACCGAAGTGGCCCTCGTCGAGGCAGCGGGCGCGGAGTAACGTAGCGGCAATTAAGATGGCCGTTGATGCTACGAAGCGCCAAGTGCCTCTTTTAGTTTCAGTGGGTAGCGGTGGGCTGTTCTTCCCGCAACGGGAACCCACCCAGAACTTCGCCCGTAACGTCTGACCCGCGGGAAGATTCGTCGGCGGGTTCCGGTTGCACGTTTTGCGCGAGGTCCGTCAACAATTCCATCCGGCCGTCGGTGTGTTCGACCAGAGCCGTGCAGCTTTCCACGAAGTCGCCGCAGTTGTAGTAGGTCGTCCCCTGAATCTCGCGGATGCCCGCGCGGTGGATGTGCCCGCAGAGCACACCATCCACCTTGGACTGTTGCGCGTAACGGACGATGGCACTTTCAAACTCGCCGATAAATGACACGGCGTTTTTCACCCGGCCTTTCACGTATGCACTCAAGGACCAATAGCCCCAGCCCAGTCGCCGCCGCAGGAAGTTCACGGGGCGGTTGAGCTTCAACAAAAACTGGTAACCCACGTCGCCGATGAAGGCGAGCCACTTCACGTTCTGAACTACCGTGTCGAGTTCATCACCGTGGATGATGAGCAGGCGTCGGCCATCAGCCGTCAGGTGGATCGCGTTGGGCGCAATGAGCAGGTTGCCGTAGTGACCGTAGAAGCCCCGCATGAATTCGTCGTGGTTGCCGGGGATGTAGATGAGCCGGGTGCCTTTGCGCCCATGCCGCAGAATCTTCTGGATCACGTCGTTGTGACTCTGCGGCCAGTACCGGCTACGGCGCAGGCTCCACACGTCGATCAGGTCACCGACGAGGTAGAGGGTCTCGAACTCGTGCTCGCGCAGGAACGCCAGGACAGCGGGGGCGTTGCTGCCGCGCGTGCCGAGGTGCAGGTCGGAAATCCAGGCAGTGCGGTAGCGTGGCGGCTCCATCCGCCGAATGGTGGCGAACCTTCCTCCTGGTTACCAGAAATCGCAGGTAACGTTTCCGTCACTTGCTCAGCGCGTTGGCACCGCCATGGTCTGGCTCTGACTCTGCGACTGCGAGCCGCCGCCATCTTGGCTCTGGCTCTGTGACTGCCGCTGTTCAGGCGGCGGAATCTCGCAATAAATTTCCTGGGTGGCGTCGTTGATCTCCGAAAGCCGCTTTTGGAAACGGTCGAGGTATTGGTGCAAGCCGCCTTGGAATACCTCGCTGCTGCGCGTATAGTCGAGTTCGCCGCGCAATTTGCCGCTGAGGCGCTCTGTCTCGTTGGAGAAATGATCCTCGGACACGCCGCTGATGCTGTGCAGTGCGGCGTCGAGTTGGTGGATGCAGTGCCGCAAGGCGCGGGGGAAGGAATCGTTGAGAATTAGAAATTCCGCGACCTTCCATGGTGCGATCTGGCCGACGTAGAGTTTCGTGTACGCTTCCAACGCGCTGCACGAGCGCAGCACCGCCATCCACTGCACGGTGTCCACGTTGCCGCCGACGCGCTCGCCGCTCGGCAGGAGGATGTGGTATTTCACGTCGAGGATGCGCGAGGTGCGGTCGGATCGTTCGAGAAACTTCCCCAACTGGATGAAGTGCCAGCCCTCGCCATGGGTCATGGTGGCATCGGTGATGCCGATGAACTGGAAGGACCCCTGGAGGATGTGCTTGAAGAACTGGTAGGAACTGGAGTGGAAGAGTTCACGCGCTCCCCTGGAGCGGATGAACAGGTAAAGCTCGTTGAGGTGTTCCCACATCTCGGAGGAAATCTGCTCGCGCACGCTGCGGGCGTTCTCGCGGGCGCGGGAGAGACAGGAATAAATCGAGTTCGGGTTTTTCTGCTCGAAGGTGACGAACTCGACCACCGATTCACCGTCCGCTTCCCTGTAGAACTTGTGGAAGAGTTCGTGTTCCTCCAGCGAATTGATGATAGGGGCCCAATGCTGGCGGACGGTTGCCTCGCTCTGCTCGAAGTCGAGCATGAGCTGCTGGTTGACCTCCAAAATGCGGGCGTTGTTTTCGGCCCGCTCGATGTAGCGGCTCATCCAGTACAGGCAGTCAGCGGCGCGGCTTAGCATGAGGAAGAGAAAAAGAACTTCCGGTTCAGTATTGTTTTCTGTCGCTGTTGATGACGACAGAAGATTGGAAGGGCACCGCTTCGAGCATCGGACGGATTTTATCGATCATAAAAAAGAACGAGTCACGCCACAAACTATTCCTCCAACACCCACGTATCCTTGCTCCCTCCGCCCTGCGAGGAATTGACCACCAGCGAACCCTTCTTCATCGCCACGCGCGTCAGGCCGCCGGGCAAGATCGTGACCTTCTCACCGTAGAGGATGTACGGGCGCAAGTCGATGTGCCGACCCTCCAGGCCGCCTTCTCCCATCGCGTGATCGACGTAGGCTGGCGAGCGCGAGAGCGAGATCACCGGCTGCGCGATATAATTGCGGGGGTTCGCAATAATCAGTTCACGGAACTTCTCGATCTCCGCCTTGCTCGCCTGCGTGCCGATGAGCATCCCGTAACCCCCGCTCTCGTTCGCCGCCTTGACGACGAGTTGTTCCAAATGGTCGAGGATATACCCACGGTCCTTCTCCTCGCTGGAAAGGTACGTCTCGACGTTCGGCAGGATCGGGTCCTCGCCGAGGTAGAATTTGATCATTCGCGGCACGAAGTAATACATCACCTTGTCGTCAGCGACCCCTGTGCCGATGGAATTGGCCAAGCTGATTTTTCCTCGGCGGTACGCCTGCACGATGCCCGGTACACCCAGGCATGAGTCTGGCCGGAACACCTGTGGGTCGAGGAAATCGTCGTCAATCCGGCGATAAATCACGTCCACGGGCTTGAGACCCTTGGTCGTCTTCATGAACACCTCGTCGTTCTGCACCACGAGGTCGCGCCCCTCCACAATCTCGATTCCCATCGACCGCGCGAGGTAGGAATGCTCGTAGTACGCCGAGTTGTAGACGCCTGGCGTTAGCAGCACCACGGTCGGGTCACCCCGGCGGGTTTCCGGGGCGATGTAGCGCAACAGGTTGAGCAGATTCTGCGCGTAATCGTCCACGGGCCGGACCGCGTGGCTGGCGAACAGGCGCGGGAACACCCGTTTCATCGCCACTCGATTTTCCAACACGTAGGAGACGCCCGAGGGGCAGCGCCCATTATCCTCCAAGACGAGGTAGTTGCCGTCCTTGTCGCGGATCAGGTCCGTGCCGCAGATGTGGATATAGATGTCCTTCGGCACGTTAAAGCCCATGAACTCCTTGCGGAAGTGGGCCGCGCTGAGCACGTATTCCTCCGGGATCACTTTCTCCTTGAGGATGCGCTGCTCGTGGTAAACGTCGTGCAGGAACAGGTTCAGCGCGCGGATGCGCTGCTCCAGACCGCGTTCCAACAACGCCCACTCATCGGCCGGGATGATGCGCGGGATCAGGTCGAACGGGAAAATGCGCTCGGTGCCCTGATCGTCGTTGTAAACCGTAAACGTGATGCCTTGGGTCAGGAAAGAGGTGTCCGCCAGCGAACGCTTGCGGCAGAACTCCTCCCGGGTCATGCCTTGGAACCGGGCGAGGAGCCCTTGATAATGGGACCGTACCTCGCCGGGTGCGGTGAACATCTCGTCGAAGAAGGCTTCCGGCTGATAGTTGTCGAAAAAGGTATCCACGATGTCCTTGCGCCCCGGGGTTGAAACTGCTGCCGGCCGCAGGACGCGGGGTTACCGCATCCCGGCCAGGGAGAGCAGCCTAGGCCGTCGAGCGCCGCTGTTCAAGCAGCCTTTCGGTGCTGACAAGACACCCGGCCGTAACCCATTTTTGGGTAAACCCAGCCTCACATCAGCCCGGCGACCCGCACCTGTTCGATGAACACGTGGAAAAATTCCTTCTGCCGCGCCACGCCGCGCCGGAGCACCGGCTTGAGATTGCCCAGGTCGTTGACGTTAAAACACAGGTCCACGCTGTAGATGAACGCCATCATCTCGTCATTGGTCATCACGCTGGTGCCGATGAGCACCAGGAACTGCCCGCGCCGCTGGTTAGGCGAAAGGTTGATGGCTTCGTAGAGCACCCCATTGTTACCCAGATAGCAGCCGCCGAAATTCTCGTCGATGATGACCACATCGTACACGTGGGTCTTGAGCTTGAGGGAGATATCCTCGGCAAACAGACCGACGTGCAACTTGTAATCCATGCTGCTGAGTTGATCCACGACCGCCTGCTGGTAGTCGGGCTGGTCGATGCAGACCAGCGCCGTCAGGTCGCCGGGTTCGAAGATATCGAAGCGCGTCTCGAACTCCTGATGATGGGAAGTGAGGTTCATGGGATAGGCGGAAAGCGGAAGGCGGAAGCAGGTGAGGAAATCAAGTCCGGGACAGGTCGGAGAAGGGATGATGTTGTTCTCTCAAGTTTCTCTTCCGCGTTCCGATTCCACTTCCGCCTTTGTCAGTACCGGCTGGAGGCCGCGGTATCGAGCCGCAGGCCGCTGTTCTTGTTCTTCTCTTCGCCGCGGCTCTTCTTGATGAGATCAATCTGGCGAACGACTTTGCCTTTCCTTGACGCAAAGAGCATCGCGGTTTCCTCGTCGAGCTGCCCGGCCTCGTAGGCCCGGATAATCGAGTTGTCGAACGTGAACCAGCCGAAGGTTTCGCTGGACTCGATGATCTCGTAAAAGCTGCGTCCCTCGTCCTCGCCCAGCGCGATGGCTTCCTTCGTGCGCAGGTTGTTGCCCATCACTTCCATGATGAGCGCGCGACCACCGGTCATGCGGGGCGCGAGGCGCTGGCTGACCACGTAACGCAACGTGTCCGCCAGACGTTGACGGATGAGTTTTTCCTCTCCCTGGTCGAAGAGGCCCAGGATACGGTTGATGGATTGTCCGGCGTCGATGGTGTGCAGCGTGCTCAGGACGAGGTGGCCCGTTTCCGCGGCGGTCATGGCGATTTCTACCGTCTCGCGGTCGCGCATCTCACCGACGAGGATGACCTTCGGAGCCTGGCGCAACGCCGCGCGCAGGCCGTTGGGATAGCTGTCAAAATCCGTGCCGAGTTCCCGCTGATTGAACGTGCTCTGGTGGTGCGGATGGATAAACTCCACCGGGTCTTCCAGCGTCACCACGTGGAACGCGTGGTTGCGGTTGATTTCGTTGAGAACAGCCGCCAAGGTCGTCGTCTTACCCGAACCGGTGGCTCCGGTAACGAGCACGAGGCCCGTTTTCTCGCGGCAGATTTGCTCGAAAATAGTTGGCAGTCCCAGGCTGTCGAGACTGGGGATCACGCTGTTGAGCTTGCGCATGACCACGGACATCCGGCCCTGCTGGCGGAAGATGTTCACCCGGAAGCGCGCCTGGGTGCCCAATTGGTAGCCGCAGTCGCACGATCCGGTCTGAAGCAGATGTTGGATCAACCGCCGGTTGTTGCCCAGGATGTTGAGCGCGATGTTCTCGGTCTGGTAGGCCGTCAGTGAGTCGATTGGCGGATCGACCGCGATTGGCTTGAGTTGGCCGAACGCCTCCACCTGGAGCGGGCGGCCCACGGAAAAGTTCAGGTCGGAGATGCCGTCGTAGCTCTGGAGCATGGCTCCGAGGATGGCGTCGAGTTCTACACTGCGCATAGGAGAGTCGAAAGTGGAAAATCGGGGGAGTGGAAAAGTGGAGAGGGCAGACGAAAATGGGCTCAAGCTAGGTCGGAACCGCTGGTGCTGACTCCCCACTTCCGGCTTTGTCAGTCCTCGAAGTCGTCTGGTGGCTGGGTCAGGAACGGGCGGAACTTCTTTTTATCGTTCGCCTTCTCGTAAGCCTCCTCCGGGGAGATGCGCAGGTTGCGGAGGTGGTCCATGATCGCGTCGTCGAGCGGCTGGTTGCCCTTTTTCTTGCCGACCTGGATCATGCCGGGGATCTGATGGGTTTTGCCTTCGCGCACGAGATTGGCGATGGCCGAGTCGAACACCAGAATTTCCAGCGCGGCGACCCGGCCCGGTTTGTCGATGCGCCGGAACAGATTTTGTGCGACCACCCCCTTGAGCGATTCCGCCAGCGTCGCGCGGACCTGATTCTGCTGGCTGCTCGGGAAAATGTCGATGACGCGGTCCACCGTCTTGGCGGCGCTGGAGGTGTGCAGCGTGCCGAACACGAGGTGGCCCGTCGCCGCGGCGGTCAGCGCAAGTTCGATTGTTTCCAGATCGCGCATTTCACCGACCAGAATGATATCCGGGTCCTCGCGCAACGCGCCGCGCAATGCGGCGGCGAATGACTTCGTGTGCACGCCCACCTCTCGGTGGTTGACGAGCGATTGCTGACTCTTGTGCACGAACTCGATGGGGTCTTCCACCGTGATGATGTGGTCTTGCCGATGCAGGTTCGCGTAGTCAATCATCGCGGCGAGCGTCGTGGATTTGCCCGAGCCGGTTGGCCCCGTGACCAGTACGAGCCCCTTCTTGAGCAGTGGGAACCGTTTGAGGACGGCTGGCAGGTTCAGGTCGTCGCACGTCAGCACCTTGCTCGGGATGAGCCGGAACACGGCGGCGATACCGTACTTCTGGTTGAGGAAGTTGGCGCGGTAACGTGCGACGCCAGGGATCTCGTAGCCGAAATCCACGTCGCCGGTTTCCTCGAACACCTTGATCTTCATTTCCGGCGCAATCTCGTAGACCATCGACTGGAGTTCATCGTTGGTCAGCGGCGGATAATCGACGCGGATCAGGTCGCCGTTGATGCGCAGCATCGGCGGGTTGCTCGTGGAGAGGTGAAGATCCGAGGCTTTCTGCTCGGACATCAGTTTGAAAAATGCGTCGATCCTGGCCATGGTCGGGAAGGTAGAAGGGCGGCGGGCGGCAGCTCTGTCCGTAGCTGGATTGATGCCACAC
>CAXTVY010000188.1:0-8704 GCA_964247665.1 uncultured Chthoniobacterales bacterium | reverse complement strand
CTCCAGCAGCGTGTGGAGCACGGCGTTGATGGATTCGTCGATGAATTTCGTCGTGTCGTAGGCGATGTCGTAGCTCAGTCCGGGCGGGAAGTTCTTCTTCAGCTCGATCATCTGCGAGCGGATGTTCTCGGCCGTCTTGAGCGCGTTGGCCCCGGGAAGCTGGAAGATGGCGATGCCCGCCGATTCCTGGCCGCTGAGGTAGGAGCCCGTGACGTAGGTCTGGGCCCCGAGTTCCGCGCGGCCCACGTCACCCAGGCGCACCAACTGGCCGTCGCTGCCGCGTTTGACGATGATGCGCTCGAATTCCTTCGGATCGGTGAGACGGCCCTTGGTGTTGACGATCAACTGGAAGTCCGTGCCCGGCGGCGCGGGCTCGGCCCCTACCTTGCCAGCGGCGACCTGGACGTTCTGCGCCGTGACGGCGGCGATCACGTCCCCGGCGGTCATGCCGCGCGAGAACATCTTGTCCGGGTCCAGCCACAGGCGCATGGAATAATCCCCGGCCCCGAAGATGCTCACGCTGCCGACGCCCTCCACGCGCTTGAGCACCTCCTGCAACTGGAGGATGGCGTAGTTGGCCATGTAGAGCGAGTCGTACTGCTTGCTGGGGGAGATCAGGTTGACCACCAGCATGATGTTGGGCGACTGCTTCTGCACGGTCACGCCGACGGCGCGGACTTCCTGCGGGAGTTGCGGGGTGGCGATGGCCACGCGGTTCTGGACGAGCACCTGGGCGATGTCGAGGTTGGTGCCCAGCTTGAAGGTGATGGTCAGCGTCATCGTGCCGTCGCTGGCACTCTGGCTGTTCATGTAGAGCATGTTCTCCACCCCGTTGACCTGCTGCTCGATGGGCGTGGCCACGGTGTCGGCGAGGATCTTCGGGTCGGCCCCGGGGTACACGGCGGTGACGACGACGGTCGGCGGCGTGATCTCCGGGTAGGAGGCGACCGGCAGCGCCGTGTAGCTGATCCCGCCCAGGATGACCAGGACGATGGACAGCACGATGGCGAAGATCGGCCGGTGGATGAAGAAGTGGGCGAATTTCATGTGCGCCGACGGCTAAATGACCAAGGCCCAATGACCAAGGTCCAGATAAGTGAGGACAAGGATCGTTCTGCTTTGGGCTTTGGGCATTGGAACTTGGTCATTTAGCCTTGGGCGGTGCGCCCACGGCGGCCTTCAACTCCAGTTGGTCGCTGGCGAACTTCTGCATGTCGCCCTGCTCGGCCTTGACCGGCGCGCCGGGCATGATCTTCATCAGGCCGTTGACGACCACCTGATCCCCCGGCGTGAGTCCCGCCGTGACGACGCGCAGGCCGTCGATCACCGGACCTAGCGTCACCGGGCGGCGCTCGGCCTTGTCGCCGTTGACCACGTACACGAACTTCTGCCCCTGGTCGCTGCCCACGGCGCGGTCGGTGATGAGCAATGCGTCCACCTCGCCGCTGACCGGGATCTGCATCCGCACGAACATACCTGGCAAGAGGTTGCCGTCGGCGTTGGGGAACTTGCCGCGCACGGACAACGTGCCCGTGGCGGCGTTGATCTGGTTGTCCACGAAGTCGATGGCCCCCTTGTGCGGAAATCCCTGCTCGCCCGCGACGGCCACGGCGACGGCCACGGTGCTGTCGCGCGCGTCCTTGACCTTCCCCTCGCCGATGAGCTTCTGGTAGGAGAGCACCGCGCGCTCGTCCACGTCGGCGTAGGCGTAGATGGGGTCCACGCTGACGATGTTCGTCAGCACGGTGGAATCCGCCGCCACGAGGTTGCCCACCGTCACCTGCTCACGGCTGATGCGCCCTTCGATGGGAGCCTTGATCTGGGTGAACTCCAGGTTGAGCTTCGCGGCGTCCTGGGCGGCCTGCGCGGTAGCCACCTGGGCGTCGCCCTGATTGCGGGCGGTAGCGGCCTGGTCGAACTCCTCCTTGGAGGAAACCTTCGTGGCCTGAAGGGTCTGGGCGCGGCCGAAGTTGCGGTCGTTCAGGTCCTTTTGCGCCTGCGCCTGTTTGAGCTGTCCCTCGGCCTGCCCCAACGCGGCCTCGTAGGGGCGCGGGTCGATCACGAAGAGAAGATCATCCTTCTTGACGATGTTGCCTTCCTTGAACGCGATCTGGGTGATGTAGCCGCTGACGCGCGGGCGCACGGACACGTTCTCGATGGCGGCCATGCGGCCCGTGTATTCGTTGTGCTCGACGATCTTGCGGGCCACGGGCCGCGCGACGGTGACGGTGGAGGGCGGCGGGGCCGGGGGCGCCGCGGGCTTGCTGCAACCGGCGGCGGCCAGCAGGCCCAGCGCGGCGGCGGTCACGCGGAAGCGGCGGATCGAGGTGGTGGCAGACATATTGAAAAGGCTGACGCTCAAGCTCATCGCGCCCCGGCAATCGCCGGGATGGCAGGAACTTCAAGCTTAAACGACCACTTTGGTTCGGCGGGATTCCCAGTGCAAGGCAATCCTGAAAGGGCTCCGTACTTTTGCGGAGAAAAAGCCTTTGCTCAACCGTTATCTCGTTCTTGCCTCGCCATTTGCCAAATGTCACCCTGACCCGTTTACATTCGTGCCGTGCTCATCCACCGCGAGCACGATACCGGAGCCTGGAAAAGAATGACTGCTGCCCTCGAACTTTCTCTCTCGCATTGGCCCGAGCTATCCCGGGCCGTCTCCGAAACCCTTACTCCGGCGCTCCCTTTTCCAGGCGCAGGCGCGGCGGCAGCGCATCCGGGTGCTCGCGCAAAAGGAACTCGATCAACCGGCGGCGCACCGCGCAACGCAGGTCAAAGAGCTGGCCTGGCTCGGCCGTGGTCACGAGCAGGCGCACCTCCAGGCCGCGCGCCGTGGCGTCCGTGACGTGGAAGCCCTTGTCGCAGCGGTCCCACAGCCTCTCGCTGGCCAGGATGCGCTCGAACTCCGCTTCCAGCGCCGGGAGTGGCGTGCGGTAATCCACGAGCAGGTACACGACCCCGGTGCTCTGGGAACACAGACGCGTCCAGTTCTGGAAGGGTTTCTCCAGGAAGTAGGAGATGGGCAGGACGAGCCGCCGCTGGTTCCACAGGCGCACGACGACGTAGGTCAGCGTGATCTCCTCGACCGAGCCGTATTCGCCCTCCACGGTGACGTTGTCGTCGATGAGAATGGGCTGCGTCACGGCGATGAGAAAGCCCGCGACGAAGTTGGCCAGCGCGCGCTGGCTGGCCACGCCCGCGACGATGCCCAGCACGCCCGCCGAGGCCAGCAAGCTCGTGCCGAGGTGCCGCACGGAGGGGAACATCATCAACATGCTCGCCAGGGTCACGAACCCGAGGAAAAGCAGGGCGATCTGGCGCAGGACGCTGACCTGGGTGAAGAGCGTGCGCGCCTGGAGGTTCGGGGCGTAGTCCGGGTCATCGTGGCGCAACGTCACCTTGTCCGCCGCGAGGTTGATGAGCCGGCCCAAGGCGACCCCCACCGCCGCGATGACCGCCACGGCCAGCCAGCGGCGCGCGACGTGGTCCGAATCCGGGGAAAGGTTGAGCAGCGGCAGCAGGGTGTAGGCGGCCGTTAACGGCAGACCGATGCTCAGGCTCTCGACGACGATCAAGCCCAGGAGCCGCTCCCAGTGGGAGGTTTCGGCGAGAGCCAGGGCGCGCAGGCGGTGGTTGGCCAGGAGCAGGAGACGGCCCACGAGCGACATGGCGCAGAGCAGGGAAACGCTGCCCACCACCCGCCCCTGCCAGGCCGGATTCAGGAGGTGGCCGTCCGGGTCCAGCCAAGTGCGCACCCACCATGCCGCCGCCGTGTACAGGCCGCAGGCCCACAGCCACACGCTCAGCCGGGGGTACACGGCCAGCCACGAGAGCAGCCAGCGCCGCCGCCGCACCCGGCCGAGTTCCTCCGCGCGCCGGAGCGCGCCGCGGCACCACTTGGCGAGCCAGCCCAGCACCGCCTGGACGACAGCCAGCGCCAGGATGAACCCGGCAAACGCGGCCAGCGCGGCGGCTGGCGAGGTAAATTCTGGCGGGACGAAGGCGGTAGGCAGCGGCATGGTCAGGCAATCTTGCGGAGAAACCCCCGCGCGTCCTTCAGAGTTTGCCCAGCAGCAAGATCGGTCCCTGGTTCTTCTCGGAGCCGCCAGCCTGCTCCAGGCTCAGCGCAAACGCCCGCACGGTCTCGCCGCTGTCGCCGGCCGGGGTGAACCCGACCCTCGCGCGGCCCTCGCCATCCACGTGGACCACCCCGGCGCTGACGGTGTCCTTGCGCCCTTCCTCGACCGCCCAGAGTTGGTAGTCATGGCCGTTTGCCGGAGGCTTGAGCCGCGCGACGAACAATTCGCCTTGGCGGCGCGCCGGGTCCCACACGACCGCCACCCGCGGCTGGGCAGGGCCGTCGGCCGTCGGCTCCAACTGGCATACCACCACCTGCCCGAGCGGGGTCGTCTGCTGGCGCGCCTCTTCGGCGTAATGCCGCTCGATGGCTTCATGGTCGCGCAGGGCCAGGCTGTCACGCCAGAGCGCGTAGGCGTGCGCACGCTCCCCGACCAAAGATTGACGATCCAGCAGGCTGGCGAACGCCGCGGCCGCCGCGGTCGCCGCGAGCGCCCACGGCAGCCAGACCGTCCACGGGCCGCGGACGATCTTCGCGGGCGGGACCGGCGCGCCGGGTGCTTCCCGCGCCACGTCCGCCAGCACCCGTGTTTTTAACCCAAAAGAGGGTTGAATTTGCGCCGGTCCCGCCCCCAGGGCAATCGTCGCTGCCGCATCGCGCAGCTCCACCGCCAGGGCGCGCAGATCCGCGTCCGCCGCCATGGCGCGCCGGAAGTCCTCGACCTCGTTCGCATCGAGCAGGCCCAGCGCGTACAGCGCTGCCTGTTCCTCATGTTCTTCGGAAATCATGGCGTCCTTTTCAACCCATCGCGCAACTTAAAGAGCGCGCGCCTGATCCGAGCTTTTACCGTGCCGAGCGGCTGGCCGAGCCGGGCGGAAATTTCATGATGGCTCAGATCGCCAAAGAAGGCCATCTCGATCACCTGGAGTTGATCGGGCGGCAACTGGCCCAGTACCCGCCGCACACGTCCGGCCTGGTCGCGCGTTTCCGCCTGTTCGGCGGCGTCGGGGGCTTCCTCTGCGGCCAGGCGTCCGCCCGGGTCCTCGCCGGGAGCCACCTCGCCGGAAACCACCACCCGCAGCCGCCGCCCGCGCGAGCGCAGGTGGTCGATCGTCTTGCCGCGCGTGATGAGCACGGCCCAACTGAACACGCTGCTGCGCGTGCGGTCGTAGGTGGTGGCACGCCGCCACAGCGCCAGGAAAGCTTCCTGGAGCACGTCCTCGGCCTCCTCCGCGTCGCCGATCATACGCAGGCAGAGCGTGTAAAGCGGGCCGCTGAGCCGGTCGTAGAGGCTGGCAAAAGCGGCCGTGTCTTGCCGCGCGACGGCTTCTAGCAGTTGGCAGTCCTCGGCCTGCCGGGGCGTTTCCTGGTTCATGCGAGGGAGGTCAGCACGGGTCACGCAACGAAAACCCGACTGTGGGCTCCACCCGGAAGGCTTTGCAAACTTTATCGGATCGCCGATACCGGATGCGCTTGCCTCCAGGGAAAGCGCACCCGTTTGCCGGGAAGAAGTGAGAAGGAGAACCACGGATTTCGGCCGGTCCGACCGGCAGCACGCCTTTTGGGTCCCGGGATTTCCGTGGATGGAAGGCGCGTCGTTGCTAGTCCGCTTTTACCAGGAGGATGGATGCGAAGAACAAATTTTTCATGCAAAAGGCAGATTCGTGCATCCGCCCGGGGGCATTTCACGGAATTAGGACCAAATGAGTGATCAACCCAACCTCCTAGCTAAGCACACCCCTTCCAGCCGCCGTGAGTTCCTGCGCCGCGCGAGCCTTGCTGGCGCCGTCGCCGCCGTCGCACCGGCCGCCGCCTC
Source organism: uncultured Chthoniobacterales bacterium (assembly GCA_964247665.1). Taxonomy (GTDB): domain Bacteria; phylum Verrucomicrobiota; class Verrucomicrobiia; order Chthoniobacterales; family SZAS-18; genus CAHJWO01. The sequence continues at coordinate 2,810 of CAXTVY010000188.1, read as the reverse complement.
CATGCTTTTGGGCGAGCACGACGCCAAAGCTGCCCCCGCGACGAACATCGACGCGGACGTGCTCAACTTCGCGCTGAACCTCGAATACCTCGAAGCCGAATTTTACCTGCGCGCCTACACGGGCACGGGCATCGCTGGCAACGGCGGCGGCATTGATAGCGTCAACGGGACGCCCGGGCCGGTCACGGTCAAGCCCAATGCGAAGGTGCCCTTCCGTAATCCGCTGATTCAGCAGTATGCCCTGGAGATTGCCAAGGACGAACTCAATCACGTCAGCTTCCTGCGGGCAGCGATTGCCTCGGCCGGCGCGTCCTACGTCCCGATGCCCGCGGTTGATTTGCTCAACAGCTTCAACTCGGTTTACGCGGCGGCGACCAACAGCCCCGGTGCCATGTTCGACCCTTTCGCCAATGACATCGCGTTCCTGCTGGGCGCGTTCATCTTCGAGGACGTGGGTGTGACGGCTTACAACGGCGCTTCGACGCTCATCACCAACCCCGCTTACCTGCAAGCGGCGGCGAGCATCCTCGCGGTTGAAGCCTACCACGCTTCAGAAGTCCGCACGACGCTCTATCAACTGGCTTCGCAGCCCAACGCCATCAACATGTACGGCGTGGACATCCTTGCGACGGTGAACGCCATCTCCAGCTTGCGCCAGTACCTGAGTGGCCCGGCTCCTTCGGATCAGCCGATCGTGCTGAACAACTCCGCAAACATTGTCCCGACGGATAGCAATTCGCTCGCGTTTGCGCGTAACACCAGCCAAGTGCTCAACATCGTGTACGGCAACATCAACAAGAATCCCGGCGGGTTCTTCCCGAGCGGTATGAACGGTAATATTCGCTAAGGTTTTCGGGCCGAAAACAGGTTAGGAATGCAGTTGATCAACCGCTGTCCGGCATCCGTGCCGGGCAGCGGCCTTACCGCGTCTATTTCCGGCGCGGAATCAATCGTTCCAGCGTCGGGTTGGCCGCCAGCACCTCGCTGGCTTCCACGAACGTTTTGACGAGTTCCGCCGGGGATGCCCCGGCCGGGCTGACGACCTCCAGTTGGCGCGGGGTCACGCGCACGACACCGACGTAACCGGCGAGCTGCACGGTGCACTCGCTGCAATCGGGCGGATAGCGCAGACTGGCCGCGCCGCCGGGGGCCTCCTCCAATTCATCAATCAGGTCTTCCATGTCGATGGTCTGGCCGAAGGAGAACGAAACGCGGTTGAACACGCCCGCGAACACGTCGTTGAGGCTGCCGTCGGCAAACACGGCGATGTCGCGGATCGAGTGCAGGTCGTAGACGAGGGCGTAATCCCCCGGATCGGCGGGGTTGGGCGCGTAACTCAGATCGAGGGTGAAATCCGTCGTCGTGAGGGTGGCGGTCGGACTGTCGAGATTGAGGTTGATCTCCTTGCGTTTGTAGCCGCGTCCGGCGCGCAGCTTCTCGAACAATTCTCGTGCGAGCCGGTCCAGATCAGGCTCGGCCATCGCGCCGAACTGGCGCTCGAACATGGAATCGGGCAGGGTGGCGGGAACCTTGTGGAAACCTTTACGGAAGCCGGTGAGGTTTTTGACGTTACCCGGTTTGGCACCCAGCAGGTGGACGTTGCGGACTTCGGCGGAAGGAGGGGTCGGCATAGAGGTGTTTGCGAGGGTGGAACGTAGACCAAAAAGTCCGGTTTTTCCACCGGCATGGGGTAGGGGCAGAGTGAATGGTCCCCGGGCTTTTCCCGGGTCCGGAAAACGGAAAGGTATCAGCCGCCCGGGGCACGATCCCGGGTTAAACGGCCTCGTTGGGTAAGCCTCTGGGAGGCGCGGAACAACCCTCGGGATTCACGCCCCGCGCCGGAGTCTCCGGCCCCTTCCAAGGCTGCGGAGGAGAAGCCACACGTTCACCGGTCTTGTTGGGCATGGGAACGCAGCAGTTCTTCCCGTGCGGGGATGGAGACAACGAGAGAATGGCTCGCCGCCAACATGCCGGACACCCGCGCCGCGATGGCAACGGCGGCAGGTTCCGCGAGATCGGGCCAAAGAAAAAGGCGCTGCCTTTGCGGGCAGCGCCTCTTCCTGCAGGAGCTAGCAGCTCCGTGAACTTGGATTACTGCACCGTCTGGCTCACCGCGGTCTGGACGTTGATGAAGCCGTAACCGTCGGTCACCGAATAACCGGCACCGATGTTGTTCTTCATCACCCCGCTGAACGGCGTGCCGTCCGACAGCGTGCCGCTGAAGGACATGCCGTTGCCGGGGCCCGTGCCGTCGGGGAGCAACACCGTGCCGCCGAACAGGTCGGCTTGCGTGAAGCTCGTCGAGGTCACGCCGCCCGTCGCGCCGGTGCCGTTGGACACCTGCGAGTTGTGCTGCGGGCCGTGGCCCACCGTGAAGCGGAACACGTTGCCACCCGTGAAGGCCTGCGACGGGAAGGTCAACCCGAGCGTCCACACCTGACCGGTGGCCGACGGGGCCGGCGCCTGGTTGGTGAAAACGGCCGTCGTGCCCGCGAGCGCCGCCGAGCCATTGCCCACAGTGAACGGGATCGTGTTCGGCTCGAAGACGATGCCGGGGAACTGGTTGCTGAAGTAGACGTTGTTGGCGTCCACCCCGTTGTTACCGTCCGTCGTGCCGCCAGCGGTCGCCGCCGTGCCCGCCGGATTGAACGTCAACGTGGACAGGCTGCCCGGCCCCGAGTAACTGACCGCAATCGAGTTCGGGTTGTAAGCGCCCGCGCTCGGATTGAGGCCCAGGTCCGAATTGGCTACAATCGTCACCTTGCTCGTGCCCACCTTCACCGTGCTGCTGGCGGAGTTCGGGTCGAGGT
>CAXTVY010000187.1:4882-8730 GCA_964247665.1 uncultured Chthoniobacterales bacterium | reverse complement strand
GGGGAGAACGGCATCCCGCCGCTGCCCGCCGGGGCGCGTCCGCAATGCACGGAGAAACCTGCCGCGTAGCCGCATTCTTCTAACCTCCTCCTAACATCATGCAATCCTCTCCTACCATCCACCAGGTCGGCATCATCATGAACGGCGTCACCGGCCGCATGGGCACCAACCAGCACCTGATCCGGTCCGTTTGCGCGATCTGCAAACAGGGCGGCATCAAGCTCAGTGACTCCGAGTACATCATGCCCGACCCGATCCTCGTGGGCCGCAACCTTGCCAAGCTGCAGGCACTGGCCAAGGCGCAGGGGATCGAGCGCGTGACGACCGACCTCGAAAGCGCGCTCGCCAATCCCGAGGACAACGTGTACTTCGACGCGCAGACCACCGGCCGCCGCGCCGACGCCGTGAAGCAGGCCATCGCGGCGGGCAAGCACGTCTACTGTGAGAAGCCGACGGCGGTTTCCACAGAATCCGCCTACGAGTTGTACGAGGTGGCCAAGCGGGCCGGGGTCAAGAACGGGGTCGTGCAGGACAAGTTGTGGCTGCCCGGCCTGGTTAAACTCAAGACGCTCATCGATAGCGGGTTCTTCGGAGAAATTCTCTCTGTGCGCGGGGAATTTGGTTACTGGGTTTTCACGGGTGACACACCCGTTGTGCCCCAACGCCCAAGCTGGAACTACCGCAAGGAGGACGACGGCGGCATCATCGTGGATATGCTTTGCCACTGGCGCTATGTGCTCGACAACCTCTTCGGAGCCGTGAAGTCGGTTTCCTGCCTGGGCGCCACCCACGTCAAGGAACGCGTGGACGAACAGGGCAAGCCGTACCAATGCACCGCCGACGACTCGGCGTACGCCACCTTCGAGCTGGCGGGCGGCGTGATCGCTCACTTTAACTCGTCGTGGACCGTCCGCGTGCGCCGGGACGATCTGCTCACTCTTCAGGTGGACGGCACAAAGGGCTCTGCCGTTGCCGGGCTGCGCGATTGTGTGGTTCAGCACGATAGTGCCACGCCGCGCCCCACGTGGAACCCGGACATCGATAGTCCCATCAAGTTCCTCGACGGTTGGAACCGCGTGCCGGACTACCAGCTTTTCGATAATGCCTTCAAAATTCAGTGGGAGATGTTCCTGCGCCACGTGGTCAAGGACGAGCCGTGGCGCTTCAGCCTGCTTGAAGGTGCGAAGGGCGTACAGCTCGCCGAGAAGGGCCTGGAAAGTTGGCAGAAACGTTGTTGGGTTGACCTCCCTGAACTCCAGCCTTGATGCCAACGTAACCTTTTGGAAGTGCGTCACCTTGTGGTATAGCTCCATGACTGTGCCCTTGCACACCATCGCCCTGGAGCCCTCCCGGTGGCGGCTAGAGTGCGTCTACCGTCCGCTCGTTGGCTTGAGTGGAATTGCGCCCGCGCGCAGTTCGCCGCTCAGAAGCCTTACGTAAAGCATCTTCATCTGCAAAACCGCGCGTCGGACGGCAGCTTTGCTCTGCTTAGCGAAGGCCCTGTTTTCTGAACGGAACTTTTGCAAGCTGCAGCTGCCAATTTGGATGCGACGCTTGAGCTTATCTCTCGGGGCATCTGCGCACCAGACGCCTTTGACCCACGCTCGGCCCTCGACGAGACATGTTCGGAAACGCGGTGGGCGTTGCGCCGGATGAAGCGGCAGACTAATAACTGATAGAAAAAAGAGAGCGGGTGACGAGACTCGAACTCGCGACGTCTTCCTTGGCAAGGAAGTGCTCTACCACTGAGCTACACCCGCACGACTGCGAAGTCCCACCGGTAGCTGATGGCGGCGGCGGCCGCAAGCGGATTTTGCACGGACAGCCAAGTTTTCTCCGGTTGCACGGGCTTTCCCAGCAACTAGCGTCCTGCGATGAATCGACTGACCGAAATTCTCGCCGCGAAGCGACGGGCCATCGAACCGCTGCTGGCAAAGCGCTCCGCCCTGCGAGCGGAAGCTCTGCGGCGAAATACCTTCCAGAGCTTGGCGACCGCCTTGCAGGGCGGTGGCGGCCGGACGCTTGGATTGATCGCCGAGATCAAACGCGCCTCGCCTTCCGCTGGCCTGATCGCCGAGACTTTCGATCCGGTGGAAATTGCCTGCAGCTACGCCGCCGCCGGGGCCGACGCGGTTTCCGTGTTGACGGACGAACCGTTCTTCCAGGGTCACCTGAACCACTTGCGGGCCGTGCGTCAGGCCATCCAACTGCCGATCCTACGCAAGGATTTCGTGTTGGACGAGGTGCAGATCTACGAGGCGGCCGTCGCTGGCGCGGACGCTGTCCTATTGATCGTCGCCGCGCTCGACGACGAACAACTCGCCCGTTTGCATGACGCCGCCACCCACTGCCAACTCGACGTGCTCGTCGAGGTCCACACTCTGGAGGAACTCGACCGTGCGCTCGCCATCGACACGCAGATCATCGGCATCAACAATCGCGATCTCACCACTTTCAAGGTCGATCTGACCGTCACCGAAACACTGAGCGAACAGGTGCCCGCTGGGGTTCTGCTCGTCAGTGAGAGCGGCATCCGCACCGCGGAAGACAGTCGCCGGGCGCGTGCCGCCGGAGCGGACGGCATCCTCGTCGGAGAAGCCCTGATGCGCAGCCGGGACGTGGCCGCTGAGGTGCTTGCGTTGAAACTCGAAACGTCTGCGGACATTTCCACACCATCTGCGGCGGACGAGTAGGACCACGGATGTAAGCCGCCGAGGGCAGGTTAATCGGCGTGGCCAGCGCGTCCGCCTTCACAAACCGATCACTGCAGCGGTGGCAGCACGCAGTTTGCCGGTCGCGCCGAGTCGGGCCAAAAATTGGTCCACGACTGCCGGGGTATCGATCAGCAGGAACGTGGATTCACCGCCGGGTTCGTCGCCGGGCATTTTTTCCAGCTTTAACCCGTGGAGGTCAAAGCCGAAGTCCTCCGCTCCACCCACCATGCGAAACACGGCTGTCTTGCGCAGATTAGGCGAGTCCAGGCGGTATTCGGTCAGGCTGCGGACCCGGGAAAGCCGACCCAGTGCCCGCCGGATATTTTCCTTTTTGGCGGCGGGAGCCGAAAATGTGACCATCACCGTCGCGCGGCCTTCCGGGTCGAGCGTGCCGTCGTTGCCCACGGAAGATTCCAACGACACACCGCGGTGCGCGAAGGTAGCAGCGATCAATTCCATCCCGCCGGGTTGGTCGGAAAGCTTCAGCACGAACGCATAACTGTCCGGTTTGGTGGGCTGCATTGAATTCATGGCGCACTGTCGTTCAGGAGAAGGAAACGGTTGTGGCGGGCGACGCCTCCAACATCCACGTCTGCACCTGCTGGCGGATGCTGCCGGAGATATCCGCCAGTTGGGCGTGTTCCTGGTCGGAAAGGGGAATTTCGACCGCCCGGGAGATGCCGGTCGTGCCCGCGACCACCGGTACGCCGAGCGGCCCCCTCATACCGTAGAAATCCCCTTCGAGCATCGCCTGACCGGCGACAAGAACCTCCCGGCCATCCAAGAGGGTGCTCACGAGATCCACGGTTACGTTTGCGGTGGAAAGCACGGTCTTGTTGCCGGAAAAGTGGGTCACATAAGGTTTCACGATGACGCGCACGTCGGGCGACAGGGTGTCCACCCGCAGAAACGCTTCCTCGACCTGCCCCGCCTCCAACATTTTCGTGGTCGCAGCCCGTTCCCGCAAGCAAATCGCCCGAAAGTCCTCCGCCGACGCGCCATGGCGCAGGCGGCGGATCGACTGGGCGAGTTCATCCGGAGCCATGCCGTGTATCTGCACGCTGCTCCAGATTGGCACCTGCGCGTCGCCGTGCTCGCCCAGCATAAAACCGCTGACGCGCTGGCGGCGTACCC
>CAXTVY010000187.1:0-4872 GCA_964247665.1 uncultured Chthoniobacterales bacterium | reverse complement strand
GCGCAAAGTGTCCGAGTAGGCACCAATACCGATCACCCGGTCGCGGCCGATGGCGTCGGCAAAGTAAGCAACGCCGAGCTCCACCGGGTTGGACACCACGATGACGATCTCCGTTCCCTGCCCATACTTGGCGAGAGCGTTCGCGTAGGCACGGAAAACCGGGGCGTTCGCCGCGGCAAGGCTGCCGCGCGTGGCTCCGCGGCCGACCTTTGGCGGGACGGTGCTGCCGGCGCTGACGATCCACAGGTCCGCGACGATATCCTCGGGCAACAATGCCACATCGAGGTACGGGACGTGTTCGGCGTAAGCATCGGTCAGGTCGGACATCAACCCGTGCAGGACGCTGCCAGAGTGACTTTCCATGCGTCCGACGAGTTGCAGCCGTTCAGTCGTGGCCAACACGCGGGCCGACACCAGTTGACCGGCGATAGCCCGGCCGCAATCTCCAGAGGCACCCAAGATGGCAACGTCCATGGCGAGGTTTTTGCTGGTTCCAGACTAATGTCTGCCCGCCCGGTTCATTTCCCTGCATCCCTTTTGATTCATCCGTTCAAGCCGTTTCGGGCGGCGCCGGCGACATCATTACCATGTTCTTTTGCGGCCGTCTTCCTCCATTCTGAAACTGGACCCACCATGAAAGGCACGCTGCCATCTGCACAGTTCCAGCGACCATGAAAACACCTCACGAGCTGGAATACCGGGCGCTCGCCTATCTGGATGCGCTGGAAGGGGGGCAGCCGTCATCCCTAGCCAAAAACCACGCTGCCCACTTCCCTGCCTGGCCGGGACCGCCACGCCGGGCGGCCCGCCTGCTCGCCGCCCACGCCAACGCGGCGCGCGGCCAGGATGTCATGTGGCTGGTCGGCGTCCGGCCGACGGCGCGCGGCAAGCTCGCTTTGCCGGGAGCCTTGCGGGCCCGGTTCGAAACGTGGCTGCAAGGTTTGCTGCCGTTCTTTGACGGACTGGCTCCGACCATCCGGGCCTATGACATCCCGGCGGGCACGACTGCGAATCGACCCGGCCAGTTGTTGGTCGCGTTGCACATCGAGACGGCGCGCGTGCCGTTCGTCTTCCAGGCGAACCCAGAGGGCACGACGCTCGAAGTTCCCTGGTGGGATGGTGCAGCCGGTCACTTGCGATCCGCAGGCCGACAGGAGTTAATCCGCTTGCTCGTTCCCATCCAAGCACTCCCCCAATTCGAAGTGCTCGAAGCCGAGTTGACCTTTTACAAGAACCTCCATGCGGCGGGACCCACGAAGATCACGCACCGCTGGACCTTCGATGGCTCGCTCTACGTCATTCCGCATCATGACACCGCTACTGTTATCCCCCTGCACCGCTGCCACGCGCACCTTTCCATTCCGGGGAGCGGGTTTACGGTGACGGCCAACGATCTGACGTTGACGGCGGACAAGCAATCGCCCTCGGTCCGCATCACCGAGAGTGCTGCCCTGATCGAAGGGCTCGGCCGGACGTTCGTCTATTGTTCAGGCACGACGACCACGGCCGACATCCCGTGGCAATCGCCACTCACGGTGACCTTTGATCTACTGCCTGCCGGCTCGGAGCGGGCGGCGGTCGTTTCGGCCTCCCTGCGCTCGACCGCGGTCACGGAAAGCAATCAGGCCGGCCGGTGGAAGCTCTGATCGATGGTGGAGAAGCGCTGGCACCGGCTGGCGCATCGCCTCCCAGAAAAGAAGAAGGCGCAGGCGGTACCGCACCCTGACGTGCGACCTGCCTGCGCCTTGCCTGTTCGGCCAGCAACGGACTGCAACCTGTGTCCGCGCCTTGAGCTGACCTCGCAATCTTTGCTTACCGGCCGTAGCCGCCCGCGAAATCGATCACGCACATCACACCGTACTTGGGGTGGCTGCCGTAGCTGACACCCGCCTCGTGGAACTCGGTCGTGAGGATGTTCCGGCGATGGCCGCGGTCGCGCACGCCGTCGTCAACCACCAGATTATAGACGATGCTCTGCGCGGTGCGTGCGCCGTAGGCCACGTCCTCGCCTTTGATGTCGCGCATCACGCCGCATCGTTCCATCCGTTCGAAGGGCATGTTGCCATGTCCGAACTGCCCGCTCTGGGATTGATCGACCACGAGGGCGTGCGCCGATCCTGCCAGGATGTCGGAAGTGGTCAGTTCGGGCTGCGGCGTGGCGCGATTGAGCTCGCGAATCGCTTCTTCTAACGCATTCACGCCTTCGTGGGTGCGCATGGCGATCCGGCCCGGGACCCGGAGTGTTCCGTCAGCCATGTAACAGGAACGGAATTGCTCCAGGTAAGCCGCGTAGGCACGCGGGTTGGAGCGGACGCGATTGAGTTCGGAGATGACTTGCTGGGTCAGATTCTCGGATTTATCGACTACTGGCGGCTTGGCGGAAACGGTTGTCAGGAATGAGAAGGCCAAGGTGACTCCGGCGAGAAAGGCTGTTTTATTCATGGTCAGGTTGCTTTGGTTAGGTTGCTGAGAGTTTACTTAGCAACCGCCATGCGCCCGGACCGAACGAAATGAGAAATTTACTTTCTGAGAGGAGAATTTGGGGAGATTGCCCCAGATTTTGGCTGAAAACGACCAAGGAAACACCCCATTTTATCAATTATGATTAATCATTAATGATAATTGTTATGCATTCTTGATAAAGCTAAATTCTGGTGCGCTAGCGGTCTCACCGTCAACCGCTACATGACCGCAGAAGCACTTGTTCCCGAGTAGTAATGGCAGCCAGTACCGATCATCCTCCCACATCTGGTCGTAAGGCAATCGGCTGAGGTTGAACCACTCCGGAATGGCTTCTGCCGTCGCCTGCGGCTGTCCTGCCAACTCATCGGCGAGGAAGATCAGGCAGTGGACCACGCGGTCCGCGCTGAAGTGAAACCAAAGCTCACCGCGCAGTTGGAGGTTCAACGGAGTTACGCCGGTTTCCTCTCGCGTCTCACGCACTGCCGCAGCCAGGGGAGATTCACCGGGCTCGACCTTGCCGCCCGGTCCGTTGATCTTCCCGGCACCCAACCCGCGTAGTTTATGGATGAGGAGAACCCGGCCTTCCTTGACGATGTAGCAAAGCGTGGCTTGAGGTTCCGACATGATGCTCGCGCCAGTGCTAGTAAGAGCACCAGCAGTCGTCAACTGCTAAACGACCAGGCTCCTTTGACCAGCGCCACAAAGAGGGAGCGCGGGAACCGCACTGGATCAATCTGACGGCGCTACTTCTTCGATCCAGTCCGGCGCGGGTTGCGTCGCACGCGTCGAATGGGTGCGTCCGTCCCTTCCCGCTCGGCAGTGACTTCCGCCGGTGGGGTCTTTCCTGCGGCCACTCGCGTGTGGTGAAAGAGGTATTGTTGGGCGTAGCCGCCGTAGGGCCCGAAATATTCCTCCGAAAAGCGCTGGAGTTTTGCCAACGGGGCGTCGGGTTCTTCTGAAAAATATTGCTGGCGCAGTACCCTTTCGATCCATACGTCGATGGGAAAAGCATCCAGATGTTCGTAACCAAAGAGCAGGACGCAATTGGCGACCTTCGTACCGACGCCGCGGAAGCCGATCAGAGCGGCCAGCGTTTCGGAACGGCTCAGGGTTCGCAAGCTCTCCAGTTTCTTGACACCGTTCCCCTCACCTTCCGCCAGCCGCCGGGCGGTGGCCAGGATGCTCGGCGCGCGAAAGCCGAGCCCACAGGCGCGCAGTTCCGTTTCCTGCAAGGCGGCTACCCGCTCGATGGCTGGATACGAAAACAGGGTGTGTCCCTCGACCTCGCCAACCGGTTGACCGAAGCGCTGGCGCAGGCAGTGGGAAATCTGCGCGATGTGCGCGACCTGTTTCAAAGCGGAAGTAATGAACGTGGCGAGGCATTCCCATAACGGCTGGCGGATGATCCGCAGTCCGCGGCAGGCTTGCAGTGCCGTCTGCATCGCCGGATCAGCCGGGAAGCTTTGGTAGATCGTCTTCAGCGGGTGATCCAGGGCCAGATAACGGCGCAGGACCCCGGCGGTTCCCGTTGTCGCGAAAAGCCGCCGGCCGCGCTGCACGACATAAACAGGCGTCGAACCAATCACACCCGCGTATCCATCACGGAATTTTTGCCAGTGGAAGACCTGTCCACAGTTAAGCGTCATCCGGAGGTCAAACTCTCCGACGGGGATTTCTTCGAGATCGGGCACGAACACGGCGGGGGATCAGTGCGGATGCGAAGCACGAACCTCGCTCCGCCACACGAAACTAGCGGATGAAATAACTGAGGTTTTCCAGCTCGATGGCCAGATCGACGTTGTTGACGACGACATTCTCGGGCACCTGCAGGATGATCGGGGCAAAATTCAGGATGGCCTGAATGCCAGCGCCTACCAGCGTATTGACGACTTCCTGCGCAGCAGTGCCCGGCACCGACAGAATCGCCATCTTGATTTGGTGTTGATGAATGAACTCCGCCATTTCACCGATGGGGCGGACTTTCACCTTGCGGGAGCCAACGGTGCGGCTGCGCGGTTCGGCGTCGAAGGTGGCCACGATCTCGAAGCCTTCCTTGGCGAATCCCTCATAGTAACCGAGCAGCGCTGTGCCCAGGTTGCCTGCGCCCGCCAGCACCACCGGCTGGAGGCGGGTCGTACCGAGCACTTCGTCGAGCTTTTTACTTAAAACGGCCACGTCGTAACCGAGCCCGCGCGTACCGAATTGCCCGAAGTAGGTCAGGTCTTTGCGCAGTTGCGTTGGCTTGACGCCAGCCGCTTTGGCCAGAGCGGCCGACGAAACGGTGGCAACCTGATTGAGTTCTAGGCGTTGGAGGCCGCGTTGGTAGAGCGAAAGCCGGTAAACCGTCTTGCGGGGAATATCGAGCTTTTCTAACACCACGTGAAAATACACGTACCCCGTGCATTGCGC
>CAXTVY010000186.1:0-8801 GCA_964247665.1 uncultured Chthoniobacterales bacterium | reverse complement strand
GTTGGGACTACTACATCGCCCGGCTCAACGACGACATGGTGACGTTGGCCGAAACGCCCCGCAAAGTGGAGATCGTGGGGGCGGTCGGCCCATACGGCGTGGGTAAGACGGACGACAAAGCGTATCTGCACAAATACCACGGCAAGTATTATCTCTCCTGGGGGTGTTTCTACGCGATGTCGGACAACGTCTATGGCCCCTACGTTTACAAGGGGTGCATCATCACCCAGGATCGGACGGAGCCGGCGTTCCAGAAGGACCTGGTGCAGGATCGGCACGCCTCCTTCTTCGAGCTTCACCACCAGTGGTACTTCATCTGCAACGACCGGAGTGGGCCGGGCGCTTCGGCGCATTACCGCGACTCCGTCATCACTTACCTGCACTACCTGGACAATGGCGAGATCGACCCCGTGTTCATCGAGCGCATCGGCGTCGGGCAGTACGATGCCGGCCGGCAGATCGAGGCGGAGAATTACTTCAACGCGGACGGCGTGACGCCCAGGCAATGCCCCGCGGGTGGGTTCGAGCTGCAGGGCATCCACGACGGCAGCCACGCCGACTATCCCAACGTGATGAACCTGCCTGCCAACGCGACGATCTCGTTCCAGGCATCGGCGGCGAATCCGCAAGGAGCCACCGTTGAAGTGCACCGACAGTCTCCCGACGGTCCTTTGCTAGGCACGGCCCAAGTCCCCTCCACCGGCAACTGGACAACGTACCAGGCGGTTTCGTGTTCCCTGAAAAACGAGGCGGGTAGCGAAAACCTCTGTCTGGTGTTTCGCGGCCCGCCGGGCGAGTTGTTGCGTCTGGATTCGTTTGGTTTCCGGCAAAACTAACCTTAGAAACGTCTCACCCGCGCCGTAACGCGAAGCCTGCTTGGAAAGAATCAGCCAAATCATTCCGCAGCGGTCGGCGCGGGGATAACAATTGCTGCTGCCACCATGATCACTGCTCCGCTACGCATCGGTCTCTTCGGGATCGGCCTGGACACTTACTGGCCGCAGTTCGCAGGGCTCAAGGAACGACTGGAGGGCTACGTGTCCCGCGTGGCGCAAAAACTCGCGCGGCCGGGTGTCGAGATCGTCAACCTCGGCCTGGTGGACAACGCCGAGCGCGCCGCAGAGGCCGGGCGGGAGTTCCGGCGCGCGGACGTGGACCTGATCTTCCTGCACGTGACGACCTACGCGCTTTCCCTGACCGTTCTGCCCGTGGTCCAGCGCGCCAAGGTGCCCGTCATCGTGCTCAATCTCGCGCCCGAGGCGGCGATTGACTATGCACGCTTCAATGCATTGGGCGACCGCACGCGCATGACCGGTGAATGGCTGGCCTTCTGCTCGGCCTGCCCGGTGCCCGAGATCGCCAATGTTTTCCAACGCGCGGGCATCCCGTTCCACCAGGTCACCGGCGTCTTGGAAGACGATCGCGAGTGCTGGCGCGAGATCGATGCCTGGGTGGAAGCCGCACGCGTCGCCGCCGGAATGGCGAGTAATCGTCTCGGCCTGATGGGTCACTACTACGGCGGGATGCTCGATATCTACACCGACGTAACCCTGCAATGTACCACCTTCGGCACGCACGTCGAGATCCTGGAAGTAGACGAACTCTCCGCTTTCCGCCGCGAGGTCACGTCGGCCGAAGTCCAGGCGCGGGCACGGGAGTTCCACGAGGTTTTCGACGTGCAACCAGATTGTCCGGCCGATGAACTGGCCGAGGCGGCGCGCACAGCCGTCGCGCTGGACCGGCTGGTGGCGGCACACCGGCTGGGTGCGATGGCTTACTATTATCAGGGCACCCACATCGCCGACAACGAGACGACGCTTCGTTCGATCATCCTGGGCACTTCGCAGCTCACCGGCCGGGGAGTGCCGGTGGCGGGTGAGTACGAGGTCAAGAACGTGCAGGCGATGAAAATCATGGACCTCTTCGGCGCGGGCGGCTCGTTCACGGAATACTACGCGCTGGACTTCCGGGACGACGTGGTCTTGATGGGTCACGATGGTCCAGGGCATCTCGCCATCGCCGAAGGCAAGACCCGGGTGCGCCCGCTCGAAGTCTACCACGGCAAAGTCGGGCGCGGATTGTCGGTGGAGATGTCCGTCAAACACGGTCCGGTGACGCTGCTATCCGTCGTCGAACGTGCCGGTGGCAAGCTCGGCCTGCTCGTGGCGCAGGGCGAGTCGGTGGCGGGGCCGATCCTCGAAATCGGCAATACGAACAGCCGCTACCGGTTCGCCTGTGGCGCACGCGAGTTCACCAACCGTTGGAACGCGGCGGGACCGGCGCACCACTGCGCCGTCGGCGTGGGCCATCTGGCGGCCAAGATCGATAAATTCGGTCGGCTGCTCGGGCTCGAAGTCGTTCAAGTTGTCTGAAGATTGCCGCCCGGTTGGTGCCCGGTGTTCCCCTTTTTCCCCTTTCCATGAGTCATCCCATCCCACGCATGTTTTGGCATTGCCTCGGGCTCGCCGCGCTGCTGGTACCGGCCTCCGGCCGGTCGCAGGCGCCATGGTCGAACGAGACCTCCCCCGTTCCAGACCCGCAGATGGAGGAACACTTCCAGTCGCCTCCCGCCAGCGTACATCCCTGGGTCTTCTGGATGTGGCTGAACGTGGACACCAACCAGGCGGCCATCACCAGGGACCTGGAGGAAATGCACGCCAAAGGCATCGAAGGCGCCATCATCTACGACACGTCTGCGACCGGGGTCGCGGATGCCTCCATGAAAATGGTCCACGCGAACCGGGGATACCAGTTCGTCCGCACCGACGATTTCAAAGGCGCGCATTCCACGGGCATCCCGGGTGCGCCCATGCCGACCTGGACGCCGCACTCGCGGGAGATGTACCGCTTTGCCGCCAAGGAAGCTGGCAGGCTCGGGGTCAAGCTTTGCGTGAGCGTCGGCTTGGCGGGCACCTCCGGAAGGATCGAGCCGGAATACGGCCAGCAGAAACTCGTCTGGTCCGAGACCCGTCTGACGGGTCCGCGAGCCTACGACGGCGTTCTGCCGGTTCCAAATCAGGCGGTCCCGGCAACAGCCAGGCAGGCAGCGAAACCCGCGAAGGAAACCTCCAAGCCAGGCCCCTTCGTCCAACTCCAGAAGCCGGTGGCGGTGCTGGCGGTGCCGGCCCGGGAAAACTTCGGGTCCGCCGATGTCATCGACCTCTCCGCGAAAACGGATGCCGGCGGGCACCTGCATTGGGATGCTCCCGCCGGGGATTGGACAATTTTGCGTTTCGCCCACGAGCCGACCGGAGCGCGAAACTTCTGGGGATTGTTCACGGACCACATGAGCGCGGAAGCCCTGGACAAGACGTGGGATGTGACCATGGGCCCGCTGCTCAAGGAAATGCGACCCGAGGAGCGTCGTGGCCTCTTCGGAGTGGAGGACGATAGCTGGGAAGCGGGCGCATCGACGTGGACGCCGCTGTTTCTCCCGCAGTTTCAGCAACTGCGCCATTACGATCTCATTCCCTGGCTGCCGGCGCTCGCGGGCAAGAAGATGGGCGGACCCTTTCGTACCATCGCCGACCTGATCGCCAGGAACCATTACGCCCACCTGCACGAGATCACCAACCGGGCAGGACTCGTCTTTTTCTCCGAACCGGCGGGCCCGAACACCGAGGAACTCGACTACCTGCTCAATTGCAAGCAGGTGGATTTCGCCATGGGGGAGTTCTGGGTGCCCTCGCAGCACCGTCCCACCCCCGAGCGACGCTTTTTGCTTCGCAACGCCGCGAACGCGAACCACCTTTACGGCAAGCGCGTCACCGCCTGCGAGAGCTTCACCTCGGTCGGGCAATACTGGGAAGAAAGCCTTTTCGACCTCAAGAACACCGCCGACCAGGCATTCTGCGACGGATGGAATTTCCCCGTCATCCATAACTACAGTCATTCGCCGTCGGTCGAGGCGAAACCGGGCTACGCTTACTTCGCGGGGACGTTCTACAATCGCGGCGTCACCTGGTGGGAGCAGACGCCTGCCTTCAACGCCTACCTCGGCCGTTGCTCGCTGCTGCTGCAACAGGGGCTTTTCGTGGCGGACGCGCTCTACTATCGCGGCGACGACATCGGTCTGGGCGAACCGATGAAGACCCGGCCATCCCTACCCGCCGAAGGGTACGACCACGACAACTGCAACCTCGACGCGCTGCTCACGCGGGTCAGCGTTCGGGACGGACGCCTCGTGCTGCCCGACGGTATGAGCTACCGCGTCCTCGTGTTGCCCGACAAGGCGGCGATGGCCCCCGAGGCGCTCGCCAAAATCGCCGAACTGCTCAAGGCCGGGGCGACGATAGTGGGCCCGCGCCCCACCGGGATGGCCGGGAAATCGCCGGACGCCGACGCCCGGGCGAGGTTCGATGCGCAGGTGGCCCTGCTGTGGGGCAGCGCCGGTGCGGGTGAGAACCGCGTGGTCAGCGGCCCCACTCCAGCCGCGCTCCTCGCCACCCTGAAAGTCGCGCCCGATTTCGAGTTCGCGGGACTGAGCGGCGGCGGCGACCTCGACTGGATTCACCGCACGGCGGGCGGCACCGAGATCTATTTCGTCGCCAGCCGCTGGGACCCTGAGGAAAAGTTAACGTGCATTTTCCGTGTCTCCGGCAAGCAGCCCGAACTCTGGGACCCGGTGACGGGCGAAATCCGGGACGCCGTCGCTTTTCGTCAGGAAAACGGGCGCACGGTGGTGCCGCTGGAGTTCAAGCCTCGCGGGTCAGTGTTCGTGATTTTCCGCAAGCCCATCGCGGGCACCGCCGCAGGCAGCGCGGCCTCGAACGAACTGGCCGTCGCGCCGCAGGCGGAACTCGCCGGGGCGTGGGAAGTTTCTTTCGACCCTCGATGGGGTGGGCCGGGCCGGACGACGTTCGATCCGCTCGTCGATTGGACCAAGCGCCCCGAGGAAGGTATCCGGCACTATTCCGGGGCGGCGGTTTACCGGAAGGAGTTCGATCTCGCCTCGCTGCCAGCGGCGGGGACACGACTGTGGTTGAATCTGGGCGAGGTCCACGAGGCCGCCTCGGTGCGGCTCAACGGCGTGGGTCTCGGCGTGCTCTGGACCAGACCCGCACGGGTGGACATCACGCACGTCGCGCGGGCGGGCGCAAACGCGTTGGAAGTCACGGTGGTCAATTTGTGGCCCAACCGTCTCATCGCCGATGAAAGCCTGCCGCCGGAAAAACGGCTGACGGAGACGAACATCCACAAGTTCAATGCCGCCACGCCGCTTGATCCTGCCGGATTGCTCGGGCCGGTCGTCCTGGAAAAGTCGTCCCGCTGAAAGGTTCATCCGGCAACCTGGACCGAGGCGTGATGTTGCTGGCCATGACCGCGCTTCTGATTGTCCGCTGCGCGGAAGCTCTGCAAGTGAGCTGGCGACAGCGGCGTAGCAAGCAATTGAGGATTTCCGCCGCCGAGCAACAAAGAGCACCTGAACCGGAAACTCTTCGGCAGCCTGCTCGAAGCGCAAATTATTCTAGAATAGTGGCGCGAGAGGTACCATGATGAGCAACCACACAAGTTCGTTGCGCTACCAGACGCCAAGTGAGTACGCACGACGAGTATTCGCCGCCGCGGACGCGAGAGAAGTCATCCCTCCCAGACTCATCCACAGAACTCCCGCTTGGAAGTATCCAACCAGCGGGATCAAGTCAATCCCATGCACCCAAGATTCCTGGCCCGTTACGGAAACTTATTTTTTCTGATCACCGTTCTTGCCCTGGGTCCAGTTACCGGGGGATGGGGGGCTCCACGCCTGGATCAAGAGTTGCCCGATGGTTGGAAATTTATCAAGGAGGACGCGGGATTAACCGCCGCGACGCAAGATTGGCAGATGGTCACCCTCCCCCATACTTGGAACACGGTGAGTGCCGACCAGGGGGACCATCAGAAGGACCCTCATTACAAAAATGGTTATTACCGGGGTGCCTGCTGGTATGTGCGCACCATTGATGCTCCCGCCGACTGGCAGGGGAGAAGAGTTTTTCTTCGCTTCGAGGCCGCTTCACTCGTGGCGAAGACCTATCTGAATGGACGGCAACTCGGAGAACATCGCGGCGGCTTCACCGCCTTTTGCTATGAATTGACGCCCCTCCTTCATCCCGGCGCCAATGAGCTGCGGGTGCAGGTCGATAACTCGAGCCAAAAGGACGTGCCGCCTCTGGGCGGCGATTTCAATGTCGATGGAGGCCTCTACCGCCCGGCCCATTTGATCGTCACCGATCCGGTCTGCATTTCCCCGCTCGATATGGCGTCTCCGGGCGTTTACCTGACCACGAAGTCGCTGAACGGTTCCGCTGCACAAATCGAAGTCAAGACCCTGGTTTCCAACGGCAAAACAAGCCCGGTCCAAGTGCAGGTCAAAGCCGATATCAGCGACGCCAGAGGAGTCCTCGTGGCCACAAAGACCCAACCCGTTTCCATCGAAGCCGGTCAGACGATACCGGTACTTCTCACGCTGAACGTCTCCTCTCCTCACCGCTGGAACGGGCGCAAGGACCCCTATCTTTACACGGCGGCGGTTTCCTTGCCGGAGGGCACCAAGACTACCGACTCGGTCAAGCAACCCCTTGGCTTCCGCACGGTCGAGATCAGCGAGGAAAAAGGCTTTCTCCTCAACGGTGAGTCCTACCCCATCCATGGCGTGAACCGGCACCAGGATTGGGGCGATCAGGGTTGGGCGGCGAGCCCGGCCAACTACGATGAGGATACCCAGATCATGTTGGATATGGGGGTGACTGCCGTCCGCCTGGCCCATTATCCGCAGAGTGATTACCTCCACAATCTCAGCGACCGCAATGGCTTGCTCCTCTGGGACGAAATTCCTCTGGTGAATCTGATTTCCGACAAGCCCGAGTTTGCCGCCAACGCCGAGCAGCAGTTGCGCGAGATGATCCTCCAGCGTTACAACCATCCCGGCGTCGCCTTTTGGGGACTCTTCAACGAACTGGGATTGAGCACGACCCCTCCGCCTGACGCTCTGCTGCAACATCTCAAGGCGGTCGCCAAGGAGCTAGACCCGGCGCGCTTGATTGTCTGCGCGATTTACAAGGCGCGCGCTACCTACGATCAGATCCCTGACCATCCCAGTTTCAATCGGTATCCGGGCTGGTACGCGGGCATCGACAAGTTCGATAACGACATCAAGGCGGACTCCGCCGAGGTTGGCAAACGCATCGCCTATAGTGAGTATGGTGCCGGAGCCAATCCCGCTTCCGACCAGCAACAGGAAGGCCCTCTGACCCAAAAACGTGCAGGCCGCCTCCATTCCGAACAATGGCAGGTCCATGTCCATGAGGTAGTTTGGAGTCAATTCAAGGATAACCCTCTCCTGTGGGGCTCCTTTGTCTGGTGCATGTTTGATTTCCAGTCCGCACGCCGTCACGAAGGTGGCTTGATCGGTGTCAACGACAAGGGGCTGGTGACCGCAAATCGCAAGATCAAGAAGGACGCTTACTTCTTCTACCAGGCGAATTGGAGCGATAAACCGATGATCCACATCGCCTCCAGCCGCTTGACTCCGCGACGGGAACCGGTCACGCAAATAGAAGTTTTCTCCAATTGTGACAACGTCGAATTGTCCGTCAACGGAAAGCAACTGTCCTCGGTCTCGCCGGACCATGTCAGGGTTTTTCGCTGGCCGAATGTGACGCTTCAACCTGGAACCAACAACATTCTTGCCAAGGCAAGGTCTGCTCAGGGGGGGCTCACTGATTCCTGCCAATGGGTGGTTGATTCCAACGCCCCGCCCAAGACCCCTTCAGAAGCACCTGCGGAGCCTTTAGCGCCTCTGCAATAAATGCTCGGATTACCCGGCTCGATGAGGTGCTGGTGCAAATCCGCGGGAAACTAGGTTGTGGTCACCCGGGAAGCACGCGATTTCCTCCCACCTGCCGGAAGGCTGGTATGCCGCAGGAAAAGTTCGCCGCCAGAAACAGGAAACCGCCAAGTAAGAAATGGCGGCCATCCCCTGCGCAAGTAACCCAACGCGCGCAAAATTTTTGCGATGCAGTTCACTCTCGAAGGTCCACCGCACCGCGGGCGAGCCGGAACGCTCCGATCTGAGCCGTTGCTTCCTCGCGCCCTGGTAGCAGCGTTGCCGAGGCGAGAGAAGGATGACAAGCGACCCTTATGGGTTCTTCAAGGAAGCTGCCTCGCCCGGCGCCGACGCCTCGGCGCGCAGCACGACGGGACCGAGGAGACCCGAAGGCCATCGTGGCGCACCGGCTTTGTAGGGGGCATAGTTGGTCCAGGTCAGCCGCTGCGCCTCCGGCAAACCGGCGTCCGCGATCAGGCGATTGGCCCACAAGTTGGCTACCTTTACCTCCAGCCGGTTCTTGCCCGGATGCAGCGCAGCGGTCACATCGGCCGCAAAGGGCGTTTTCCAAAGATCTCCAAGGCTCTGCCCGTTCACGGCCAGAGACGCAATGACGTCCACCTTGCCAAGATCAAGCACCACTCTGCCCGGCAGGGTTTTTGGCAGATCGAACTCCAGGCTGTAAGTCGCCGTTCCGGAGTAATCCCGGATGCCCACCTCGGGCGAGTCCGTCCAGGAAATGAGGCGGGGGAAGTTTGTCTGCGCGGGCCCTCCCCACTTGGGATCGAAGCTCACCTCCCATGGGCCGGCGAGGCTTTGCCAAACCGGCAGCGCTTCCACCAAGCCCGGGGTAGGTATTGCCGGGGCCGGGCCGGCGCGGAAGACGACGAAAAGCGACTCGTGCGGTTCCAACTGGAGCGGGACCGATGTCAACGGCCCTTGGCGAGCCGCGCCCGCCAAGGCGGAAATCGCGCCGGTCTCCGGATTCCAAGCT
>CAXTVY010000185.1:0-8903 GCA_964247665.1 uncultured Chthoniobacterales bacterium | reverse complement strand
GGACGTGTACTTCCTGCCGCGTCATGCGCGCGGACACCGCCTGCTGCCGACCGAGATCAACCACCGGGCAAACATCTACGCTCTGCGCTCC
This sequence comes from uncultured Chthoniobacterales bacterium, assembly GCA_964247665.1. Classification (GTDB taxonomy): domain Bacteria; phylum Verrucomicrobiota; class Verrucomicrobiia; order Chthoniobacterales; family SZAS-18; genus CAHJWO01. The sequence goes on along the minus strand of CAXTVY010000185.1, from coordinate 8,812 downwards.
CTCGGGGTACGCTGGCTCCTGAGCGTTGGCGCGGTCGGGAGCTTGAAGGAGGAATACCCACCCCGGCACCTCGTGCTGCCTGACCAATTTTTCGACCGCACCAGCCGTCGCGGTGAGCACACATTTTTCGGCGGTGGGATCGTCGCGCACATCGGCTTCGCCGAACCGACCAGTGCGCGGTTGCGTGCGTTGGTCAAGGAAGCAGCCGAAGGGCTGGGGCTGCCGGTCCACAATGGCGGCACCTACGTCAACATGGACGGTCCGGCCTTCTCGACGCGCGCGGAGTCGAACGCGAACCGGCAACTCGGTTTCGACGTGATCGGAATGACGAACTTGCCGGAAGCCAAGCTGGCCCGTGAGGCTGAAATCGCCATGGCCTCGGTGGCTTTCGTGACCGACTACGACTGCTGGAAGACCGACGAGGAACCGGTCACAGTCGAGGCGGTCATTGGCCATCTTCTAGCGAACGCGGAAACCGCCAAGAAGATCATCGAGCGGGTGGTCCCACGGTTGCCGGCGACGGCCGATTGGCCGGAGCACCGCGCACTGGATACGGCCATCATCACGGCACGCGACCACTGGCCCGCGGCGACGGAAGAAAAGCTTGCTGCAATCCTCGGGCGCTTCGCCGCCTGAGCCCCGTTCCCTTCCCGCCGACCCGGCGTCAACTTGCGTTAGGCTGCCAATCTGCTACAAAAGGCGGTTTCACCCTTCGCGCTGAAACTCTCTCGCCACCTTCTTTTGCCGCCCGTCATGATCGTTGCCACCCGCTGGTTGTTGCCTTTTGCCTTTGCTTGCGCTGCGCTCACCGTCCACGCGCAGGAGCCAGCCGTTTCCGGGACGCCTGCCGCCCCTTCTGGGCCGACCCCGGCGAAGTACGTCTGGAGTCAGTGCCATGTAACTGGGCAGTACATCGCCATGACTTTCGACGACGGGCCCAGCGCAACGTTGACGCCCAAGCTGCTCGACCTGCTCAAGGAGCGGCACATCCACGTCACGTTTTTCCTGATTGGCGAGAACGCCAAGGCCCATCCCGAAATCATCAAGCGTGCTCTCGCCGAGGGGCACGAGATCGGCAACCACAGTTGGGACCATCCAAATCTCGCCAAGAAGAGCGACGAGGAAGTGCGCTCGCAACTTGATCGCACCAAGGAAGCCATTGTCGCGGCCATTGGGCAAGCCCCGACACTGATGCGCCCGCCCTACGGCAGCGTGACGGCAGCCCAGAAAAAGATGATCCACGACCAACTGGGTTACCAGATCATCCTCTGGGACGTGGACCCCGACGACTGGAAACGGCCCGGTTCCGACGTGGTCGAGCGGCGTATCCTCGAAGGCACGCGCAGTGGTTCCATCATCCTCTCCCACGACATCCACCCGGGCACGGTGCAGGCGATGCCTTCCACGCTTGATAACTTGCTCGCCAAAGGGTTCAAATTCGTCACCGTGTCGGAGTTGATCGCCATGAACCAGCCGGAGCCGCCGAAGCCTGCTGGCGCGAAGTCCGCAGGAACCAAGGCGTCCGCCGCGGCGTCGCCCCGGCCAACGGTGGATCCGAACCTGCCCACGAAGATCAACGGCTCAGCCAACTGAGCAGGACCCCCGGTCCGCGCGAATCGTCCCCTCATGGGCATCGACTACAAAACTCCCATCGCCAACGACTACCTCGAACTACGCGCTGAACTCGGCACGGCTCTGTTCGCGCTAATCACCCTGGCCAATGACACGCACTCCTCCCCAGAGGCGCTGCAAACGCTCCAGAGCCTCCAGACAGGGCTGAAGGAGCCGTTTTTGTTCGTGGTGGCGGGGGAGGTGAAGGCGGGGAAAAGTTCGCTGCTCAATGCTTTGTTCGGCAAAGACTTTTGTCGGGTGGACGTGCTGCCTGCGACAGATCGCATCAATGTGTTCAAATACGGCGAGGAGGCACACGACGTTTCCGTGTCGCCCAGCCTGATCGAGCGCTATCAACCGGTCAACTTCCTCAAGGATTTCAACATTGTCGATACTCCTGGCACGAACACCATCGTCGCGGACCATCAGACGATCACGGAGCGGTTTGTTCCGCAGGCCGATCTTATCATCTTCGTTTTTTCTGTGGTGAATCCATGGGGGGCAAGCGCCTGGCAATTTTTGGAACTGTTACAAAAGCGCTGGCTCAAGAACGTGGTGTTCGTTTTGCAACAGATGGACCTGCGCGACGAGCAGGAAATCGAGGTGGTTTCCCAGCACCTGCGCCAAACTGCGATGCAGCGTTTCGGTCAGGCGTTCCCGATCTTCGCGGTGTCCGCCAAGAAGGCGTTCCTGTCGAAGACGAACGGCGTGGACAAAGAACGGCTCTGGGCGGAGAGCCATTTCGCACCGTTCGAGGACTATGTGAACGAAACAATCGGCGCGGGCGAGGTCCGGCGTACAAAGCTCAAGAGCGTTTGTCAGACCGCGCAGGTCGTGCTCAAGGACCTGTCCGAACAGGCGCGGAGTAGCCAGAAGATCATCGCCGCTGACCGCGAGCAATTGGTACGGCTCAAGGCGACCATGGCAAACATGCAGCAGCGCAGCAACCTGCAAGTGCAGGGATTTCTGCGTGGCATCGACATGGCCTACGGGCGCGTCGAACAGAAGGGCGAGGCGATTCTCCGCGCAAAACTCAAGCTCTGGCAGTCCGTGAAACGCGTTTTCAACCGCGACAATCAGTGGCAAACAGAGTTCCAGCGCGACTTGGAGACGATGTTGCGCGAAGCCATCACGAAGCGGATGGAGCACGCGCTCGGGCTGTTGGAGAACGAACTGAAGAATGTTTGGACGGTGCTTTACGAATCGCTCCAGGCAAATTTCGCGGCGGACACTCGCAAGCAGTTCGGCGCGGGCATGGCGGATTTTGCTGAGCAGCGCACCCGCCTGTTCGAGCGCATCCAGCTGGCCATGGTCGAGAACATGGCTGACGACCATATCCAGCGGTTGTTGCACGAGCTGTTCGCCGGGCAAACCGTGTGGGCGAGCGTGCCCGTGGGTGGGGCAGTGGGCGGCACGGTGTTAGCGGCCCTCGCGGCAAAGCTCGCGACCCTGGCGGTGTTCGACGTGACCGGCGTGACCGCCGCAGTGGTCGTGGCCTTCGGCGTGGTCATGGTCAGCGCGAACGCGCGGCGGGTAATCAAGGCTTACCACACCCAGATGGACGCCAAGCGCGAGGAACTGACCCGGGCCATCGAGGACCTGATCACGCAGGCCATCGACGTGTTCTACCAGAAAGCGGCGCAGGTGTATGGACCGCTGGAAACGTTTTGCAACGTCCAGGAAGACCGCTATCGCCCCGTGCTCGGCCAAGTGGAGAACCTGGAGAAATCTTTCAACAAGATCGCCGCGCAGTTGTGAGGACGCTTCGTGGCGGTTTCAAGTGGGTGGATTTCCCGGCGGGAGTGCGCCGTTTCCGGGCTTGCCATCCCGATGCGCTTCCGGGAAGGTGTCCGCGCCGATGACCGGGGGAGAAGCCAATCCGAATGCCACGCCGCACCGCCCGCCGATCGGGAGCGACGCTGTACCGGCGTCGCCTGCTCCCGCCGCGAGCCGCAGCAAGCGCGTCGTGTTTCTGCGGCGCTTAATCAGTGCCGTGGCGCTTTGGTCAGTGCTCCTGGGGGTACTGTTCGCCGGCGTGCCCGTTGGTTACCTGCTACTGACTTCCTTCTTCGGCCTGCTCGGGTTGTGGGAGTTTTACGGGATGCTCGACTACAAAGGTCTACCGAACTTCAAAAATTTCGGGATGATCTGCGCGGGCATCTTTTTTGCCGGCAGCTACTATTTCCTGGCGCACCGCAACGGTTCGACCCATTCGGACAACTTCGAGATGGCGGTGCTCCTGATCTTCCTGCTCGGCGTGTTCGGCCGCCAGTTTTTTACTCACGCCCAGGAGAACATTCCGCCCCTGGAGACGATGGCATACACCGTCTTCGGCCTGTTGTACGTCCCCTGGCTCTTCAATTTCATCCAGAACATCATCTATGTGGTTCCGCGCTCACCCGGGGGTTGGTTGCAGGGCCAATATTACGTCCTCTACCTCATCGCGGTATCGAAGTTCAGCGACATGGGCGCGTACCTGACGGGCAGCGTGATTGGCCGCCACAAAATGGTGCCGCACATCAGCCCCGGCAAAACCTGGGAAGGTTTCGGTGGGGCGCTGGCCTTTTCGCTGCTGGCCAGCTTCGGCCTGCGCGCCCTGCTGCCCGCCAAGCTCGGCCTGCTGCACAGGCTCGACCTCCTGGTGCTGGGACTTTTGCTCGGCGTGGCGGCGGTGATCGGCGACCTCGCCGAATCTATCCTCAAGCGCAGCACAGGCGTCAAAGATTCGGGCCGGATGCTGCCGGGCATCGGCGGCGTGCTGGACCTCATCGACAGCCTGCTGTTTACCGCGCCTATCCTGTTCTTCTATCTCCACTTCCTACTCGCTCCCCGGTGAAGCACCGCGGAGGTTCCGTCATGCGCAAGCGTCGAATCATCGTCCTGGGGGCCACCGGCTCCATCGGCCAGAGCGCCGCAAAGGTTGCCACTGACCTGCCGGATCGCATTGAACTCGTCGGTCTGGCCGCGTACCGCAGCGCCGCCGTGCTCGCGGAGCAGGCCAACCGCTTCCGGCCCGCCGCCCTGTGCTTGGTAGACGAGGCGTCCGCCGACGAATTGAAGCAGTGCCTCGCGCCGGGCTACCGGCCACGCTTGCTCTTTGGTGACGAGGGGCTGGTCGATCTGGCTGCCACCGTGGACGCCGATCTCGTATTGGTGGCGATTATCGGCACCGGCGGCTTGCGGCCAGCGCTGGCGGCCATCGAAGCCGGGCGCGACCTCGCGGTCGCCAGCAAGGAGATCCTGGTCATGGCAGGCGAGGCCGTGATGCAGGCAGCCGTGGCCCGGGGGGTGAAGGTGCTGCCGGTAGACAGTGAGCACAACGCGATCTTCCAGTGTCTGGAAGGGCGCGACCCGGCCACGGTCCGGCGGCTCATCCTGACGGCTTCGGGCGGGCCGTTCCGTCAATGGTCCAACGAACGGATTGCAGCAGCGACCCCGGCACAGGCGCTCAAGCATCCCACCTGGGACATGGGCCGCAAGATCTCCATCGATTCAGCGACCCTGTTCAACAAGGGCCTGGAGATGATCGAAGCCCGCTGGCTCTTCGATGTGCCCATGTCGAAGGTAGAAGTAGTCGTGCATCCCCAGAGCATCGTGCACTCGATGGTCGAGTTCGTGGACAGTTCGGTGCTGGCGCAGCTCAGCCATTCAGACATGTGCTTTCCGATCCAGTACGCCGCCCTGTGGCCCGAGCGGGTGGCGAACCGGCTGCCGCCGCTGGATTTCACCACGCTGCGCGCGCTGGAGTTCGAGCCGCCCCGGACGGCCGACTTCCCAGCCCTGGACCTCGCCCGGGCTGCCGGGGAGGCCGGAGGCACGCTGCCCGCCGTGCTCAACGCGGCGAACGAGGTGGCCGTCGCAGCCTTTCTCGACGGGATGATCCCTTTTCCGCGCATCTGGGAGACCGTCAGCGAGGTCATGGGTCAGCATCGCAACGTTGCGAATCCCGGACTGGATGGTATCATTGCGGCGGATGCGGAAGCCCGCCAGCGAGCTTCCGTGCTCCTCCGTGCGTGACTCCTCACCGTCAAATCGCCCTGCTCGCTCGAACCCTCCCGGGGTGCGTGCGCCCTTGAACGCCCGGTTCGGCACTGCGTTGCTCCCTTTTCCGATTTTTGGCTCATGGAAACCTCTTTCAACGTCTTCAAGTTCATCGTCGTCGTTCTCGAAGCCATCCTTATTTTCAACCTCCTGATCGTGGTCCACGAGCTAGGCCATTTCCTGGCGGCGCGCTGGCGCGGATTGGTGGTTGAGCAGTTCGCCGTCTGGTTCGGCAAGCCCTTGTGGAAGCGTACGTACAACGGTGTCGTTTACAGTCTCGGCTCCATTCCCTTCGGCGGGTTCGTGAAACTACCGCAGATGGCCCCGATGGACGCCATCGAAGGCGAAAGCGAGATCCCGCGCGCTGCCTTGCCCACGGTTTCTCCGCTCGATAAAATCATCGTCGCCATTGCCGGTCCCCTATTTTCTTTCGGGCTCGCATTTCTCTTCGCCGTGATCGTCTGGCAGATCGGGCGGCCGTTGAGCGAGACCGAATCGACCAGGTACATCGGCTATGTTCCGGCCGATTCTCCCGCCGCCAAGGCGGCCTGCACCACGCCGGGCGTGCCGGATGGCCTGCGGGCGGGTGATCTGATGCTCAGCGTCGATGGCCACCCGATCAAGCGCTTCGGCGGCATGACTGGCAGCGTCGTCTGGTACGTGGCGCGGAGCGAGGGCGAGACGATCCCCTTTGAGGTCCAGCGCGGGGATCAGACCCTCACTTTCCTGCCGAAGCCATTGGTGCAGGAAAAGAAAGGCGGCTGGTGGCGGCGCAAGGCGTTGCGGCAGGTCCTGATTGGACCGGCCTACTCCAGCGTCGTCAAGAAGGTGAAGGACGGTAGCCCGGCGGCCAAGGCAGGATTGCGGGAAAACGACGTTGTCACCGCCGTTGACGGAAAGAAGCTCTGGAGCACCGATGAATTCTTTGAGGCCGAGCAAAATCACTATGGTCAGGAGATGGAGCTGACGGTGGCACGCGGCCAGCAGACGTTCCAGACCAAGCTGCCAGCGATGCCTTTCAAGATCAGCTACGTCACGGAGGGCAGCCCGGCCAGCCTCGCCGGGATCAAGGATGGCGATCTCGTCACGTCGATCAACGGCGCTCCGGCCACACGTTTCGACGACCTGACTGCCGCCACGCGCAAGGCCACGGCGAGCGAACCGCTGAACCTTGCGCTCAACAGCGGCGGTGTTGATCGGACAGTCTCGCTGGTGCCGGTGGTGCCCAAAGGCGAGTCGCGGCCGATGATCGGCATTGCGCAGGATTTTAACGCCGATGGCATCGGCTGGGCTGGTGGCGGCGAGATGACGCTCGTGCACGAGTTGCCCACGGACCAGATTGTGAGCAGCGTGACGGGGATCGTCAACACCGTCGGCGCGGTGTTGGCTCCGAAATCGGCTATCGGACTACAACACCTCGGTGGACCGTTGTTTATCGCCCAGACCTATTTCTACCTGCTTTCCAGCGAGCAGGGCTGGCGGCTGGCGTTGTGGTTCAGCGTCGTGCTAAACGTCAATCTCGCGCTGCTGAACATGCTCCCGATTCCGGTGCTCGACGGCGGGCACATCCTGCTGGCCATCATTGAGTCCATCCGGCGCAAGCCCGTGAACTTGCGCGTGCTCGAAGTGGTGCAAACGGCCTGCTTCCTCGTTATCGCCAGCTACATGCTCTACGTGACCTTTTTCGACGTGGGCGACCTCGCTTCTTCCCGGGACAAGCGCCGCGAGGTGGAGTTTCCCACCCAAAAAGCGGCCCACAAATAGGTTGGACCAAACATTTCTCTGTTTCGACGCCATGACCACGCCCATTCGCTTGCAGACGAACGGACCCATCCGCCGCCGACTGACCCGCGAGGTCTTCGTGGGCAAAGTCGGCATCGGTGGGGAGAACCCGATCCGCGTCCAGTCCATGATCACCTGCGACACGATGGACACCGAGGCGAGCATCCAGCAAACGCTTGAACTCGCCGGGGTGGGCTCCGAGATCGTGCGCATCACCGCGCCAACAGTCAAAGACGCGCGCAACCTGGAGTTCATCAAGCAGGGCCTTGTGGCACGGGGCAGCGACGTGCCCATCGTCGCGGACATCCACTTCAAGCCGGATGCGGCGATGGAAGCCGCCCGCTGGGTGGACAAGGTGCGCGTCAACCCGGGCAACTTTGCCGACTCCAAGAAGTTCGCCGTCAAGGAATACAGCGACGAGCAGTACGCAGCCGAGCTGGAACGCATCCGCGAGCGGTTCACGCCTCTCGTGCAGTTCTGCCAGCAGCGGAAGATCTCGATCCGCATCGGCACGAATCACGGCTCATTGAGCGACCGCATCATGAACCGTTACGGCGATACACCGTTGGGGATGGTCGAGAGCGCCCTAGAGTTTGCCCGCATCGCTCGTGACAATCGCTTTTACGACCTCATTTTCTCGATGAAAGCGAGCAATCCGAAGGTAATGATCGCCGCTTACCGGTTGCTCGTGGACCGGTTGCAAAAGGAAGGGCCGGACTGGAACTATCCCCTGCATCTCGGTGTCACGGAGGCCGGGGACGGTGAGGATGGCCGGATCAAAAGCGCCATCGGCATTGGCTCCCTGCTCTTGGACGGCATCGGCGACACGGTGCGGGTGTCCCTGACCGAAGACAGCATCCACGAAATTCCGGTGGCCCGCGCGTTGGTCAAGCTATGCGGTACTCGCTCGGACGACCGCGGTGTTACAGCCGGAGACGTGTCGCACGGAGCCGCACTGCCGTTCGATCCATTTTCCTATCGCCACCGGGCCTCCGCGCGGCTGATGCCGGGAGGTGTGGCAATCGGTTCTGGCGAGGTACCACGCGTCGTTGTGCGGCAGGCGACCCTTGATCAGATCGCGCACAAACTCGACCGCATGGGCGATTTCCAGCCGGAAATTGTTTACGAGCAGGCGAACATCCGTGAGATCGACCCGCGCGATGCCGCCGAGGTGGCCGCGCTCAACGCCGAACCGAGCCCCTGCTTTGTCACCATCAAAGATGGCGTCGATTTGCCGGTTGTCATGGCCTACCGATGGTTGGCGGCGCAGGTCGACGAGCGGCATCCCGTCCTGCTCAAAGATGTGTTGCACCCCCCGACCGATCCGCAGAGCGCCTTTCTGCCCACGTTGTTGATGCCCCCCACAAACCTCGGTGCG
>CAXTVY010000184.1:0-8906 GCA_964247665.1 uncultured Chthoniobacterales bacterium | reverse complement strand
GCCCATTCCGGAGCCATGCCGTAGCGCGGCAGGTAGCGCGGCACGAGGTTGAGCAGGCCCGCCATGGCCGACGCCCCGGCGAACCAGAGGATGGCAATGGTGGATATGTCGTAGAGCGTGCCGAAGCCGTTGCCGAGGAACCGATGTGCCAGGAACGCCAGCGCGCGGCCGTTGGCGGGGCCGCCAGGCCGGAAATCCTCGGGCGCGATGAGCAGCGTCGTCACCAGCGAACTGGCCAGCAGGTACACGCTCATGATGACCGCCGCCGTCACCAGGAGCCGGTGCGTGGCGCGGATTTTGCCTTCGGGCCGTTCGTGGTCGTCGTCGGCGTCGCCCTGGACGAGCGGCATCATGGCCACGCCGGTCTCGAAGCCCGAGAGCCCGAGCGCCAGCTTGGGGAAGAGCAGCAAGGACACGCCGATCATCGCCAGCGGGCTGCTGTGCTGGGTGTAGAGCGCCTGCCGCCAATCCACGAAATGGTGCGGATGCTGGACCAAGTGCCACAGCCCATCACCCACGACCACCGCGTTGAGCACGAGGTACACGCCCACCAGCCCGACGGCGATGCCGATGGCCTCCTTGAATCCTTTGAGGAACACCGCGCCGAGCAGCGCCACGAGGACCAGCGTCGCGCCCACGTTGTGCCCGTGGACAAACGCGGGCACGTAAGGATTCTCGACGAGGTGCGCCGTCGCGTCGGCGGCGGAAAGGGTGATGGTGATGATGAAATCCGTCGCCGCGAATCCCAGGAGCGTCAGGACGAAGAGCTTGCCCTTCCACCAGGGAAGGAGGTGTTCGAGCATGGCGATGGAACCCTCGCCATTAGGGCTCTCCCGGGCGACGCGGCGGTACACGGGCAGCGCGCCGACGAGCGTCAGGATGACCAGGACCAGTGTGGCGATGGGGGCCAGCGCCCCGGCGGCCAGGGCGGCGATGCCGGGCTGGTAGCCCAGGGTGGAAAAATAATCGACGCCCGTCAGGCACATCACCTGCCACCAGGGATGGGCCTGGTGGTGCGCCTTGTTCGCGGCGGCGGGGCCGCTGTGCTTGCCGGTCGTATGGGCCTCGTTGAGCAGCCATTCCCGGCAGGTGCGCTTGAGGGACGATTCCGGCGGGGTAGCGGGGGGAGCGGCAGGGGCAACGACGGCCATACGCCGGTGGAATCGGCGTTCCTCCTACCCGGGGACGCCAGTGTTTGCGGCGGCGGGCAATTCGTTCGCCCGCATAAATGGGCGACGAGGTCGTTCGACCAACGTCGTCCATCGAAACGAGCGCTCCGTCAGAAGCCGCTCAGAGGCTTGATGGGTGTTTTCTCCGCACGAAGATCTAAGACTTGCGTGTTATGGTCGTAAGTGCCCGTCTCCGCGTGGTCATCCCGGGTGTAATCCATTCGGCTGCCGGCAGGGTTGGAAGAGGACCATGCTGACTGCCCCTGGTTGGCAACCAGCAACGCGCCCTGTTCTGCGCCGCTCAACTCCATTCCGTTTGTTTTCCAATATGCCTCGGCGACCGACTTTCCGTCTGCAAACGCCACTTGGATAGTAATGCCGTCTTTCGCAAAAAGCTGGATCGACGCGGGTGTGATTCTGCTGTGCCCTTTGTAGCCCGCCGCATCCTTTTTGCTCTCGCCGTAGCGCGCGACGATCTCCGCCTCCGTTTCGCCGATGCGTGCTCTGGCGGAGCGCGCGACCGTGAGGATGATCAGGACAGCGAGAACAGGCAGGAAAAAGCGCATTTCGTCATGGTGACACAAAGCACAAGCCAGGGTCAAGACCATCCCGGGCGGGCACCGCGTGGACCGGGCATAACTCGATGACCACCCCCCCCCGTTCAAATCGGCCCCTGCGGCGGCATGGGCGGCGGCTGCACCGTCTGCGGCGGGGGCGGGAAGGCCGCGGCGGGCTGGGCGGCGGGTAGATTGTGCACCGGCAGCGAGGGTGGGAGAACCTCGACGCCCCGCCTCCGGGCGAGCACGCCCGTCAGCAGCACCGCGAGCCCGAGGAGCGCCACGGCTGTCCCCGCCAGATAGAACCAGCGGGCGGGCGAGGGCGCGGGCGTCAGGGCAAAGACCAACGCCTGATCCGCGTTATTCGGGTTGGCTACGTAGGCGTTGAGGGCGTTGGCGGGCAGCGTCACCTTCACGTTGTTGAGCGTGTTGCCGCCGTGGGGATTGTTGCCGCTGAAGAACCAGGTCTGCCCCGACCCGTTGACCAGCCGGAAATAGCCGTCCACGGGGATCTGGAAGCTGCCGTCGTCGCGCAGTTCTGGCCCGGTCGGGCTGTGCATACTCATCTTGGCTGTGCGGTCCATGTCATCCCGGTCGAGCTTGAAGTTCTCCAGGGTCAAGGCCGCGAACTGGTGGCGCATCATGGCGCGCAGCCGCGCCGGTTCGTCGCCTACCATCGCCTTCCACTGCCGCCAGGGCGCGGCGTCGAAGGTCATCTGGAAGTTCAGGTCTACGGAGCCGTCCGCGAAGACGGTTTCGTTGATGTCGGCGGTCTTCGGCAGCGATTGCGCCCGGAGGTTCCCCGCACCGAGGCAGATGGCCAGGGCCAGCGCGCGGCCGACGGTTTTCAGGAGGCTGGGCCAGGTCATTTGAAGTGCACGTTGCCGAGCAGATTCATCACGTTGGAGTTCTGGCTCTTCCAGGCCAGTTGATTGGCACCCACGGAGACGAAGAGCACGCCATCGGGCACGACCTTGCCCGCGCAGACCCACTGGTTCAGCGATCCGTGATTGTTCGTCGTGCCGCTGTAGAACATCATGCTGTTGTTGGCCTTGGTGTCCTGGAGGTTGACGTGGATGCCGACCTTGCCGGCGGCGGTGACGATGTACCTCCAGGCGACAGCCGGGTCCTTCGTGCCGAAGACCTGCATCACGTCGCATTCCAGCGAGGTCTTGGGGTTGCCCGCCACGAGCAGCAGGACGTTGCCGGGGTTGCGCTGCGGCTTGATGGAGATGAAGTCCGGCGGGAAGTCGATGGAGAGATAGCCGCGTGGGTGCGTCCAGTTGATCGTGCCTTTGCCTCGCTGCTGGGGAGGCAGGGTTTGCTCGGGTGGCGGCGGTTGGTCGGGTGATTCGCCGTCGCCCGCATTGTTCGGCGGTCCGGCCTGCGCCGTGGCGAAGGTCTGAGGTTGAGTGGGAGCGGGGGCCGCCAGCCGCTTTTCCAGGGTTTCGGTGATTCTGGTTACATCCACGTCGGGCAATTCCGGCGGCGTGAACCCCATCTGCTGGTATTCGGCGACGGGCAGCACGAGGAAACGGCCGTCCTCCAGGTGTTGCTTGGTTTCATCGACAGCCATCTTCACCGAATCATCAAAGGACACGAACTCCTTCTTGCCCACGGCCTGCGGCGTGATGGACGTGCATTCGATGGGGATGCCCTGGTCGAGCGGCAGGCCCATGCTGGGCGAATACGCGATGACGTAGCAATGCCCGGGCACCATGACCAGCGCGGCCTCCACGTCCAGGTGTTTGAGCACGGATGCCCACAGGATGGCCAGCTCGACGCACAGGCCGTTGTCGTTGAGGATGACATCGCGCGGCAGGCGCACGGCCTGGGCGTAGGTCTTGACATCGTCGTAGTTGGCGGGCACGCCGCTATCGCCAGTGTAGCGCAGTCCCGTGCGGCACATGTAGTCGTAGGCAACGGAGCAGAGCCGGTAGATTTCCTTCGAGCCGCCGGCGACGCCCGCCACCGTGCCCCCGGCGCGCTTGCTGATCTGCGCGGCGTAGGCGGCCACGACCGGGTCGCTGGGCGTGACCATCGCCACGGCGAAATCGGAGGTGTCGAAGGCGTCGAACCAGGACTCGACCTCCCCGGCGGGCAGGTCGCAGTAGGTCAGCTCGTTGACCGGGCGCAGCAGCACGTCGTGGCGGAACGTCTGGGTGCGGCTCTGGCCGTTTTCCTTCCATTGCACCTTGACCTGCAAGGCGCACGTCGTGGACGAATGGAGCTGCGTCACGCTGGCGGGCAGCCGTGGATAGTACAACTTGGCGAAGGAAAATCCGGCCGGGACGACCGGCATCACGTCCGGGTCGGTCCACGGGATGTAGTCCTCCAGCTTGTAGCTGATGGAAAAGTCCGTGAGGGGCCGCTCGCCGGAGTTTTTGAAGGTGATCTTGGAGAGGTAGTGCCGCCCATTCTCCATCTTGGGGTTACCGTAAACCTTGTAGGCGAAGGTCATCAGCGCGCTGCGGAATTCCGGCGTGCTCCAGGAAAGTTTGGCCGGTTTCTCGCCCATGTGCGCCAGTCCGGCCCCCAATAATCCGAGGCCCGTCAGGAGCACCACCGCGCCCGCCGCAATCAACAGTTTCTTCATGGCAATCAGGTCAAAGCTCTGCTGAACCCTCCAAAGCGAGGTGCCGGGGCGAGCCGCCGTGGTCAGAAATCCCCTACGGCCTTCTTCCTAAGGGTTTTATCGTCTGGGAGTCAAGTGCGGCGTGAGAAAACTGCGGTTCCGGGCTATCTTTCCCCATGAGCTTCCCGCTTTCCGTCCTCGATCTTTCGCCGCTGTCCGCCGGGTCGTCCGGCGCGCAGGCGTTGCGCCGTTCGCTGGACCTCGCCGCCCACGCCGACTGGCTCGGTTTCCAGCGTTACGGGGGCAGCGAACACCACAACCTGCCAACCGTCGTGTCTCCCTCGCCGGAGGTGCCCATCGCCCATCTCGCCAGCGTGTCGAAAAATATTCGCGTCGGCAGCGGCGGCATCATGCTGCCCAACCACGCGCCGTTGCGCATCGTCGAGGCGTTCCGCGTGCTGGAGGCGCTCCACCCGGGGCGCATCGACCTGGGGATGGGCCGCGCGCCCGGCTCGGACGGCCGCGCCGCGCTGGCCCTGCGCGGTTCCCGCACCGCCCGGGGCGGCGACGAGTTCCCGGAGATGATCGAGGAGGTGCTGGCCTTCGCCGGGCAGATGGATTTCCCGCCGGGCAGCCCGTTGCGGGGCGTGCGCGCGTTGCCCGACGACGTGCCGCTGCCGCCGGTGTGGCTGCTGGGCTCCAGCGACTACGGTGCGCGGCTGGCGGCCCGCATGGGCTTCGGCTATGCGTTCGCCCACCATTTCAGCGCCGACTGGGTGCTGCCCGCCGCCCGGGCATACCGGGAGGGCTTCCGGCCGGTGCCGGGCCGCCTGACCCGGCCGCACCTGATCCTGACGGTGTCGGCCCTGTGCGCGGAAACCGACGCCGAGGCCGACCGGCTCGCCGCGAGCCTGGACCTGATGGCCGTGCGCCGGGCGCGGGGGCAGTTCGCGCCTATTGCCACTCCGGAGGAGGCGTTGGTCTACCCGTTCTCGCCCGAGGAGCGTGCGTTCGTGGAGGATTTCCGCGCGAAGATTTTCGTCGGCTCGCCACAGACGGTCCGCGCCGGGCTGGAGGCGCTTGCCGCCGAGACGCACGCGGACGAATTGATGGTCAGCACGATGGTCCACGACCACGCGGCGCGGAAACGCTCCTACGAGTTGTTGGCAGAGGCGTTCGGCCTGGGCCGGGGAGACGGCATGTGGCAGCAGGCAGCGTGACACGTTACGGCCGAGCCGCCGTTCAGGCACAGAACCTCACACCAGCAGCGCCAGCAACTGTTCGGGATCGACCGGTTTGGTGAGATGCTGGTCGAACCCCGCCTCGCGCGAGCGGCGGCGGTCCGTGTCGTGACCGTAGCCCGACACGGCGATCAACGTCGCATCCTTGACCGTCTCTTCCTGGCGCAAGCGCGTCGCCACCTCGTAGCCGTCCATACCCGGCAGCCCGATGTCGAGCAACACGAAACGCGGCAGGTGCTCGCGCGCGGCGTCCAGCGCGCTCGGGCCGTCATAGACGATCCGCACGTCGTGCCCTTGCAGGCTGAGGATTTTTGCCATGCCGTCTGCCGAGTCCGCGTTGTCGTCCACGATGAGAATCCGGTGCAAGGCCGCCCCGGCGGCGTCCGCCGCCGGACGCACCGGCAGCCGCACGGCCCGCGAGGCCGCCGCCGCCCGCGAGGCCAACCGAGCCGGACTGTTCTCGGGTGCCAGCGCGGGCAGCCGCAGTACGAACTCGCTGCCCCGGCCCCGGCCTTCGCTCGTCGCCGTCACCGTGCCGCCGTGCAGCTCCGCCAGCGAGCGCACCACCGTCAACCCAATGCCCAGCCCACCCTCCGAGCGCGCGAGCGCCCGGTCGCCCTGCGCGAACAGCTCGAACATCTGCTGTAGCTTGTCGGGCGGGATGCCCACCCCGTTGTCCCGGATGCGGATGACGACGTGGCCGTCCTCCACCTTGGCGCGCAACGAGATTTCGCCCCCCTTGGGCGTGTACTTGGCGGCGTTGGAAAGCAGGTTGACGATGATCTGCTCCAACCGCGTCGGGTCGGCCTCCAGGTGCAGGGTCCCGGGCCGGAAGGAGACGGTCAGTTCGTGTTCGCGCTCCTCCATCAGCGCCTGCACGGCGTCCAGCGCACTCTGGAGCACGCGCGCGGCGTCGAGCGGTTCGCGGCGGAGCTGCACCTTGCCCTGGGTGATGCGCGAGACATCCAGCAGGTCATCGATGAGCCGGGAAAGCTGGCGCATCTGCCGGTTGATGACCTCCATGCTCCACTCGATTTCCTCCGCCCCGGCCTCCTGGTCGCTGCCCAGGGCAACGGCGTTGCGGATGGCAGCGAGGGGGTTGCGCAACTCGTGCGCCAGCATGGCCAGGAACTCGTCCTTGCGCAGGTCCTTGTCGCGCAGTTCCTGGTAGAGCCGGGCGTTTTCGATGGCCACGGCGGCGATCTGCGCTAACTGGGCCAGCAGCGCCTCGTCCTCCGCGGTAAAATCCTCCGTGCGTTTGTCGGCCAGGTGAATGACCCCGATGCTGCGCGTATGGCGTCCGTTCAAGGGCGCGGCCAGCCAGCCGCCGGTAGGCTCGGCCGGGCTAATCACCGCGGCGGTGGGATCGCGCAGGGCCAGGGTGTTCTCGGCCTCCTCGCGGCTGACGCGCATGGGTCCGTGTAAACGCTCGATCAGGTCGTCCAGAGCTTGCGCGCTGCCGACGATCCCACGGTAGGTGGTGCCGGTTCCCGGCGCACCACCCTGCTGCGAGACGACCGTGACGGGGTGCGGTGCGACGAGGCCCGGGGCGACGGCAGTGACGGCCCGTTGCGCACCGATAAGGTTGCGCGCTTCCTCGGTGATGATGCCCAGCACGCTGGTCACGTCGTGCGCCGTGTTGAGCCGGGTGGAAATGCCCGTGAGCTTCTGGAGCTGACGGCTGTGCCGGATGATCGCTTCCTCCGCGCGCTTACGCGGAGTGATGTCGATGACCGTGCCGATGAAGCGCGCCGGCTGCCCCTCGGCGTCGGCGTAGGCCCGGCCGGTGGCGGCGATCCAGCGTTCGACGCCGTCTTCCAGGCCGACCGAGCGGTACTCGAGGTCGAACCGGTTGGTGCTGCCTGCACGCGTCGCCTCGGCCACGGCGTTCGCCGCGCGCTCCCGGTCTTCGGGGTGCAGCGCGGCCAGAAACGTGTCCTCGTAGGTGATGGGTTTGTCCGGCGAGACGCCGAACATGGCGCGGCAGGCGTCCGACCAGGTCAACTCCAGGGTATTGAGATCGTAGTCCCACGTACCCAGGTCGGCGGCGGTCACGGCCAGGCGCAGCCGATCCTCACTTTCCCGCAAGGCTTGCTCGGCGTTTTTGCGCTCGGTGATGTCGATGACGACGCCCGGGAAGCGGCTCGGGGCACCGTTGGTGTCGTGCTCGGCCCAACCCCGCGCCGTTACCCAGCGGATCGAGCCATCCGGCTGGCGGAGGCGGTATTCCATGTCAAAGCGCCGTCCCCCGGCCGCCGCGGCGGCGATGTTGGCGGCAACGCGCTCGCGGTCATCCTCGTGGATGTGGCGCGTGTAGTGTTCCAGCGGTCCGCCGCCAGCATCCTCCGCGCTGACCCCGAACAACCGGGCCACGTTGCGGTCGGCCGTAACGCGGTCGGTCGAAACCTCCCAGATCCACGTGCCCACGTCAGCGGAGCCTAACGTTGCCTCCAACCGGGCGCGGGCATCGGTCATCTCCTCGTCCGCCTGGACCCGGGCCGTCACTTCCTCCGTGCGGCAGAGAATGAGGCTCAGCTTGCCGTCCGCGTCCCGGACCGGGGCCGCGGAGGTCTGCCAGTAGTGTGCCTCGAAGCCGCCGCCGACGGTTTCGGGCCGCCGGATGTCGTACTTGAATACCGGCAGGGTTTCGGCCGGACCGCCCGCGCGCCCGCGGTCGAGCGCTTCGTGGAGTTGCTGGCGGCTGGTGGTGGCCGGATCGTCCGGATTGGCGGGGAACACGTCGAACAACGGTCGGCCCACGGTTTCCTCGCGCCGGATCATGGTGGCACGCAGGTAAGCGTCGCTGGCAGCGGCGATCCGGTAGTCCTCCCCAACGTGCACGGCCAAGAAGAGTTCCTGGGTGGACTCGAAGAGGGCGCGGAAATCAACCGGCTGGTCGGGGCTGCTCATGGGATGGAAGGAGCTTTGGGTGGGAAGAACATGGGGAAAGCCCGGAAGGTGGTGGACGGCGAAGGGAAGCTAATCTTGGGGGAAGGAACGATTTACGCGGGATCATGGCCACATCGGCTCCCTCTTCATTTTTCATCGTAGCGGAATAGGCTGTGGGTTGCATCCCGAGCGCAGTCATCGGCGGTGCGCCGGGTGCCGGACCGCCTCGGTACGATGTTCTGGACGAACGACAGTGGGATTTTAGCCTCTGCCGGCGGCAGGCCGCGGTTAAAACTGGCGGGCCACGCCACGATGCCACTGACGACGATGGGCGGACCCGAGCCGGGTGGCCGGAACGGAACGTTCAACTTTTTTGCTTCGTTTTCTGAACGCATGTGTCCTACCTTTCTCCTCTACTTCCCCCCTGCTTGGGTTTCCTCGCCCGCGTTTGTTTGCTTCGCCTGTGACCACGGGC
>CAXTVY010000183.1:0-9050 GCA_964247665.1 uncultured Chthoniobacterales bacterium | reverse complement strand
CGCAGCATCTCCGCGGCAAAGACAGATCCGCTGGCCCCGGTGATCGCCAGCGTCCAGGATTCCGCGCTGCAAAGCCTGTTCATGACCGAGGACGAACTGGACGCGAAGGGCGTGGTCAAGCACGTCTGCGCCCTGCCCGGCGTGGAAGGCTGCTCCGTGATGTTCGAGGACGGCCTGCAACTGGCGGGCAACTTTCCGTCGGAGGCCGACGTGGAGGGTTTCAGCGCCATGGCGCCGCCTTTCTTTAAACGCACGCGTAACTTCACGGGCGAAACCAACCTCGGGTCGCTCCGGGCGTTCACGCTCTACACCGAGAGCGGGCTGTACAGCTTTTTCATGCACGAGCACATCTGCCTGAGCGTGCGCCACACGGGCCGGGGCTTCCTGCCCGGCGTGCGGGAGAAACTCGAACTCGTGACCCGCGAGCTGGCCCGGATGTATGCCACGGCCCTGCAGGCGGAATGACCTATGACCAAGGCCCAAGGTTCAACCGCTACGACCAAATAGAAGCCGCCACTTACCTCAGCAAGCCAAGTCCACTCCGACCTTTGGTCTATTGGGCTTTGGTCATTTTCCCTGCCATGTCGATCATCAATTACGCCAGCAAAGAGATCCAGTTCAAGATCGTCTACTACGGACCCGCGCTGTGCGGCAAGACGACGAACCTGGCCTACATCCACTCGCGCATCAACCCGGACAACCGCGGCGACCTCGTGTCCCTGGCAACGGCGGCGGACCGCACGTTGTTCTTCGATTTCCTGCCGCTCAATGCCGTGGTCATCAAAGGGTTCAAGACGAAGTTCCAGCTCTACACGGTGCCCGGACAGGTGATCTACAACGCGACGCGCCAACTCGTGCTGCGTAGCGTGGACGGGCTCGTCTACGTGGCGGACTCGCAGTGGGACAAGATGGAAGAGAACGTCGAGAGCTTCAAGAACCTGGAGGAAAACCTCGCCAAGCAGAACATCGCCATCGACGAGATCCCCTACGTCGTGCAATACAACAAGCGCGACCTGCCCAACATCGCGCCGACGAACTACCTGGAATTTCTGCTCAACAACCGCAAGAAACGGGTGCAGAGCTTCGAGGTGGTGTCCAGCACCGGCCAGAATGTGTTCGCCGCGCTCAACGCGGTGTCCCAGCTCCTTCTGCACAAGTTCAACAAGGAAAGCGAACCTTCACGGCCAGCCTCCGCGAGCCCTGCGGCCTCGGCGGTCCGCTGACCCTTATCGGGTGTCTCTTTTTCCCTCCCGCCGCCGAACTTTTCTGACCAACCGCTGCCAAGCCTGCGATCTCCACCTGCTGTGCACTGCCCTTGCATCTAGCCGTTTTCTATGGATTCCATCCCTGTCCTGACCATTGAAGACGTGGCGAACATCGACGCCGTCTTGCAGGAATACCTGACCAAGTCGGAGAGCGATTTGGCGGTCATCATCGACAAAGGCGGCAACGTCATTTCGCAGAGCGGGGACCACGAGGTCATGGACGTGACGATCATCGCCGCGCTGGCGGCAGGGAGTTTCGCGGCCACGAAGGAACTGGCGCGGCGCATCGGCGAGGTGGAGTTCAACGCGCTGTATCATCAGGGCAACGGCAGCCATATCTTCATGAACTCGGTCGATGACGACACGATCATGATCACAGTATTCGGCAAGGACACGACGGTGGGGCTGGTACGGTTTTTCTCGACGAGCGCGTGCCATAGCCTCGCGGCGCTGCTGCGGGCGTTACGCGACAAACCGAACGTGAGCAACTTTCGTTTCGATACGGCGGACATCACGGCGAGCGCGCTGTCGGAGCGCGGCTGAGGAAGGCGGAAGGATGCATCCTGCATCCTTCCTAACCCCCTCCAATTTTTCTCTTGCCAGCTTTCCGCGCCCGCTGGATGATCCGCCTATCAGGTATTTCCCTGATGTGCGCCAGGGACGTGACTGGCTGGGCGCGAGCGTACCACGATGAACGATTTCATTTCGAAAGGCGGCCCGCTGATGTGGCTGCTCCTCGCTGCTAGTGTGGCGGCCGTCGCGGTTTTCGTCGAGCGCCTGAGTTACCTGCGCCGCGTCAACGTGGATGTGGGCGACCTCCTGCGCGGCATCTCCAACCTCGTCCGCCGGGGCAGCTACGCCGAGGCCCAGATCATCTGTCAGAGCACTCCGGGGCCGGTCGCGCGGGTCGTTTGCGCGGCCATCATGCGGCACGATCTGCCGCGCACGAACCTCAAGGAAATCGTCCAGGAAGCCGGGCAACTGGAGGTGCCACGCCTGGAAAGCAACCTCGCCATGCTGGCGGTCATCGCGCAGATCAGTCCGCTGATCGGTCTGCTCGGCACGGTCACGGGCATGATCAAAGCGTTCGTGACGGTATCTTCGCACGGCGGCTACGTGACGGCCGGGGCGCTTTCCAACGGCATCTACCAGAGCCTGCTGACCACCGCCGGCGGCCTGTGCGTCGCGGTGCCTGCCTACGTGGCGTATTCTTTCCTGTCCGCGCGTGTCAACGCGCTGTTGCACGACATGGAGCGTGCGGGCATCGAGATTGTCAACCTGCTGATCGATCACCGGGTGGACACGGACATCATTCCCTTCGGCAGCTCCCAGACGGCCACGCAGGTCGTCGATTTCCGCAAGAAGAAGTAACCGCCGCACGGCATAACGGCAGGCCCCGGGTCCGACGACCAAAACACCCGTGGATAAAAAGTGAGCCGGGTGCCGTTTATCTTGAAAGATCCCGCCGCAGGCTTGGCTCCCGGCAATGAGTGGCGTAGTCTGGCTGGGCCTTGGTCATTGGGCCCTGGTCATTTCCCCAAGTGAAACTCCGCCGCTCCGTCCAGCTTTCGGCCGGCCCCATGGGTGTGGTGGCGCTGCTCAACGTGGTGCTCCTGCTGCTGTTTTTCTTCCTGCTGGGCTCGTCCTTCGTGTTGCAGCCGGGCATTGCCGTCACACTGCCGTTCTCGCCGTTCAGCCTCGCCCCGCAAGCCAACGCGCGGCTGGTGACGCTCCAGGCCGGGCCGCCCCTGCGCATCTACCTCCAGGATCAGCCTGTCACCCTGGATGAACTCGGCCGCCAACTGGCCGCCTACCGGGGCTCGCCGCGCGCGATCATCCTGCGCGCGGACCAGGGCACCCCGTATGAATCCGTCGTCGCCGTGATGAACCAGGCGTTGGGGCAGTATTACACCGTGGCCCTGGCGACCGTCCCCGCGCCGGAATCCTCCGCCCAGTGACTACCGCCCCGCCCCCTGCACCGAGCGCCCCGGTGGCCGATCCCGATGGGCTGATCTTCCAGTGGGAGCGGCGTTCGTGGTCGCGCCTGCGGTTGTTGCCGCTGTTGTTTCTTTCGCTGCTGGCACACGCGGCGAGCTTCTACATCCTGCAAGTGGCCTACACGCCCACGGGATCGCAACTGCCGCCACCCGCGCAAGTGGTGCTCGTGCCGTTGGACCGGCCGGAGAACGCCGCGCTCGCACGCTGGCTGGCGATGACCGACCCCGCGCTCATGTCCCGTCCGGCCACGCCCACGACCCGCCAGACGATGGCGACGTTGAACTTCCACTACACGCCCTCCTACGACACCGCCCTGCCCGACTTCAAGGGGCTGGAACCCGCCAGGGCGAACGGCGCGGCGGTCTCAACGCCGCCCCGGCCGCATCCGGCGGGGCCCGTGCCCGCGGCCCTGTTGCCGCCCCTGGCCACGCCGGTGCCATCCGCGCGGACGGCGGCACCCGAGCCCGGCCAGACGACGCGCGTCACCTTCAGCGGCGACGCGGCGGCGTTTGCGCCGGAGCAGATGCCGCCCGTGCGTTTCACCGCCGCGAAGGGGGTAAAGCTGCTGGACCCGACGGTGTTTCTGGTGGGCGTGCGTTCCTCCGGGGGGATGCCATTTCTGTTCCGCCAGCCCGGGTTGTTTCGCCAGGCGGCGTCGGGCGACGCCGAGGCGGAGGAATTTGCGCGTGAATACCTGTCCCACCTGACGTTCCGCGCCCCGCCGCCACCCGCCGACGCCGGTGAAACCGCCGTTTGGGGTTGGGCAACATTCTCCTGGGGCAGCGATGCTTACGAGGTCGGAAGTGGGAAGTCGGAAGTGGGAAGTAACGGACAGGTAGAAAAGTGATCTGCCTGCATCCCGCATCCTGCGTCCCTCTGACTTCCGACTTCCGACTTCCAATGATCCGCGTCCACCTTACGTTTATTGTCATCTTCTACGTGACGGTCTTCCTGGCAGCCGTGGCGATTTTCTGGACCCTCGACGAGCACCGCCGCCGCCAGGCGGGCCGCCGGGCTTTGCAATTCCAGATAAGATGCGCGATATGTGGGCTTGAATTCGAGGACCGCAGCGCCGTTCCGCTGCCGAGCTGCCCGCGTTGCGGCCGGCCAAACGAGCGCGTGGGCCTCGACCGCCTTTAAACCCAACGCTGTCTGATACTTTCTATTTTTTATGGGCATGTGGATCGGCCGTAACCGCAAAGCCAGGGTGACCTACGGGTTCGACGAAATCGCTCTCGTCCCTGGTGAAGTGACCATCAACCCGAACGAGGTCGATACCACGTTCCTCATCCCGCGCCGCGACAAGGAGCCGCTGAAACTGCGCATCCCCATCCTTGCGAGCGCCATGGACGGCGTTACCGACGTGGGCTTCGCCATCGAGATGGGCCGCCTGGGCGGCCTGGCCGTGCTCAACCTCGAAGGCGTCCAGACCCGCTACAAGTTCCCGCAGGAAGCGCTCAGCCAGGTGCTCGAAGCCGACAAGAACGAGGTCACCAGCCTGCTCCAGAAGCTCTACCAGGAGCCCGTGCAGGAGGAACTGATCGCCATGCGCGTCAAGCAGATCAAGGAGGCGGGGATGCTCGCCGCCGTGTCCTCGATCCCGCAGAAAGCCGCCGCCTACGGCAAGATCGCCGAGGAAGCGGGCGCGGATGTGTTCGTCGTCCAGAGCACGGTCAGCACGGTCAAACACCGGTCCACGGAGTACGAGTCGCTCGACCTCGCCAAATTTTGCCAGGATCTGACGATTCCGGTCATCATCGGCAACGCCGTCGGCTACAACGTGACTTTCGAGCTCATGGAATGCGGCGTCGCGGGCGTGTTGATCGGCGTCGGCCCGGGGGCGGCCTGTACCTCGCGCGGCGTGCTCGGTCTGGGCGTGCCGCAGGTGACGGCGACGGTTGATTGCGCCGCCGCGCGCGACGCTTACCACAAGAAGACCGGCCGCTACGTGCCCATCATCACCGACGGTGGCATGAGGACGGGCGGCGACGTGTGCAAGGCGTTGGCCTGCGGATCGGACGCCGTGATGATTGGCAGCCCCTTCGCCAAGGCGCAGGAAGCGCCCGGCCAGGGTCACCATTGGGGCATGGCCACCCCGCACGCCAACCTGCCGCGCGGCACGCGCATCAAGGTGGGCACGACGGGTCCGCTCAAGCAAATCCTCTTTGGTCCGGCCAGCGTGGACGACGGCAGCGAGAACCTCGTCGGCGCAATCACGACGTGCATGGGCAACGTGGGTGCAGCGAGCATCCGCGAGTTCCAGGAAACGGAGATCATCATTGCTCCGAGCATCAAGACCGAAGGCAAGCTGTTCCAGACTGTCCAGAGCGTCGGCATGGGCACGCGTTGAAGCGCCCGGAGGCGGGTTGCGGTGGCGGCTCGGAAGCAGCCGTTGCGGGTTGCGACGCGCTTCCGGTGCGTTGCGGGTTGCGAGCTAATCCAACCGCCTTTATTAGAATAAGCACGCAGGCCCCTTCACACCTGCCCAAGAAATTTTCCCACCCCGCAACCCGCAACGGCGCGCAGCGCCCCCGCAACACGCCGTCCCGGCGCACTTCCCTCTATGTTCGACCGCAGAGTAGTCATCACCGGCATGGGCGTCGTCTCGCCGGTAGGCAATGATCTGAAAACCTTCTGGCGCAACCTGCTCGCCGGCGTCAGCGGCGTCGGCCGCGTGACGGCGTTCGATGTCTCCCAGTACGATTGCAAGATCGCTGCCGAGGTGAAGGGCTACGACCCCACGCCCTACTTCAATAATCCCAAGGATATGCGCCGGGCGGACCGTTACACGAGCCTGATGTACGGCGCGGCCAAGATGGCCATGACGGATTCTGGCGCGGACCTCGCCTCGCTCGACCTGACCCGTTTCGGCTGTATGCTCGGCAGCGGCATCGGTGGCCTGCGCACGCTCGAAATCCAGCACTCGACCCTGACCGAAAAGGGGCCGCGCCGCGTGTCGCCGTTCATGATCCCCATGATGATCTCCAACATGGCCAGCGGCATGATCTCCATGGACCTGGGCCTCCAGGGGCCGAACATGGCGCACGTCAGCGCCTGCGCCACGGCCAACAACGCCATCGGCGAAGCCTGGCGCATCATCAAATTCGGCGACGCCGACGCCTTCCTGGCCGGTGGCTCCGAGGCGGCGGTGGTTTCCCTGGGCATCTCCGGGTTCGACGCCATGAAGGCACTCAGCAACCGCAACGACGACCCCGAGCGCGCCAGCCGCCCGTTCGACAAGGACCGCGATGGCTTCGTGCTCGGCGAGGGCGCGGGGGTGCTCGTGGTCGAGGAACTGGAACACGCGAAGAAGCGCGGGGCGCGGATCTACTGCGAATTGTCCGGCTACGGCGTCAGCGCCGATGCCTACCACATGACCAGCCCCCTGCCCGACGGTTCAGGCGCGGCGCGCGCGATGGCCATGGCGCTCAAGCACGCCGGGGTCAACCCGGAGGAGGTCGATTACATCAACGCGCACGGCACGTCCACGGGCATCGGCGACGTGTGCGAGACGAAGGCCATCAAGACGGTTTTCGGCCAGCACGCGATGCCGGGCGGCCTCGTGGTCAGCTCGACCAAGTCCATGACGGGCCACACGCTCGGCGCGGCCGGGGCCATCGAGATGGCCGCCGGGGCGCTGGCGATCCGCGACAGCTTGGTGCCGCCGACGATCAACCTGGATGACCCGGACCCGGAGTGCGACCTGGATTACGTCCCGCACAAAGCGCGCGAGCGCCGGGTGCGTGTGGTGCTCAATAACTCCTTCGGCTTCGGCGGGCACAATGCGACGCTCGTGGCCAGGGAGTTCGTGGATTGAAGCCAAACAAGGTAGGGATGAGGAGTCCGAGACATCAGGACCTTTGTTGACGATGCTCCCCCCACCCGCCGCCTCCACCGCTCCGCGCGTGTTGGAAGCCCGCGCGCGGTGCGAACCCGCTGTCCGCACGGCGTTCGCTGCGGTGGGGTTGGCCTATCCACCGGCCGCGCTGCACCTGCGCGCATTCAAGCTCGAACGCCGCCTCGAAATCTGGGCGCAGGCGACCAAGAATGCTGCCCGACCCTTCGTCCTCGTCGCCACCTTGCCGATTCTGGGATTATCCGGTACCCCCGGCCCGAAACGCCGCGAGGGCGATCTTCAGGTGCCCGAGGGGTTCTACCGGATCGACCGGTTCAATCCCCACAGCCAGTTTTATTTGTCGCTCGGACTGGATTATCCCAACGCGGCCGACCTCCTCACGGCGGACCCCGCCCACCCTGGCGCGAACATCTTTATCCACGGTGGCGACCGGTCCCGCGGCTGCCTCGCCATCGGCGATGACCCGATGGCTTTCCTCTACCTGGCCGCGCTGGATACCGCCGCCCTGTCCGGCGGTGAGACGAGCGTGCATCTTTTCCCCTGCCAGATGGATACATCGCCGGGCTGGGCTGCCATCCTGGCTTCCTGGCACGCCGATCACCCCGGGCGACACACGTTCTGGCACACCCTGGCGGAGGGCAGCCGCCAGTTCGAGCGCTCGTGCTGTCCGCCACACGTCCGGGTCAGCTCCGCTGGGGCTTACGAGTTTGCGTCAGAATCCGGTCTGTCAAACCGTTTGTAATGGCTGCCATTACAAAATATGACTTGGCAATTCTCGAAAAGCGAACGAATTGTCGCCTCGGATACAACCGCTGGATCACGAAAGGGCGATTAGTCGTTCTAAATCGATCCCATCGGTTTCCCTACAAAACACCTGATATGCTTCCGCGTTTGAACCACTCCTTCGTCCACGCCTGCAAGACCGGCACCCTGCTCCTCGCCGCCACCGTGGCCACTTCCCTCTGTGCCCAGGCCGGACCCGTTGAACAGATGGATACGTCCAAAGACGTGCACAAGAACGTGATCGAGCAGCCGGCCACCCAGCCCCGCTTCTTCATCGAACTCGGAGCGGCCGGTGAGTTCGACTACCACGCCACGAAATTCGTCAGCAACGGCAGTGCCGACTTCGGCACCGTGGGTGCGTTCTCCCTGCCTGCCAAGATCGAGTCGCGTGACTTCACCGCCACGCACGACGCCGGTGCGATCACCGGCAACCTCAATTTCGGCTACATCGTCAACCCGCTAATCACCGTGTACGGCGGCTTCGCCTACACGCATTCGGATGGTCAGAGCGACCGCCGCTTGGGTTACGTGACGGATGTCGCCGGGGCCTTCGGTGCGGCGGGCGGCCGTTACGACCTGCGGGGTGACTTCGGCGAGTACGAGTCCTACGAGGGCAACGTGGGCGTCAAGGTCACGATGCCCCGCACGCTCCTCGACCTGGTGCACGCGCCCAAGTTCATCACGCCGTACTTCAAGGCGTCGGTGGGCGGCAAGTACCTCCCCGAGCAGCACGTGCGTTTCTACACGGGCAACATTCCCGCCGTGAACACCTCGATCTCGCTGTACGATGATTCGGCGGTGTTTACCACGGAAGCGGGCTTCGGCTACGAGTTGAAGCTGGCGCGCAACTTCAGTATCAACATCGACACTGACTACGGCTACGACACGAAGCCGGACCGCGGCGACCGCACGCTCAGCAACAACGGCACGGGCTTCAACGGCATCAACAAGAGCGGCGACCGGCTCTACTCGACCGTCGGCCTGAGCGCCGTGTTCAAGTTCTAAGCACCGCGCACAAAGCAGCATTCCCACGAGGGGGACAGGCGGCAACGCTTGTCCCCCTTTTTTGCGTCCGGGGCGGAGCCGGGCGGTTCGATCAATGACCGGTGGGTGTGGGGAGACCCGGGAGCAGGGTGTCGGCCGGGCGC
>CAXTVY010000182.1:0-9066 GCA_964247665.1 uncultured Chthoniobacterales bacterium | reverse complement strand
GCCCCGCCTTCCGGGGAACGATGCAGCCATGGGAGTGTCAGCTCACCCCGGCCGGAACGGGCGGCCCGGGCTCCGGCAGCGCCCGGGTGCGCAGCAGCGGCAGCCGGGGCGGACTCGCCAGGCGGCACTCGCCGTCCTCCGTGCCCAGGTTCAGGTTGTAGGCGGGATCGTCCGCGATGGCCGCGTGCCAGTGCGCTTGCATGTATTCCACTTCGCCGACGAAGCGCCGGTGCTTCTCGGTCGTGTCCTCGCTGCCCCGGCTGGCGGATTCGTGGTGGTAGAACTCGGCGTGCGGCGTCCACAGGTTGCGCAGCCCGGCGGCATGGAGCTTCAGGCAGAAATCCACGTCGTTGAAGGCCACCTTGAGCGTCTCGTTGAGGCCGCCCACCTGCTGGTACGACTCCCGGCGCACGACCAGGCAGGCCGCCGTGACCGCCGTGAAGTTCTGCACCAGCCGCGCGCGGTTGAAGTACCCGTCCGTGTTGCGCGGCATCCGGTTGAAGATGTGCCCGGCCACACCGCCCAGACCGAGGACCACGCCCGCGTGCTGGATCGTGTCGTCGGGGTAGTACAGGAGCGCGCCAACCGCGCCGATCCCGGGCCGTAGCGCCTGGCTGGCCATTTCTTCCAGCCAATCGGGCGTGATGACCTCCATGTCGTTGTTCATCAGGCAGACCAGCTCTCCCCTGGCTTCCGCGACGGCGAAGTTGTTGATCGCCGAATAGTTGAACGGCTTCGGGTAGCGCAGCACGCGCGCCCCGCCCTGTCGGTCGAGTTCCTCCAGGTAGGCCAGTGCCGCGGGATCGTCCGAACGGTTGTCCACCACGAGGATCTCGTAGCGCCCGTAGGTCGTCTTCGCGCGCAACGCCTCGATCCCCTGGCGCAGCAGCCGGGGCTGGTTGTGCGTCGGGATGACGATGGAGACCAGCGGCGGCGTCGCGGGCAGGCGGTAGCGCACCCGGAAGTGGCTGCCCAGCACGGGCAGGATTTCGGCGCTCTTGCCCGTGCGCTCGCAGTGGTCGGAGAGCACCCGCCGGGAGGCTTCCACGATGTAATCCTTCTCCTCCACGGCCCGCGCGGTGGAGCCCTCGATGGCTCGCCAATGGTAGAGCACACGCGGGATGTGCCGGATGCGTTCGGCGGGGATCGTCTCGGCGATGCGCAGGGCGAGGTCCCAATCCTGGCAACCCTCATAGCCCGCGCGGAAGCCGCCCGCCTTCGTCACCACCTCGCGGCGGTAGACGCCCAGGTGGCTGATGAAGTTTTGGCCCAGGAGCAGGTCGGGGTTCCACTGCGGCTTGAAGTAGGGCGAGAACCGTTTGCCCTCGTCGTCGAGCTTGTCCTCGTCACTATAGATCAGGTCGGCCTCGGGATGATCCTGGAGTTCCAGCGCGACGGCATAGAGCGCCTGGATGGCCAGTTCGTCGTCGTGGTCGAGCAGCGCGACGAACTCGCCCGTGGCCAGTTCCAGCGCGGAGTTGGATGCCGCCGAGATGTGGCCGTTCTTCTCCCGGTAACAGACCTTGATGCGCGGGTCCAGCCGTTCGTAGCGCGACAGGATTTCCCGCACGTGCCCCTTGGGCGAATGGTCGTCGGCGATGCACAACTCCCAGAATGGGTAGAGCTGGCGGCGCACGGAGTCGATGGCCTTGGTCAGCCAGCGCTCGGGCGTGTTGTAGACGGGCATGACCACCGAGATCACCGGCCGGTAGGGCAGCTCGCGCGCCTGGGCGCGGATGCGGCGGCGGTCGTCCGCGCTGAGCGCGTCGTAGTAGTCGATCCAGGCGGAGTAATCGGTGGCGGGGTTGCCGCCCACGATGTCCTGCCGGGCCCACGCGGCGTAGGGCGCGCGCACCTTGTACTGGCCGACGAGCCACGCCCGGCCGTCCTCGTCCACGGCCTCGACGGAAAGTTGGGACGGACCGCCGGGCAGGTCGATCTTGCGGTCGAAGCCGCACAGGTGCCAGCCCGGTTCCCCGCCAAAGGCCGCCTGCACGTCCGGCCGCGCCACGTCGCAGGGCACCTCGGCCGTGCGGTCGCCGCAGCGGATACGCAGGGTCGGCACCCGCCCGCCCGCCGGCGGCAGGCACCAGCCGCGCATCCGGGCGTGCTGCATGGGCACGTTCCAATCCGTCGGAAAATCAAGCTGGAAGCGGTAGCCGCCGTTCTGCCCGGCCATGTCCGCGGCGCTGAGCATGGGCGCATCCGTCCCCTGCCCATTGTCTCCCCCCGGACGCTTGCCGGTCAGCGCGCGGCTGGCAACCCGCAGTGGCAGGGTGAGCTTCCAGGAGGCGGACCGCTGCATGGAACGCACGCGGCCATGGTCCTGCTCGGCACGCAGCCGGATCTCGGCCAGGGCCGCGTGGGTGTCAGCCTGCTGGCGGCTCGTGTTGACCAGCGTCTCGTCCTGGGCCTGCAACTCGGAATGCAGACCGGCGATTTCCTGCCGGAGAAATTCCCGGTCCTGTTCCCACTGGACCTTGTCCTCGCGCAACTCGCGCAGTTCCGCCTCGGTGTCGTGCAGGTGGTTCTGGCCGGTTTCCACTTGCTCGCGCGCCGCGTCGAATTCGCCCCGGAGGTTGCTGGCTTCTTCGACTTGGCGGCGCAAACCCGCGATCTCGGCCGCCTGCTGGTCGTGACGGGCGCGCTCCGCCGCGAGTTGTTCTTCCAAGGCGGCCCGTTGCCGGTCGGCGTGCTCCCGGGCAGCCTCGTGGACCGCCAGTTGATCGGTCAGCGCGGCGACCTGCTGCTTTCCATCGGCGCGGACCCCTTCGATCTCGGTGGTAAGGGTCACAAACTGCGCTTGCGCCGCCTCGTGGGCCGCGGCCAGTTGCTCGTTGACCGCAGCCACCTGCTGCCTGCCAACAGCGCGGGCGGCCTCGACCTCTGCCATCAGCACGGACACGTGTTCGCCGGCTTGGGCGCGAGCCGCCGCCAGTTCCCCGGCCAGGGCCGACGCCTGCTCGTTCGCGGCGTGCAGCGCGGCCGAGGCACAGTCCAACTCGGCACGGACGGCGTCTCCGGCGATCTGCCCGGCAGCCAGCGACTGACTGGCCTCCTGGTGGGCCGCGCGTTCGCGGGCCAGGTCGGCGATGAGTTGCTGGTTGCGGGCGCGGAGGTCCGGTAGTTCGCGCAACTCGCGCGCCCAGTCCTGGAGCGTGTGCCCGAACGAGGACATCTCGGTCCGCACACGGATGCCGATCTCCAGCCGCATCGGCTCGTCGTTGCCTTGCAGGTCGATCTCAGGCAACAGGATTTGCGGGTCGCCCTCGGCGCAGAGCAGGCGCAGCACGTGCGGGTTGCGCACCGTCTCCGCGCCCCCGCGCACGCGCACCGCGTCCAGCAGGTCGCCGCCGAGCTTTTCCCAGATGACTTGCTCCATGACATCCGAAACGATCCGCACCCCGGCAATATCCACCAGGGCGAAGCCGCTGCCCGGGTCGATCCGCAGGCTCTGGCCGTGCCAGTCCGCGGGCAGCAACACGTTGATCCGCTCCCAGCGGTTGGGTGCCAGGGGATGAAACTCCGAATTCTCCTCCCGGAACCCGCTGCCGTTGCCGGGAAAGAAAATCTGCACTGCCGGTCCGGCGGCCGGAGTGCCGGGGGACGGCGTGGCCGGTGTCCAGTTGCGCAGGGCAACGGGGCGGCGTCCTTCCGCGTCCCGGTCTTTCGGACCGTGGCCGTTCGAGCCGTTACCCCCCTTCGCGCGGTGGCGCAACGAATCCGTCGCCATGACGTAATAGTGGCGGATGTTTTCCGCCTGCGCAGCACTGGCACTGAAGAGTGCGCGGAGCAGCGGCGTCCCGGCGGTTTCGCCCCCGTGCGGCTTCCACACGCCGAGCCCCCAGCCATGCTGGAATTCGAAGGAGTCACCCTCGTGGCGGATTTCCTCCCAGCATTTCCACGCACCGAAATCGTTGTGTCGGGTGGCAATGTCGTGAAACAGAGCCACGCCGCGCGGGCTGAGCTTGCGCCGCCAAGTGGAAAGGTCATGCCGGACGGCGTCGTAGGTATGCAGGCCGTCGAAGTGGATCAGATCCACGCTGCCGTCGGCAAAACGCGAGAGCGCATCATCGAAGGTGGCGCGCACCAGATGGGAAAAGCCAGCGTAAAATTCCTGATTGTGCCGGTAAACATCCGCATAGACCCCTTCCCCGTCATGGCCCTCCTGCAGATCATTTTTCCAGGTGTCCACGGCGTAGCAGGTCGTGCCGGTACGATTTTCCTCTACAGATTGGCAGAAGGCGAAGTAGGATTCGCCACCGTGCGTGCCCAACTCCACCAGTTCGCGCGGGCGCAGGTCCGCCACGAGGTCGTAAGCAAACGCGATGTGCGGCGTCCAGGACACCATGCCGAAGCGGCGCGGGCGAATTCCCCCGAGCGAAGGCGGGCTATACATAAGCGGGCTGATCATCTCTCAAGGGAATTCCTTCTCCGACCCATGCAGGCGCGACAAACGCGTAGTGGCATTTGTTACCCGCGGGTAAAGAGTTTGCCGCGTGCGAGCGGACCAACCAACCAGCCGGGAAGAGGGGCATCGTGGCAGGCGGCCAGACCAAGTGGCGGTTCAACAGATTTTCGGGGCGGATCATCACTTCGTCCGAGGACAGGGAATCAGGTCAAATGTACAGCAGCCCGGCGCTCCGGGAAAGCAAGAACGCTCGCGGCGCAAGGTCCGGAAGTATCCCCACCGCCTGCCGGGAGACAACAAGAAAATGGTGAGGGTTCCGGAAAGCAGGCAGCCGGTGGATGCCCGGAAAGATGTGCTTTTCCCGTGGGGCAGCCAGCGTTATGGATACCGGGACCATGTCCCCTATCGTCCCGAGCCCGGTGTCCCCCGATTCGCAGACCGTCCGCACCACGAGCCGCGGGCGTCGCCGGCCAGCGGGTCCGTGGGAGATGATCGCGGGCTTCGTCCGGCACCGGCAGCTCATCGGGCAGCTCACCCGCCGCGAGGTGCTCGGCCGTTACCGGGGCTCGTATCTCGGGCTGCTCTGGCCCTTCCTGAACCCGATTTTCCTGCTGATCATCTACACGGTCGTCTTCAAGTACATCTTCCGCGCCAAGTTCAGCAACCGGATGGGCGAGAGCGAAACGGATTTCGCCTTGCTACTGTTCTCGGGCCTGATCGTCTTCAACGTGTTCGCGGAATGCATCGCGCGTTCCCCGAGCCTGATCCTGGCCAATACCAACTATGTCAACCGCGTCGTGTTCCCCCTGGAAGTCCTGCCCGTGACCATCGTGCTGTCCAGCCTCTTTCACCTGCTGGTGAGCTTCGGACCGCTGCTGCTGATCACCTACCTCATCAAGGGACACCTGACCTGGACGGTGGTGGAGTGGCCGCTGCTGCTGCTCCCACTGCTGGCCTACGGCCTGGGGACCGCGTGGCTGTTGTCAGCGGTCGGGGTGTTCCTGCGCGACCTCAACGAGGTGGTGCTCGCAGCGACGACGATCCTCATGTACGCCAGCGCCGTGTTTTACTCGTTCAACACCGTGGCCAAGCGGGCCCCACAGTTCGAGCCGATCATCCGGATGAACCCCCTCGCCCACCTCATCGAGCAGAGCCGGCGGGTTTCCGTCGTCGGGATGCCGCTCAACTTCGCCGACTACGGTTGGCAGGTGCTCGGTGGCGTGGTCTGCATGTGCGTGGGCTACGCGGTGTTCATGCACGTCAAACACGCATTCGCGGACGTGCTCTGAGCCGGGTTGCGCCCGCGCCGGGCGGCGGCGCGCTCCCGCCACCAGACGAGGACGCCGTTGACGTTGGCGATCAACGCCAAGTCGAAGAGCAGGTTGGCGAAGTACAGGTGCTTGATGAGTTCGTGCCGACCCTCGCCCAGCAGCGCGACGGTAAGGTCGGCGCACAGGGCCAGGGTCGTGAGCAGGCCGACCAGCGCGAGGTCCCCGCCCGCACCCGGCGCGCGCAGCCGCCACGCGGAGAACCCCGCGAATGCCAGGAGCGTCCCGGCCAGCCAGCCGCCGGTCGGGAACAGGTGAAACTTCACGTTCGACCACAGGTTGGCCGGGGAAGAATCCGTCGCGGCGGCCCAGAGCCGGCGTTCGGAGCCGTCCCCCGGCTCACGCCAGGGCGGCCGGTTGACCACGCGTGGATCGCCCGGCGCGTACTTGCCGAGGTATTCCAGAGACACATCTTGCATGGAGGCCAGCCCGAAGGAGCCCATGCGCCAGAGGATCGCGGGCTCGTGCGCGAGGGTGGAGAGCGTGTGGGCGAAGGTCATCTGCCCCTCGTGCGCCTCGAAGTACGCCTTGCCGGGCTCCTTGTAGGCGGACACGCCGATGCAGTCCTCGCCGTCCGCCAATCCGAGACGGCGCAGGTGGCTGACGGGATGGCGGCTGAACATCAGCACGCCATAAAACAGGCTGTGGTAGGGATTGACGTTGGCCTCGTGGTACTCCGTGACCTCGCGGGCGGTCAGCGTCAGCAGGCCGGCCAGGGCCACTCCCACGGCGAGGATGGTCTTCGGGTGCGCCCCCCAGCGGGACGGCTGCCGGGCGGTCCAGGCGTACAGCCCGAAGGGCGAGGCGAGCAGCGGCCAATAGATCGTGCTCGTTTTCGCCAGGGTCAGCAGCCCGACGCAGCCCACCGCCAGCGCGAGGCGCGGCCACGCAGGCCGTGCCTTGAGGTAAACCAGCGAGAATAGCGCGGGCAGGACGAACACCTGCGAACCGGCTTCCTGGTAGAAGCTGTTGAGGAACACGGCGTTGTCCGTGGTCGTCAGGAGCAGGACGACCGGCCCGCCGAGCGTCCACGGCAGCCAGCGCCGCGCGGGCTGCCGCGCCGCCCAGCGCAGGAGCAGCCAGAGTTCCCCCAGGAGCAACGCCCGGGGGAAGAGCGAGAGCCACGGCAGCGACACGGCCGGCAGCGAGGCCGCCGCGCCCACGAGCACGCCCGGCAGCCAGAGCAGGACGGCCGAGGTGACGATCTTCTCGTGGTGTCGGTGCAGCGTCCAGCCGGGCAGCCAGTACTCGTAGAACCGCTGGTGCCAGAGGTCGGTGTTGCGGGGCGGGAAGTTGGGCTGGATGCCCACCGGTCCCGAACTGAAGAACTTGATCGAGCGCGTGAAGTCCCCATTATCCGCCAGCCCCGTGTGGAACTGGACGGCCATGCCCACGACGAAACAGCCGAGCAGCAACGCCGTTGGCAGCCAGCCGGGAAGCGGGTAACGAGCATTCACTGACACTGCCACGGGTAGGCTTGCCGCCGGGTCCATGCAGGGATGCCGCGAGGTCCGGAGTGCCGCTGGCTCAGGCGGGCATCCGGGTAATGACCGCCGCGATGTCGGCCTCGGCGATGGCTGCCTCGCCCTGGAGGTAGGTCCGGCCCTTGTAGAAGCTGGCCACCACCACATAAACCGCCGTGGTGACAAACATCAAGATGGCGAAGAACAGGTAATAACTGTGGTCACTGAGCTTGGAAGTCTTGTCCGGGTTCTGGATGAACGTATTGACCAGGCCGGTGAAAACATTGCCGAGAGAAACGGTGAACAACCACGCCGCCATGATGGCGCTCTTCATCTTGTCCGGAGCTTGCGTGTAGGAGAATTCCAGACCGGTAATAGATACCATCGCCTCACCCAGCGTCAGGACAACATACGCGAGGAACTGCCACCAGACGGTCGGGTGTTGCTTGAGGTCGATCAACGTCTGGATGTGTGCGATGACGAGGTAGCTGGCGGCCGTCAGCGCCAGGCCGATGCCGATCTTGCGCAGGGGTGTCACCTCGAAGAACCGGCCCATCAGCGGGTACAAGCCATAATTGACCAATGGAATGAAGAGCAGGATGAGGATCGGATTGGCCGTCTGCACCTGCTCGGGGAGCAGCTTGAGCCCGAAGAAATCCAGGTCCATGTCCTTGCACTGAACCCTCCAGGAACCCCTGCTGCTCTGATCCCACAGGGACCAAAACACGGCGATGAACACGTAGATCGTGGCAATGCGCGCCAGCGCGCCGAGACCCTCTGCACTGAAGAACTGTTTGAAGAAAGCCTCCCGGCCGGGCGGCACGTGGACGAATTTTTTCCGTCCTGCCCAGAAGAAAATCGTTGCGATGACCATCGCTACGCCCGGCAGGCCGAAGGCCCATTTGGGTCCGTAATGTGGATTATTGAGCAACACGGGGCACAGGATCGTGGACATGAATGACCCGGCGTTGATCGAAAAGTAGAACCAGCCGTACACCTTGGAGAGCAGGTGCCGGTTGCCCACGCCAAACTGGTCGCCAACGTTCGCGGACACGCACGGTTTGATGCCGCCGGAGCCGATGGAGATCAACCCCAGACCGACCAACAGCCCGGTGCGGGTATCGTTGAGCGCCAGGGCGAAATGCCCGAGGCAGTACACGATGGAGAGCCAGAAAATCGTGCGGTACTTGCCCCAGAACCCTTCCGCGAGGATGGCCCCGGCAATCGGCAGAAAATACACGGCGGCGACGAAGTAACTGAACTTGGCGCGGGCCTCCGGGTCGCCCATGTGGTCGGGCGCGCCCAACCGCGTGACGAGGTACTGCGTCATGAACACGATCAGGATCGAGCGCATCCCGTAGAACGAGAAGCGTTCGGCGGCCTCGTTGCCGATGATGTACGGCACGCCCGGCGGCATCCCGGTTTCCGTCTGGGACGGCGCGGTGCGGAAGCCGCGGGCGTGGGTTAGGGCGGTCGGCGCAAGGGTGCTCATGGAGAAAGATGGAAAACCGGGGCCGGGTTCGCTCCCGCCCGATGGATCGCAGCCCGTCTTCTATCCGCCCGCGCGCGGATACGCAAGCCCGTTCACGCGTCGATTTCGATGCCCACCGGGCAATGGTCGCTGCCCCGAATGCCGTCGCGGATGAACGCCGACCGCAACCGTGGGCGCAGCGCCACCGACACCAGAAAATAGTCGATGCGCCACCCCACGTTCTTCTCGCGCACACCGCGCATGTTGCTCCACCACGTGTAACGGGCCGTGGCAGGCTCGAACGCGCGGAACGTGTCCAGAAACCCGGCGGCCAGGTACGCTTCGAAGCCCGCGCGCTCCTCGACCGTGCAGCCGGCGTGACCAAGGTTCGCC
>CAXTVY010000181.1:3689-9090 GCA_964247665.1 uncultured Chthoniobacterales bacterium | reverse complement strand
AATGCGGGCACGCCATCCAGCACCAGATGGCCTACGCGCCGCTGCAACTGCGCTCGATGGCCGTGGGTTTGACGCAATTCAGTTCCACGCTGATCTACCTGCCTTTCCTGTTCATCATGATGCGCGTGATGACCCCTTACACGGGTTACATGTTCATGGCGGTGGGCGCGGCGGTCATCATGCTGTTCAACCTCATCACGCTGCCGGTGGAATTTGACGCCTCGGCGCGCGCCAAGGTGCTGCTGCCGCAACTGGGCATCATCCACGGGCAGGCGGAGGAAAAAGCCGTCAGCCGCGTGCTCGGGGCGGCGGCGCTGACCTACGTGGCCGCGTTCCTGGCCTCGCTGGCGAACGTCCTCTACTACCTCGCGCTCGCGGGCGGGCGGCGGCGGTAAGGCCGGGCGCAAACTCCCCGTTGCCGGTTGACCCGGCCCAGCTTACCCTGCCTTCCGTTTTTCGGGGGCAGGGTTTCCTTTTGTCCTCTCACGGCACCCTTTATGTCCCAGCCAGCAGCCACCACGAACAGCAAGACCAACGCGGCCCTCATGGAGAAGATCGTCAGCCTGTGCAAACGGCGCGGCTTCGTCTTCCAGTCCAGCGAGATTTACGGCGGCCTGAACGGTTGCTGGGACTACGGCCCGCTGGGGGTGGAACTCAAGCGCAACCTCAAGGATTTCTGGTGGCGGCGCATGACGCGCGAGCGCGACGACGTGGTGGGCCTGGACGGCTCTATCCTGATGAACCGCCGCGTCTGGCAGGCCAGCGGCCACGAGGCAACGTTCAGCGACCCGATGGTGGATTGCCGTCAGTGTAAATCGCGCCTGCGCGCGGACCAGATCCCGGTTGGCAAGGAGGGCAAGATTCAATGTCCGGTCTGTGGATCTTACGATCTGACGGAAGCGCGCGCCTTCAACCTGATGTTCAAGACCTACGTTGGCGCAACGGAGGACGAG
This sequence comes from uncultured Chthoniobacterales bacterium, assembly GCA_964247665.1. Taxonomy (GTDB): domain Bacteria; phylum Verrucomicrobiota; class Verrucomicrobiia; order Chthoniobacterales; family SZAS-18; genus CAHJWO01. The sequence goes on along the minus strand of CAXTVY010000181.1, from coordinate 8,137 downwards.
AGCAGCATTGCCTACCTGCGGCCCGAGACGGCGCAGGCGATTTTCGTGCAGTTCAAGAACGTGCTGGACACGACCAACAAGAAGCTGCCTTTCGGCATCGCGCAGATCGGCAAGGCATTCCGCAACGAGATCAACCCGCGCAACTTCACGTTCCGCTCGCGCGAGTTCGAGCAGATGGAACTGGAATATTTCTGCCGACCCGAGCAGGGGATGGAACTGCTGGAATACTGGAAGGAGGAGCGGCTCAAATTCTACGAGGACATCGGGCTGTCGCGCGACAAGCTGCACGTGCTCAACGTGCCCGCCGACGAACGGGCACATTACTCCAAAGGAACCTACGACATCGAGTATGAGTTTCCCTTCGGCACGCAGGAGTTGGAAGGCGTGGCCTACCGCACGGACTACGACCTCAAGCAGCACCAGGAGCACAGCGGCAAGTCGCTGGAATATTTCGACGATGAAACCAAGGAGCATTTCCTGCCGCACGTCGTGGAACCCAGCGCCGGGGTGGACCGCACGGTACTCGCGCTCCTGTGCGCGGCCTACGACGAGGAAGTCGTGACCGACGACAAGGGCAAGAGCGAGACGCGCATCGTGCTGCGGTTCCATCCGCGCATGGCCCCGGTCAAGGTGGGCGTGTTCCCGCTGCTCAAGAACAAGCCGGAACTGGTCGAGAAGGCGCGGAGCGTGGCGGCACTGCTCAAACCGCACATGAACCTGGTTTACTCCGAGACGGGCGCTATCGGCAAACGCTACCGGAAGCAGGACGAGGCAGGCACGCCGTTTTGCCTCACCATCGACTTTGAGACGCTGGGCGAGCGGGGCGACGAGTTGAAGGACACCGTGACCCTGCGCCACCGCGACAACATGCAGCAGGAGCGGATCAAGATTGCTGACCTGCCTGCTTATTTGCTGGCCAAGATCGCGTGATCCTACTCTTCTGAAGCCATATGGGTGCCTGGGATGCCACGAGCTTCGGCAACGATACCGCCTGCGATTGGGCCTACGAACTGGAGGGTGCGGATGATTTGTCGTTGATCAGCAACACTCTCCAGGCCGTGCTGGACACCGGCGGTGATTATCTCGACGCGGACCCGGCGCAGGAGGCCGTCGCCGCCGCCGAGGTGATCGCGTGGCTGCGTGGTCACCCGAAGCCGGTGGATGCCTCCACCGAAAAGCTGGCGGAATGGGTAGCGGCACACCCCAACAAACCTTCGCAGCCGCTGATCGAAAAGGCCTTGGCTGTGCTGGATCGCATCCAGGACGATGAATCCGAGTTGCAGGAGCTTTGGGAGAACGACCCGGGTTGGGCGGCGTCGCTCGCCGATCTGACCGCGCGATTGACGGCGTGATCAGAGCACCAACGCCACTCACCCAAACTTACAAGAGCGACCAGATATTCGCGGCGATACTTGGGGGCCGTGGCGCAGTGCAACTGGCCATCTAAAAGGCCAAACGGGCGAGCGCGATTGGAAGCCCGCCTTTGATGAACAACGAAGAACAAATCCTCGACACGTTGAAACGGTTGTTGGAAGTCCAAGAACAGGTGCTCGCTACCCAGAAGCAGGCTTTCGAGATGCAGCAAAGGGCGATTGCCAGTCAACAGACGGCCATCAGGAATCAACTGGCTACTGGCAGGATTTACCGGGTTTCGCTCTGCGTGTTTGCCGTGGGCTTGGCCGTGCTCTTTTACTACATCTCGCATCTGGGCCGCTGACCGCCTGACGGCCCGAACCCAGCGATACCGCTGGTGCCAGGAAGGCAGGCAGCGCGCGTGCTGACTCGTCGTTCACGGATGTGGCGAGTGGCTGTCGGGAAAGACTCTGCTCACGGTACGTCCATTCCCGGCCTCGGATTCGACCATACAATGTGCGTCCCGTTCCTTTGGTCACACAACTCCCCGCCGCCATGGTCTTTGCCAAAGCCAACGCTTCCAGTCATCTGACTCCGGTCAGGGTGCATCGTTCGCTCCACGCTGGCCTGAGCAAATCGGCGGCGTGTGCGACGGTGCTCTGCATTTGCCTGTTTGCCGCGGGCAGCGGCGGTGTGCCGCTCCTCGCCGCCAACGGCAGTGGGGAGAAGCCGACCGCACCCGCGCCGACGGACGAAGGCTTCACACGCGAGAGCATGGCCGAACTCGGCCGCCCGGAACCCGCACCGGCACCAAGCGGACCCATCATCTCGCCGCGCATCGTGCGCCCGGAGGTCGATTCCAAGGATTTCGTGCCGCGCCGTCACCCGCAAGTCCGGCGCGTGCGGCCAGTATCGACGCATTCGCGGCTGGCGGCGGTGCAAGCACATCCGAATCGCCGCCGAAATCCGGTCGTCAGTTTTGTCTACTGGTGGAACGGACTGGTGATCCGGAAATTCCACACGAGGTTCGGCACGGTTCTCTTGGGCACGGTCGGTGCCAAGACCTGAGCGGGGTTCGTCTCCGCACGGTCTGGCCGTGTACGCTTCAACCGAACCGGCCGGTGATGTAGGCTTCCGTTTGTGGCTCGCGTGGATTGTTGAACAGCTCGCGCGTCGGCGCGAACTCGATCAACTTGCCGAGGTAGAAGAACGCCGTCTGGTCGGCTACGCGCGTCGCCTGCTGCATGTTGTGGGTGACGATCACGATGGTGTAGTTCGCCTTCAGTTCGTTGATGAGTTCTTCCACCTTGGACGTGGCGATGGGGTCGAGCGCGGAGGCGGGTTCGTCCATCAACAACACTTCGGGCTGCACGGCCACGGCCCGCGCGATGCACAACCGCTGTTGCTGGCCGCCCGACAGGCTGATGCCCGGCCGGTTCAGGTCGTTTTTGACCTCCTCCCACAACGCCGCCATGCGCAACGCCTGCTCCATACGTTCGCGCAGGAACGCCTTGTCGCGCACCCCGTTGAGCCGCAGCCCCACCGTGACGTTCTCCCCGATGGACATCGTCGGGAACGGGTTCGATTTCTGGAACACCATGCCCACGCGGCGGCGCACCACCGTCGGGTCGATCTCGGGCGCGTAGAGGGCGTCCCCGTACGGGGGGACCGTGCCCGTCATGCGTGCGCCGGGCACGAGTTCGTGCATCCGGTTCAAGCAGCGCAGGAACGTCGATTTGCCGCAGCCGCTGGGGCCGATGATGGCCGTCACCGAGCGCGACGGGACCTGGAGCGTCACCCCGTCCACGGCGGGTTTCTGCGTGTAGAAGATGGATACGTTCTGCGCGTCGAAGGCAGGTTGCACCTCCGGGGCGGCCGGGAGAGGGATAGCCGAGGTGGTTGCACCGGCCGGTCGCGGCAGGGCGGCGGGAGGGGCAGGCTTGGTTTCCATCGTCGAGGTTCCTGGTAAGAAAGAGCGGGTGGCGTTCATCGCAAGGAAGATCACTTGTTCATGGCACGGACCACGCGGTCACGCGTGAGGTAGCGCAGTCCAACGTTCAGGCCCAGCACGAGAAGAATGAGCACGAGCGCCGCTGCCCACGCCTGCCGGTGCCAGTCTTCGTAGGGTGAAATGGCGTAGGAAAAAATTTGCAGCGGTAATGCGGCGATGGGCTGCGCGAAGCCCTGCGCGAGCTCGCCCGGCAGCGCCGTGGCGGGCCCGTGAAACTGGAAGCTCCAGAACCGGTTGCCCAGCGCGGTGAAAAGCAGGGGGGCGGTCTCGCCCGAGATTCGTGCCACGGCCAGCATCACGCCCGTGACGATGCCTTTGAGCGCCGTCTTGACGGTGATCTGCATACAGATGCGCCAGCGGTTGATGCCCAGCGCCGTGGCGGCTTCGCGGTAGCCGCTGGGGACGAGGAGCAGCACTTCCTCGGTCGTGCGTAGGATCATCGGGATCAGGATGAAGGCCAGGGCAACGCCGCCCGCCAAGGCTGAAAACCCCTTTGACCAGATCTTGTGGTGAAAGATCACTACGTCGTGATTGACCAGCAGTGCGTAAGCCACGATGCCCCACACGATGGACGGCACGCCGTTGAGGATGTCCGCGCCCAGGCGCACCACGGCGTTGAAGCGCCGGCCGCCGTATTCCGTCAGGTAAATCGCGCCGAAGACACCCACGGGGACGCCGATGATCGAGGCAATGGTGATGACCACGAACGTCCCCACGATGGCGTTGGCCACGCCGCCGCCCGTCTCGCCGACCGGGGCGGGCAGGTTGAAGAAAAACGCCAGGTTGAGCGAGCTGGCCCCCTTGAGGATCAGGTAGCCGAGCACGAAGCCCAGCGGGGTGATGACGATCAACGCGCAAAGAAAGCTGAACCCGGAAGCCAGCAGGCTCTTGATCTTGCGAAAGCCCGCGCGGTTGTCCCGCGGTGCGCCGCGGTGCCGGGTATCACGGGAAGCGGGTGCCGCCGGGGCGGGGGGGAGGATCGCGGTGGGCATGGCGGGCGAAAGGGAGCAGCGGACGGGCAAAGGTCAGCGCACCGCGCCAGCCTCCGTGCCGCTGAGCTTGAGGATGACCTGCGCGCACAGGT
>CAXTVY010000181.1:0-3679 GCA_964247665.1 uncultured Chthoniobacterales bacterium | reverse complement strand
GCGGCGTGTTGCCGATGACCATCGTGACCGCCATGGTTTCGCCGAGCGCGCGGCCCAGGCCGAGGATCATCGCGCCGAAAAGCCCTTTCTTCGCGTAGCTGAGCACGGCGATGCGCGTGACTTCCCAGCGGGTTGCGCCCAGGCCGTAGGCGGCCTCGCGTTGGAGGTCGGGCACGGAGCGCAGGATCTCGCGCGAGACGCTGGTGATGATGGGCAGGATCATCACCGCGATGATGAGGGCTCCGGACAACAGGCTGTAGCCCGCGCCGACGGGGCCGCTGAACAGGTCACCCGGCCCGGGAAGATAGTGGCCGCCGACCGAACCGCCGTGGGGCAGCTTGCCGAGCGTGTGCTTGAGCAGCGGGAAAACGTGCTGCGAGAGCCAGGGCAGCATGATGAAAATCGCCCACAGGCCGTAGATGACGCTCGGGATGGCCGAGAGCATCTCGATCATGAAGACGAGCGGCTGGCGCAGGCGGACCGGGGCGAGTTCCGTCAGGTAAATCGCCGTCGCAATGGCCAGGGGAGCGGCGATGACCAGCGCCAGGAGCGAGGAAACCAGGGTGCCGAACACGAAGGGCAGCGCCCCGAAACTACCGGAAACCGGGTCCCAATCGGAACCGGTCAAGAACTTCCAACCGAACTTGTGGAACACGTCCGACGAGCCGTCCCAGAGCACGTAGCCGACCAGGACGATCAACACCAGGACACAGCAGGCCATCGCCAGGCAGAACCACTGGAAAATCGCATCCCGCGTGCGGGACGCCGGGCGCATCTGCTGCGGGTCGGACATGAGGAGCTAGACGGCAGGATACCTCAAGGGAGCCGGGGACGGAAGCACAGACCTTCCGTCCCCGGCCATGACACCCCTGGCGGAGATCAGAATTTGATGGTGCCGACGCGCTCGACCACCTTTGCGCGAACGGAGTCGGGCAGCGGGGCATAATCGAGGGTTTTTGCCATGCCCTCGCCGTCCTTGTAAGCCCACTTGAGGAATTCGACGAGCTTCTTGCCCTTCGCCGCGTCCTTCTGCTGCTCGTAGACGAGCAGCCAGGTGACGCCCGAGATGGGGTAGGAAGTCTTGCCCGGGGCGTTGACCATCGAGAAGCGGAAGTCGTCGGGGATCGTCGCCGTGGACAGAGCCGCGGTGACGGATTCCAGCGTCGCCTTGACGTACTCGCCGTCCGCGTTTTTCACATCGGCGAAGGGCAGCTTGTTCTGGAGCGCATAGATCAACTCGACATAACCGATGGAGCCGGGCGTCTGCTTGATCTGGCCCGACACGCCTTCGTTGCCCTTCGCGCCCAGCCCGGCGGGCCAGCTCACGGAAGTGTTCTTGCCGACCTTGGTTTTCCAGTCGGGGCTGATGGCGCTCAGGTAATCAGTAAAGATGTAGCTGGTGCCCGAGCCGTCCGAGCGGTGGACGACGCTGATGTCCACTTCGGGTAGTTTGGTGCCCTTGTTCTGCGCGGCGATGGCGGCGTCGTTCCAGTTGGTGATTTTGCCCAGGAAGATGTTGGCGATGGTCGGTCCGTCGAGCTTGAGATCCTTGACCCCGGGGACGTTGAACGTAATCACGACCGCGCCAGCCACGGTCGGCAGATGGAGTAGCTTGCCGCCCTGTGCCTTGGCGAGAGACTCGTCGCTCATCGGGCCGTCGGAGGCCCCGAAATCCACGGTCTGTTCACTGATCTGCTTCTGGCCGCCGCCCGAGCCGATGGCCTGGTAATTGATCTGGACGGAAGGATCGATCTTGCGGTAGGCGTCGAACCACTTGGAGTAAAGCGGGTTCGGGAACGTCGCGCCAGCGCCGTTGATCGTCAGTTGGGCCTGTGCGCCCGCCGTGCCAAAGGCAACGCTGGCCAGCGCGAGAGCCGCCGTGAAGAGGGTTCTGGTTTTCATCATGGGAGTTTGGGTTTTGGTACTAATGGGACGGACCGGAGGGGCTGCCCCGCCGCAAAAACTGTCGCAGCGCGGCAGCCGTGTCCGTCGCGGGAGTGTGACGTTTTTGTTACAGGGTCGCGGGCGGGAGAGGTTGACAGGCCGGGCCGTTGGCGGCAGACAGAAAGCAGGAAAATCCGCCATGCCCAACAGCTTTCCCCAAACGCACATCCTCGGTTCCTTCGACGAGGCTTTGGACTCCTTGCGCAACAACGTCCTGATGATGGCCAGCCTGACCGAACGCAACTTGGCACGGGCGTTCCAGGGATTGTTCGAGCGGGACAACGAGGTTTGCAATCAGGTCATCGCTGACGACGAGGAGATCGATTCGCTGGAGAAACAGGTGGACCGCGACGGGATCGAACTGCTGCTGCGCTTTCAGCCCGTGGCCATCGACCTGCGCTCCATCATCGCGAGCATGAAGCTCAGCGCGAACCTGGAGCGCGTGGCCGATCAGGCGACGGGGATCGCCCGGCGCGCGCGGCGGCTCAACGGCACGGCGGCCGTGCCGGAAATCCATCAGCTCGAACCCATGGCGCAGACGGTTTCGGAGATGCTCAAGGACAGTCTGCGGGCGTTCACCGACCGCGACATGGAACTGGCGATGGAACTCAAGCCGCGCGACCGCGTGCTCGACCAGGCCAACCGGGATTTGGGCCAACAGATGACCGAGATGGCGCAGAAGCAGCCCGACCAGATCCAGGTGTACCTGGACATCATTTTCATCGCGCGCAACATCGAGCGCATCGGCGACCACGCAACGAACATCGCGGAGGATGCGGTGTACGTGAAGGCGGCGACGGACGTGCGCCATTCCTTCGGCGCGGCGCAGCAGTGAGTATAGCCGGGGAGTTCAGCCTCCCTGTGTATCTCCCAGTATGTACACTGGGTACTCCTCAAACTCAGTCGGATCGCTGTGCCTTACTTCCCTTTTCCGAAGGTAGATGCGCAAAATCATCCAGCCGGCACTTACTAAAGTCCTGACGATGGATAAACTAGTTTCCTCACGAACTTGGGAGTAAGGCGTGTCGTTCATTTCCACGAGGATGCATGCGCAAATCAGCTGTTGCCCGGAACATCTGCACGATCCTCGAAGCGGGTATATTCCTTGAGGAACGTCAGCTTCACGTCGCCCACGGGACCATTGCGCTGCTTGGCAATGATCAATTCTGCCTCGCCCTTTGTTTCCTCACGCTGCTCCTCATCCTCGGCGTAATACTCCGAGCGCACCAGCAGGCCGACGAGATCGGCATCCTGCTCGATGCTGCCGGATTCGCGCAGGTCGCTCAGGCGCGGTTTGCCGCCGGAACGCGCTTCCGGGTTCCGGTTGAGCTGGGCGAGCACGATGATCGGAATCTTGAGTTCCTTTGCCAGCGCCTTCACGCCGCTGCTGATTTCGGCGATTTCCAACTGGCGGTTGTCCTGGGCGCGACGGCTTGTGGAGCGCAGCAACTGCAAATAGTCGATCACGATCAACTTGATGTCGTACATCTGCTTGAGCCGCCGCGCCTTGGCGCGCAACTCCAGGATGCTCAGGCCCGCCGTGTCGTCGATGTAGATCTGGCTTTCGGCGAGCTTGGCGGCAGCCGTGGTCAGGTTCGGGAAATCGCGCTCGCTCAGGAAGCCATCGCGCACCCGGCCGAGGTTCACCCGCGCGCGGGAGCACAGCAAGCGTTGCACGAGCTGCTGGCTGCTCATTTCCAGACTGAAAATGGCGACGGCGTGCTTGCTGTTGAGC
>CAXTVY010000180.1:0-9191 GCA_964247665.1 uncultured Chthoniobacterales bacterium | reverse complement strand
TCATCGACCGCAACATCAACTACACGAACGTTTGCAACGTGTACTGCAAGTTTTGTGCGTTCTACCGCACCGAGCGCGATGCTGACCACTACGTCCTTTCCCTCGACGAGATCGACCAGAAGCTCGACGAACTGACCGCCGTCGGCGGCATCCAGATCCTCATGCAGGGCGGGCACCACCCGAAGCTCGGCATCGACTGGTATCTCGCCCTGCTCAGCCACATCAAGGGCAAGTACCCGCACATCAACATCCACGCCTTCAGCCCGCCGGAATTCAACCATTTCGCGGAGGTATTCCACCTGCCGATGCGCGAGGTCATCACGAAATTTAAAGAGGCGGGCCTGGGGTCCATCCCCGGCGGCGGCGGAGAAATCCTCGTGGACCGGGTGCGCAACCGCATCGCGCCGCTCAAGTGCGATTCCGACCACTGGCTCGAAGCCATGGCCATCGCCCACGAACTGGGGCTCAACTCCAGCGCGACGATGATGTTCGGCCATGTCGAGACGGTGGAGGAACGCATCGAGCACCTGGAGCGCCTGCGCGTGCAGCAGGACGCAACGCGCGGCTTCTCGGCGTTCATCTGCTGGACGTTCCAGCCCGACAACACGAAGCTCAAAGCCAAGCCCGTCGGCACGGCGGAATACCTGCGGATGCAGGCCCTTTCCCGCATCTACCTGGACAACTTCGAGAACGTGCAAAGCTCCTGGGTCACGCAGGGACCCAAGATTGGGCAGGTGGCGCTCAAGTACGGCGCGAACGACTTCGGCAGCGTGATGATGGAGGAGAACGTCGTCTCCAAGGCGGGCACGTCGTTCCGGCTCAATGCTGAGGAGATCGAGCGCCTGATCCGCGACGCCGGGTACGAACCGCAGCGGCGGGACAACTGGTATCGGTTGGTGAAATGACCAAAGCCAAATTCCAAGGCCTAATAAAAAAAGCGAGAGAGACAAAAACGGGTGCTGAACCACAAATCCCATCCGTCAGACTGCACGCGGCATTTTCTCAGTCATCGTTGATTATTAGAGCTTGGTCATTGGAACTTGGTCATTTGTTCCTTTCTTCGGCTAGCCCGGCTCAAACGTAGTATTCGATTTCCTGCTCTGGCTCGTGGTTCGAGGCAGGGGCATCCGGGCAAGCCTTCCAGCGGTGCCAGCAGTTGTTCGCGTAGCCCTTGAAGTTCCACACCTGCTCGGGCCGCTCGGGCTGTGTGCTCGCGCTGCTGTCCCAGGCGCGGACCACGATTTCCTCGGGCGCGCTCTGGGGCAGCTCCGCGCACCAGAACCGCCAGTGCCAGCGCGGGTCGCTGCCGTCGTCGGCGAGCAGTTCCGCCTGCGTCCAGTGGCCGCCGCCATCCGTGGAAACTTCCACGCGCGACACCGTCCGGCCGCCGCCGGTGAACGCCCAGCCCTCCGCCTGCGTGCCGCCCGTGGGCAGGCTGGTCACGCGGCAAATGTAGGAGTTGGTCGGCACCTCGGACAACGACATGCCGCTGCTCCAATCGACGCTTTCCTTCGTCGCGGCGCGTGGAAAGAGGCGGTACTGCTTGGCCATGAACTGATTCTGGGACGGCTCGGCGAGCGGGTTGATCTCGCGCAGCCACTTCACCGAGCGTGCGCCGATGTACCCCGGCACGACCATGCGCACCGGGAACCCGTGCACGGGCGGGATGGGTGCGCCGTTCATCTCGTAGGCGAGGATGGTGTTCGGATCGAGCGCCTTCTCGCGCGGGATGCTGCCGCCGAACTCGTAGCGCTTGCCGTCCTTCTCGGCCTGGTCGAGCCCGACGAATTCCACGTGCGCCGCCCGCGCCTGCAAACCCGCCGCTGCGAGTACGTCCGCGAGCCGCGGCCCGCTCCAGACGGCGTTGGAAATCGCCTCGCCACCGAAGGGGACTTCCCCCGGGATGGGTTTGAGCGCGATGAGGTCCTCCCGGCGGTTGCCCGCACACACCAGCGTGGCGGTGACCGTATGGGCCGGAAAATCGGCGCGCAGTTGGTCCAGGGTGTACTGCGTCGGGTGATCCACGAGGCCCTTGACGTGCAGCCGGTATTCGGCGGCGTTCAGGTGCGGCGTGGGGCCGTGGCTGCGGATGTAAAACAGTTCCGGCGGCGTGACGAAATCACGGCGCATGAGTTCCGGCGGCGGCCCACCGTTGGGCGGTTCGGGTTGCCGGAAGATGAAGGCAGGGTCTTTGGAGTACATGGAAGGCGGAAGGTGGAACCAGACGGTTAATATTCCAGCAAGAGGACCTCGGAAGCTAAAGCCGGATGGACAAGACAAACAATCCCCGGAAACCGGTAGCCTGCAACCTGCACCCTTCCCCTTACTCCTGCCTGCTGTCTTTGCTGGTTCCGCCTTCCGCCTCCTGCCTTTGCTGGTTCCCACTTCCATGCATCCGTCCCGCGCGCGGCATCCGCATTCTTATAGTATCGGGACCCGTGCCGGAGAAGACAGCGTCTCCGTCCTCTTCCCCAAAACGGTAAACAAGGAAGACTCGCATATGAAAACACTCAAGAATATGACGGGCGACTCGCTCGAACAGATGATCGACTACAAGGTGGTCGATCAGAACGGTGACAGCATCGGCACTTTGCACAGCCTCTGGTCAGATCCCACCACGGGAGCCGTGGAATTTTTGGGCGTCAAAACCGGCTGGCTCTTCGGCCAGAATCATGTCGTGCCAGCCGAAAAGGCGGAACTTGACGAGACAGAAAATCTCGTGCGCCTGCCCTACACGGGAGCTTTTATCAAGGAAGCGCCTTCGATCAGCGCCGAGGCGGAAATTTCCGAGGAGGAAGAGGAAAACATCTATCAGTTCTACGGCCTGAACCGTGAGGGAAGCGCGAGCACGGCCCCGGCACCAGGGAACAACCAGCCGGGCGTAAACTACGGCGCGATGTCCAGCCAGACGCCCGAGGCCATCGGTGGCGCGGGCATCGCTCAAGCCAGCGAGGCGGGTACCGGCGGCACGCAGTTCGGCGGACCGTCGAGTTCGGATGCCGACGCCACCCAAACGGGTGTGAGCCGCTTGCGCCGGACCTCGCGCCCGGATGCCTCCTACCAGGGTGCCAGCATCGCGGGCACTGCCGACGCGGCTCCCAACCGGGAAATCTCGACGACCCGTTCCGGCACGACGCCGAGCGGCTCGGGCACGACACCCGGCACGTTCGCCACGTCCAACATGTTCGGCTCGACGGCTTCCATGGGTGCCCCCGTCGTGGCGGATTCGCTCGGTGGTTCGTCCATCGACCCGGTAGCCGGAATCAGTGGCTCTCTGGCAGAGGGCCTTGGCCGCAACGTGACGGACCCCGGCGACGAGAATGCGGGCCTGACTCACTCCGGTGGTAGCAACGCCGACCCCATCACTGGCGAGCCCGGATCGCATCCGGTCGGCACCGGTGTCGGTGCCTTGGCGGCGGGCGCGACGGGCGCGGCCATCGGCGGTGTCATCGGTGGGCCGGTCGGGGCCCCGCTGGGTGCGGTGATCGGCGCGATTGCCGGTGCGGTGGGTGGTGGTTACGCGGGCAAGGGTATCGCGGAGTCGATCAACCCGACCGACGAGGACACCTACTGGCAGTCGAACTACCACAAGGCTCCGTACCACGAAGCGGACTACGATTATTCCGATTATGCCCCGGCGTATCGCGTCGGGTATCAGGGTTACGGGCACCATGCGTATTCGGGTAAGGAATTCCACGAGGTGGAAAACGATTTGGAGCAGGATTACAACCGGACACGTGGTACCTCGCGCCTGACGTGGGACAAGGCGAAGGCCGCCACGCGCGACGCCTGGGACCGGCTGAAGAATAAGACGACCGACGCGAACCGCACGTAACCGCAACGTGGTGGGCCGCAGGTTGCCCGCCTTTTGCAAAGCCGGTTTTCAACCTCCGGATGGCGTGTAAAAAACGCGCTGCCCGGAGGTTTTTCGCGCTGTGTGGCGGAGCAGGCTAAGCAGGGCAAAACATGGGTACACACGGCCAGCAAGCGCGTGTGATCCGATTTGAAAGCTGTAATCTGGGCGGTCAGGTCAGAGGGGTTTGGGGGAGAAAAAGTTCTTTCGCGGTTTCCTGTGCTCCGGCATCTTTGATTTAGGCCGCGCCGTGGCGCGGCGGTGCAGCCGTCAGTACAGGAAATTTATGGAAAACACTCCCGGCATTCATCGCGTCGCTTTTCTCGGCAACTACCAGCCCCGCCAGTGCGGCATCGCCACGTTCACCACGGACGTGTGCGAATCGGTGGCATCGGCCTTTCCCGATACCCGTTGCCTCGCGCTGGCGATGAACGACCGGCCACAGGGCTACGCCTATCCGGCGCGCGTGCGCTTCGAGATCGCCCAGCAGGACCTTTCTGCCTACCGGCGCGCCGCGGACTTCCTCAACGTCAACGAGGTGGAGGTCCTCTGCCTGCAACACGAATACGGAATCTACGGTGGCGATTGCGGTGAGCATGTGCTCGACATCCTGCGCGATGCCCGGATGCCCGTCGTCACCACGCTGCACACGATCCTGACCGACCCTAACCCCGCCCAGCGCCGGGTGCTCAACGAGGTCGTACGCCTTTCCGACCGCCTCGTCACAATGACCCAAAAAGGGGTGAGCCTGCTCCGGGATATTTACGATGTGCCGGAGGAAAAGATCGACCTGATCCCGCACGGCATTCCAGACGTGGCGTTTACCGACCCGAGCTTTTACAAGGACCTGTTCGGGGTCGAGGGCAAGACGGTATTACTCACTTTCGGGTTGCTCTCGCCGGGCAAGGGAATCGAGCACGTCATCGCGGCGCTGCCTGCTGTACTGGCAAAGCATCCCCACGTCGTGTACATCGTCCTCGGCGCGACGCATCCGCACGTGCTCAAGCACGAGGGCGAGGCGTACCGCGACCGGCTCAAGGCGCTGGCGAAGGGTCTGGGCGTGGGCGACGCCGTGCGGTTCTTCAACCAGTTCGTTTCGCTGGATGACCTCAAGGAATTCATCGGTTCGGCGGACATCTACATCACACCGTATCTCAACGCCGCGCAGATCACCAGCGGCACGCTGGCCTATTCCTTCGGCGCGGGCAAAGCGGTAATCTCCACCCCGTATTGGCACGCGGAGGAGTTGCTGGCGGACGGGCGCGGCTCGCTGGTCCCATTCTCTGATCCGCCCGCCATCGCGGCGGCTGTGGACGAGATGCTCACCAACGAGGCGCAACGCCACCAGATGCGCAAGAATGCCTACTTGCTCGGCCGCGACATGGTGTGGGCCGAAACGGCCAAGAAGTACATGGCCAGTTTCGCGCACGCCTGCGCCGACCGGGCCCGCCAGCCGCGCGAGACGTTCGCGCTGGAACGCCTCGCCGCCGAGCCCGACCTGCTGCCGCCCGTGAAGGTGGACCATCTCCGCGCTATGAGCGATTCCACCGGCATGTTCCAACATGCGGTGTTCAACGTGCCGAACTTCCTGGAAGGCTACACGACCGACGACAACGCCCGCGCGTACATCCTCACGGCCTTGGTGGAGGAACTCGCCGTGTCCGACCCCACCGTCCCGGATACGGGTAACCTGGGCTCCGCGTACCTGGCTTTCCTCTGGAATGCGTTCAACGCGGAAACGTGCCGCTTCCGCAACTTTATGAGCTTCGAGCGCCGCTGGCTGGAAAACGTCGGCAGCGAGGACAGCCACGGGCGCGCGTTGTGGGCGCTGGGCACGGCGCTGGGCCGCGCGCGCGACGAGGGCCACCGCAACCTCGCGGGCAGGTTGTTCTCGCGCGCCCTGCCCGCGACAACCGATTTCACGTCGCCGCGTGCCTGGGCGTTCACGATCCTGGCCGTGCACGAATACCTGCGCCGGTTCTCGGGCGACCGGGACGCCAGCCAGGTGCGTGATACCCTGGCGGGCAAGCTGCTCGGCCTCTACGAGAAGTGCCACGGACCGGGTTGGGAGTGGTTCGAGAACATCGTGACCTATGACAACGCCGTGCTCCCGCACGCGCTGATCCTCACCGGCCACTGGACGAGCCGGGGCGACGTGTTGGAGACGGGCCTGCGCTCGTTGCGCTGGCTCCTGGAAACGCAGCTTTCGCCCAACGGCTGCTTCAGCCCCATCGGCTCGAACGGATTTTACCGGCGTGGGGAGCAGCGGGCGCGGTTCGACCAGCAGCCGCTGGAAGCGAATTCCACGGTGGCGGCATGCCTGGAAGCGTACCGCGTGACGCGCGACGGGTTCTGGGCGCGGCAGGCGCGGCGGGTGTTCGAGTGGTTCCTGGGACGCAACGACCTGGGGACGCCGCTGCACGACGCGCTGACCGGCGGCTGCCGGGACGGCCTGCACGCCAACCGCGTCAACCAGAACCAGGGCGCGGAATCCACGCTCGCCTATTTGCTGGGCCTGACGGAGATGCGTCTGGCTGTGGCGAACGGGATGTGCCTGTCCGAGACCGTGGATGCGGCGGAGCCCGGCGGGCTCGCGGCCGCATAGGCCTGGCCGGTCGTCCGGCCGGGCTGAAGTGGCCACCGTGCCGTCGGAATCCTCAGCTCGCGAAGTAGTGGGGCTGATCGAGGTCCGCCAGCAGTCCGGGCCGCGTGGGCTGCCAGCCCAGATGCTCCCGGGTCAGGGCGCTGGAGGCCGCGAGGTCCAGGGCGAAGAAGCGCGCGATCCAGCCGAAATGGCCGGGAGCTTCTTCGGCGGAAAGGGACCTGACCGGCAAGTGCAGGCGGCGGCCGATCACCTCCGCGATTTCGCGGGTCGGCACGCCTTCGTCGGCGACGCCGTGGTAGCGCGAACCCGCCGCGCCCTTCTCCAGGGCCAGCCGGTAGAGGTGCGCGGCGTCGAGCCGGTGCACGCCCGGCCAACGGTTGGAGCCGTCGCCGATGTACGCCGAGACGCCTTTCTCGCGGGCGAGTTGGATCAGGATCGGCACGAAACCATGGTCGCCCTCGCCGTGCACCGACGGCGACAGCCGCACGACTCCCGTGCGCACGCCGCGCGCGGCAAACCCGAGCGCCAGCCCCTCGGACGGAGCGCGGGGCATGGATTCCGGGATCGCGGCGTCTTCTTCCGTGATGTGGCGGTCCAGCGCGTGGCCCGCCAGCCCGGACGTGATGAGAAACGGGCGGCCGGAACCGGCGAGCGCCGCGCCGAACGTTTCGATGGCGAGGCGGTCCACTTCGCAGGACTTCATAAAATCCGAGAAGTCGTGGATGAAACCGCAGTGGATCGTGCCGTCCGTGGTCTCGGCTCCGGTGCGCAGGCTGTCGAGGTCTTCCAGGCTGCCGTGATGCGCCTCGGCCCCGGCGGCCTTGAGCGCTTCGGCTCCCGTATCCGAACGGGTGAGGCCGAGCACCTGGTGCCCGGCGGTGATGAGTTCCGGGATGATGGCGGAGCCGACAAATCCGGTCGCGCCGGTGAGAAATACACGCATGGGATGGAGGTTTTGCTGTTGGGTTAAGCTGGGTTGTCAGGTTTCGGAAATCGTTCTTTGCGCGGGCTTGATCGCCTGGATCTTCGGCACTTCAACCGGCGGGTTCGCCCGGGAGGCCGCTGCTACCATCGCGTCCACCAGGGCGCGGCATTCGTTTTCCCCGCTCGCCAGCAGTTCCCGGAACGAGCGGATGCGCGACAGGCTCCAGAGCATGGCCGCCAAGACCCAGGCCGGACAGCCGTGGAGCCGCGCTTTTCCCTTTGGGTACAGCCGGTATCCAAGCCGCTCGATCAACGCAAAGCATTCGTGCATCCCGCGTGCGAGGATCATCGTTTCGCCCCACGACGCCCCGCCGCCGCGCCGCTGGCCCGCCACCGAGGCGCTCTCAAACGCGACGCACAGCGGCGTGTGGCAGCGCAGCCACAGGGGCATGTCGGGTTCGAGGGCCGCCGGCAGGCCAGCCGCGTTGAACAGGTCCACCCAACGCCCCTGGCTCAGGAGGGTCTTCTGGCCACCCGCGCCAATGGTGGCTTTGAGCCTGCCGCCGTCGTCGAAGTTGGCTTGCACGAAGGGCATCCCGAAGGCGCAACGCTCGGCCCCGATGGCGTCTTGCAGCCGTTCCGGCTCAAAGGTGTTGAACATGAACTGGATGCACCGGGCCGCGCTCCGCTGCAAGACCGGCAAGACCGCCTCAACCTGGTAGGCGAGCAGGGTGACGATGACGAGGTCGTAGGGCGTCTGCTCGTCCAGCGTGTCCACCACCCGCACGCTGGCCCGTTCGCCCTTGTTGTTGACGATCCCGCCGTCACGTTGCAATTGTTGGAGCCGCGCGGAGCCAGGCCGCGCGGCCACGGTGACCTCGTGCTGGCCGGTGCGAGCCAACTGGAAGGCGAAGGTGCTGCCGATCTTCCCGACTCCGAGAACGGCGATCTGCAAAGAAGGAGGGGAGGGTGGGCGCGGAGGCATGGCAGGTCCGTTCTTGACGATAAAAGCGGGGTTGTCTGATTTAGTGAACGATCAGTTTGACGAACGGAGCGACTTTTAAACCCATCGACGAACGGCGAAAAGTAGTGACGTTATACCGGTATGGCGACTAACAGGATGAACCCGACGACCACGACGGACGGCAACCCCCTCGGAACCTACCTGAAGGACCGCCGCGCGAAGCTCGACCCGGCGGCGTGCGGTCTGCCCGCGGCGCGGCGGCGCACGCCCGGGTTGCGGCGGGAGGAAGTGGCGCAGCGCGCGCACGTGAGCGCCACCTGGTACACCTGGCTCGAACAGGGCCGGGGCGGCGCGCCGTCGGCGGACGTGTTGGACCGGTTGGCGCGCGCCCTGGCACTCAAGGAGGTCGAGCGCGAGCATCTTTACCTGCTCGCGCAGGGCAGGCCGCCCGAGGCCAGCCCGCGCGCCCCGTCGGCAAGCGTCTCGCCTCGGTTGCAGCGCATGATCGATTCCCTGCAGACGAGCCCGGCGCTGGTCAAGAATGCTGAGTGGGACATCGTCGCGTGGAACGAGGCGGCGGCGGCGGTGCTGACCGATTACGCGGCGCTCGCGCCCGCGCAGCGCAACGTGATGCGGCTGTTCTTCCACAACGCCCGCGTGCGGACCACCCAACCCGACTGGGAACACACCGCCCGCTTCGTGGTAGCGACGTTCCGCGCGGAGATTGCCCGGACGGGCACGTCGCGGCGGGCGCAAGGACTGATCGAAGAACTGAGCCACACCAGCCCGGAGTTCGCGGCGATGTGGCGGGACCACGACGTGCGTACCTACGGCGAGGGCACGAA
>CAXTVY010000179.1:0-9294 GCA_964247665.1 uncultured Chthoniobacterales bacterium | reverse complement strand
TCCGTGCTGCCGACCCACTTGTCGCGGAAGTTCTTGATCTTGACCACCGGGATGCCCGCCTCGCCTGCCAGACATTCCACCAGGAACGTCTTGCCCGTGCCCACGGGTCCGCAGATGAGGTAGCCCATTGGCGCGGCGGCCAGATCGCCCGCGCGCCAGAGCGCGATGTCCTCGCGCAGCCAGTCCTTCATGGGTCCGGGCGCGTGAAAATCTTCCAGGGTGCGGCGCGGCTCGACGAATTCGATCAACCCATTGGCCTCGCGTTCGACGAGTTCCTTCTTCAGGCCGACGAGATCGGCGGGCCGGATGGGCTCGCGGCGGTATTCCTTGAGTTTCAACAGGGTTTCAATCGCCGCGAGCGTCGAGCCCGTCAGGGCCGCCGCCAACGGCTCCAACCCATCCGTAAATTCAGCGAGCGCGGCGGGATGAGCCGGGGCGAGCAGTTCGAGCGCCGCCCGCAGTTCGGCAGCCGTCGGCAGCGGGATCGTCACCCGGGCCGCGCGCGGGTTGTTGACGAGCAGCGGGTGCAGATCGTTGAGGTTGTCCGCGATCAGGCACGTCACCAGCCGGGATTCGGCCAGCAGCGCGTCGCCCGTCCAGTCCCGCATGAGGAGGGCCAGCGCGCTGAGGTCATAATCCGTCCCGCCGGGGCTGGCGGGTGCGATGAGGTGGGCCGACCGCAGCCAGCAGCCGAGCTGGAGCGTGGGCTTGCCCAGGCGGCCGAGGTTGGCGTTGTAGCGGAAGTAGCGCGTCAACGTCTCGACCGCCGCGCGGGGTGCCCGGGGCAAGTCGGGCGTCTGCTGGAACGCGGGCCACTGGGTGAACAGGTCGCCACCCCGTTCGACGCGCAGGCCGTTGCCGAGGTCGTAACTCAACACCACGTCGAAGCGCGGCAGCAGCACCTTGCCAAGAAAATCCGTCAGGCCGCCGAGCGCGGCGTGCCCGCCGCCGAGCGGCAGCAGGAACCGGTCGTTGACGTTGCCGCTGAGGATGAACTGGCTCGCGGCGTGGCTCTGGTAGAGCGCGATGATCTCCGCCGCCCAGGCCGGCAGGGCAGCGTGGGGTGCCTCGCTGACAGCGGCGGTGGACGGGGCTTCCATGGCGAACGATCAGGCCGACTCGGTTCCGGGTCGGCCTACTGGTTTTCCAACCCCATCGTCTTCGCGGGCGGCGCACCGGCTGCCGGGGCGTCGGCGGCGTGCGCGGCGGGTTCGAGCGCGATGCCTTCCTTCGCCGCAAAGTCCGCCAACGCCTGGTCGGCCAGGGCTTTCTGCTCGGCTTCCTTGAGGGCGAAATCGCCGGTGTTGAGCGAGTCGCGCGCCACCCGCGCGCGGCCCGAGGCCCGTTGACGGTCCTCCTCGACCATCTCGCTCAGGCGGCCCAGCGTATCGCCCGCGCCGCCGATCTGCTGGACCATCCCGGCGGCCATCTCGTTGAGTTCGGCCGTGGCGTTCTTGATCTTCAAATCGCTCAGGCTGAATTTCAGCGCCTCGATCTTGCCCTGCGCGGCGCGCACGCTGACCTCGCGGGCGCGGACGAGTTCCTGGTACGTTTTCTCCGCCGATTCGAGTTGCGCGCGGTTTTCCTTGAGCTGCGCGCTGACGGTCTGCAAACGCACGGCGAACTGCCCGGCGGAGTCCTTGTTGCCCGCGCGCAGGTTGGCGCTGGTCTTCGCGCGCAGCTCGTTCTCGTCGCTTTCGAGCTTCTTGACCTGACTCATCAATCGCTCGCACAAGCCGGCGTGCTCGGCCAGGCCCTGATTGTACTGGCTGATCTGCTTGCGGAGGTTTTCCTTCTCGATCTCCAGCAGCGCCTCCGGGTTGCGCCGCTCCATGCCGCTGACGAACAGGCCGAAGAAGCCGCGGAAGACGTTGAATACTCGCTTGATCATGGATGGTAGTTTACGTGGTTTGTCTGGTTGGGTGAATGCACTAATTTTCGGTCGTGGCCTGTTTCCGCGCGGATGGGCCGGGCATGGGCGTGGGTACGGGCGGCGCGGATTCCAGGCTGTCAGCGGCCGCGCCCCGCTCAAGATGCCGCCGCACGCCGCGGGCCTGTTCGAGCCGCTCGTCGAGGCGTTCGCGGGCGCGACCGAGCGCGTCGGTCTCGGCGGGCAGCCGCAAACTTTCCGGGATGGGGTCGAGGATCAGGTCGATCTGCTCGAAAACCCGGCGCAGGCTTTCCAGTGCTTTTTCGACCCGGACCGTCGCGTCGAGCCACTGCGACCTTTCCATCAGCGGGAATTTTTCCGCCTCCTGCCACATCGTTTGCAGGGAGTCGGAGACCATTTCACCCACTTCCTCCTCGTGCGGCGAGATGACGCCGTCGGCAAACAGGCGTTTCTCGATGGCCAGCTTGATTTCCGCGGCCTCGCCCAGATCATAGAGCAACCGCCGGGTGGGCAATTGCGCCAGCGCGGCGGCAAGATGCTGCAACCGCGCGTTCAACCCGGTGTTTTCCTGGTCCCGATAGCTTTGCAGCAGACCCGTGCGCGCCCGTTCGACGAGCACCGGCCAGCGCCGGGTCCACACCCGGCCGACCGCCGCCAGCACCACCAACGCCAGGCCCAGACACAGCCACCAGGGCAGGCCGATGAAGGCGTAGGCGGCGGCGATGGGCACGAACGGCAGCCAGGTGACCGGGTGGCTCAATACCTGGACCAGGGCGTGCTGGGCGGCGTCGATGCGGTCAGGCGCTTTCATTCCGGCGGGATGTTACCACGGAAAAGGGCTACTGCCCGACGAGGAAAACCCGCGCCCGGCGCGCCCGGCGCTCCCAGGCCGCCGCCGTTTCGTCCGGGTAACGTTGCGGTGGCTCGCTGGAGCCTTTGCCGCGCGCGAGGATGCGGTCCTCGGGCACCCCGCAGTCCGCCGACAAAAAGTGTTTCACCTCCAACGCCCGCGCTTCGGAGAGCGCCTGGTCGGCCTGCGGCGAGTCGCCCGGGCTGACGTTCGCCTCGACCACGACGCGAAACGTCGGGTAGTTGGCCAGCTTGGGGGCCGCCTCGCGGATGGCGGCCTGGAAGTCGTCGGGGATCTCCGCCTGCCCGGGCCGGAAGACGATGGGCTCGTCCAGCAGCGTGCCGCGCACCTGCTTGCCCAGGGCGTCCCACTGCTCGGGGGTCAACGGCGGGTAATACGCCCCCAGCCGGTGCGCGCCCGCGTCCGCGTTGTTGGCCGCCGCCGCGCCGCCTGCCAGGGGCGCGATCCCGGCCCGCTTCTGGGCCACCCGCTGGATCGTTTCGCGGAACAGGATGGAATTCGGATCGTCGTTGGGCAGGTCGATGGCCTGCTGGTGGTCGCGCAGGATCGCCTGGATCTGGCGCACGCTGCCGGCGAGCCGCGCGTCCTGGTCGCCCCGGGCGCGCAGCCAGTCGTCCACGTTGTCGTCGAGCGTGGCGAAGCGGATGCCACGCAGCATCGTCTCGGCGTCGGCCGTGCCCTTGGCGCTGTCGTGCGCGGCGGCGTCGATGAAGGCCGCGGAATGGTTGAGGTAGTCGTGCAGGGCCTCGAAGTAGGCGTGCGAGACGGTCTGCACCAGGTCCGGGTCGCTGTCGATGAGCTGCCGCCGGGCCAGCGCGATGTCGATCACCAGCCCCTGGGCCTCACGGGTATCGATCACAACGTGTGCGCCGGGAATTTCCTTCGTGGCCCGCGTGACCAGCGGCTCCCACAGGACGGCAAAGTTCACCCGGCCCTCACGCAGGGCGTTGTAGGCCGTATCGACGTTATCGACGCGCGATTTCTCCAACCCGGGCCGCAGCCGGTCGAGGTGGAAGTGGCTGATCTCCGAGCGCAGCAGGAACTCCGAGGGCGACAGGCCCACGAACGCTCCGCGCATCCCCGGTTTGTTGAGGTCGTCCAGGTTCTGGACGTTGTTCTCGCGCGCCAGCACGGCGTCGCCGCCGAAACTCTCGTCGATGACGAAGGCGACCGCGCCGGGCCACCCCGTCGCGTTGCCGTTGGCGAGGTAGCTGTCCAGCGTCGCGGCCACGAAGTCGCACCGGCCGTCACGCAGTCCCGCGAGGCGCTTGCCGAAGTCCGGCTCCATCGCCCAACGCACGCCGATGTTCTGGTCGGCCAGCGCGCGCGCGAACCGCGGCGAACGCAGCACGAGGTAGCCCAGCCAGTCGTCGCCCCAGATCGTGACGTTGCGCTTGAACTGGCGCGCGTCGCTCGTGCGCGCGAACAGGTCGGCGTTGCGATGGGCCTCCCGCCAGGAGCGGGTCAGCCCCCACGCGACCATCGCCAGCGTGGCGAGCACGAGGAAAAAAGAGAGTGTTTTCTTCATGGCAGCGTTCATCCTCTGTTACCGGCGTTTGCGGCGCGAGGTCAGCAGCGCGAAAACGATGACGATCCCCGCGATCCAGTACGAGCGCGCGACCCCGCCCCGCCGGACCCGGGCGGGCTTCGGCGTCGCGGCCGGGGTGCTGTCCGGTGAGAACGGCGGGCGGCTCGCCGCGGCAGGCGCGGCGTCGGGAGGTGCCGGCGCGTTCCGGGCCGGGGCGGTGGCTGTCACGGTCAGCATCTTCGCGCGGGTGGCGTCGTCCACGACCACGTCGGACGTGTCGCCGATCTCCGAGCCGATGGCGTTGAGCCCCTGGCTGATGTCCTGTTCATTTTCCGGTGAGTAGAAGTGCGTCGCGCTGCCGCGCATGTAGTCGCCCTCGCCCTGGTATCCGAAGGCGATGACTTCCACGTTGTTCGCGCGCAGCCTGCTGATTTCCTCCTTCACCCCCTTGATGCCGCGCGAGGTCGTGTCCTCCCCGTCCGTGAGGATGACGACGATTTGCCGCTCGTACACGGCCCCCGCCGCCCGCCGCTGGCGGATCGCCGCCCCGGCCCCGGCAACCGTCCGGGCCAGCGGCGTGTCCCCCGCTGCCTCCAGCCGGTTGACGGCCGCCAGAACCTGCGCGCGGTCGTCGCGCCGGAGCGGGACAAGTTCGCCCGCGTTCAGCGCGACCAACCCGAAGCGGTAGGAGTCCGGCGCGCGTTCGATCCACGCGCGGAACGCCCGCTTGGCCATCGGGAGCTTGTGGTTGTCGTTCATGGAGCCGGAATCGTCGAAGACGATGGAAACCGCCACGCCCGCCTGCGCGTCGTGCTCCTCCTGGAGCGCGGCCATCCGCGCGTTCCACGCGTCCGCCGCGCCTTGCTGGGACCACCCGGCCGAGGCCGCGCCGAGCCACAGCGCCATCGTCACCGCCGCCAACCACCACCCGTTGCGTGCTGCTGTTTTCATGGGCCGGATTTTTGAGGGGGAGATTTACTTCAGGTCGTCCGCGCCGATCTCGGCGGGGATCTCGCTTTCCGCCGCGATGATGACCATCTCGCCGCGCATGTTCTCCGCCCGCTGCTCGGGCGTCGTGGGGTTCTTGACGACCGGGTCGGAAATGCTCATCCCCTTCACGTCGAAGCGGGACAGATCGACCTCGTCCGGCCCGAGGTGCAGGTTGTCCCGCACGTAGGCCGCATAGGCCCGCTTCACCGCGAACGCGCGGGAATACGAGAGCGCATTGGCGTCGTTGAGCAATTCCTCGGGTTTGGGCAGCGGCAGCGTCTCGAACTTGTCCGTGCCCGCGATCCGGCGTTGGTAGGTCGTCTGTCCCTGCCCCTGCTTGGCCACCACGAAATTGTAGAAGAGGTTGTCCGCGTGCCGGCGCAACTGCACGACCGCGCCGCCGTAGCGGGTCACGGTCTCGTTGATCTTGGCGAACACGTCCGGGTAATCGTGCCAGTTGATGTCGCTGACCTGCGCCGGAAACTTGAACGTGAAGCGGTACATCACGCTGGCGTTCGCGCTCTCGGCGGCCTTACGCACGGCCTGGGTGGAGGCGAAGGCGGGCTTCGGTGCGCTGGGCGCGGCGGCCGGTTTCGGGGCGGACGCGCCCTCGGCGTTCTTCTCGGCCAGGGCGGGCCGGTTGTACGCGATGTTCGACGGGCTTTCGATCAGCCCGAGGCCCTTGAAGAATTCCTGGATGCGCGTCGTCGTCGCGCGGAAGCCGATGGGGTTGGCGTCGTCGAAAAACTTCGCGTTGCCCGCGCGCCCGGCCAGTTGCGAGTCGCTGCCGACCCAGATAATGTAGTCGTTCACGGCGTTTTCGTCCTGGTTGAAAATCTTCGCCAGCGGCTTGCACAGCGCCTTGAAGCTCTCGACGCGCTTGCGGTCGGCGTCGCGCTTGCGTTCGATGTTCGCCAGTTCGCCCAGGAAGAACTCCTGCTGGCGCAGATGGGTCTCGCGGAGTGCCTCGACAAGCTCGGGATGGTCGCCCAGGAAATCGCGCCGCACGGCGTAGGTGTCGAAGATGATGTTGGAAGCGGTCTTGGTGGTGAAGATCGGCCGCGCGTCCTTGACCGTGCCTTCCAGCCCCGTGCCCACGGTGCCGCCCGCCGTCAGGGACAGGATGTCAGGCGAGATGCACGCCGCCCCGGACAATTGCGGGTCACGCCGGAAGGCGTTGGCGGGGTCCTCGGCGGGGGACTTCGCGTTGAAGTTGGGCGCGGCGGTGATGTCGCGCACGAAACGGAGCGTCACGTCGCCGGGTTGCAGCCCCGCGTCCTTGAGCATGTTGCCGATGAGCGAGAGGTGCGGTCCGTTGATCTGCGTGACCAGCGTCTTGCCCTTGAGGTCCGCGAGCGAGCCGATGCCCTTGGCCACGAAGCCGTCCGCGCCCGTGGACGTGGAGAGTTGCAGCACGACGACGGGTTCCAGCCCCGGATCGACGTTCTTGAGCGCCTGCGCGACGAGCGTGATCATGTCCGCCGTGCCGCGCAGGAACGGCGACCGGCCGCCCACGTAGTTTTGCACCTGCTGATCGAAATCGTCGATCACCTCCAGCTTCACCGGACGCCCCAGCGCGCGGGCGAGCGGCGAGTTCGGGTCGGGCTCCAACCCGTTGTTGGCGCTGACGGTGACGCCGTCCGCCGCCCAGGTGATGAGCGGGATCTGGAGCGGGCCGTTCGCGTTGACCGGAGCCTTGTGCGCGCCTTTCAGGAAGGGCGAAGCGCCGTAGGGTTTGGCGGGTTCGACGTAGTGGACGCCCGCGGTCTGCGCGCGGGTGGATGGCGCACCCAGCAGCGCATTCGCGGCAGCGGCGACGAGAAAAACGGCGGCGCGGTTTCGGAAGAGACGGCGTTTCATGGTAAACATCGGTTCAGGGGTGATCGTCGGTGGAAGGAGAGTCAGCCGCCGCCAGTGCTTCGAGCAGCGGCACGGCGTAGGCGGCGAGCGTTTCGTCGAGGGTCCAGAAACCCTGCAACGGGTCACGCTCGAAATATTTGACGATGAACATGATCAACGTGAGGAAGTGCGGCTTGAGTGGCGGGCGTTCGTTTTCCAACTGGGTATGGATGATCCCGTTCAGGGTCAGGCCGATGCGCAGCAGATTGAGGAACACCCGGAAGAACGCGTTGATGCACGGCCGGCCAGCCGCGTCCGTGGCGACTTCCAGCCCGGTGCCCAGGTTGGCTGCCTGCACCTCGTTGAAGATTGCGAGCAGTTGGTCGAGCACCCCCCGGAGTTCCCCTTCCAGGGCTTCCGGCGATTGGACGGCTGGATAGTTGCGCCGGTACTTGAGCCGGAACAGCAACCGCGCCCGCTCCACGAAGCCCGCCTTCAGTTCGTCGTCCTTCTGGTAAAGCGTGTTGATCCGCTTGAGCGACCGGACGAAGAACGACAGGTCCGCCCACATGAAATCGACTTTGGCCGGATGGTGAGCGAACAACGAGGACGATGGCAGTTCCAACCCGGCGGCGCGGCATTCCTCCCGCGCACGGTATTCAATCATGTCGGCCGCGAGTTCTGCGATCACGGGCGCGAGCAACGGCTGCAAGCGCTCGCTCGTCCAGGCCGCCGCGTAGCGCCGCGCGAGCGCGTGGTCGAACACCAGGGAGCCGTCTCGCCGCAGATAAACGAGGTCGAGGAAGGACAGCAGCTTGTCGTCCACCCGCGTGGTGTCGCTGGGCGAAAGCGGCAACTGGAGCGAGGCCATGCGGTCATAGAGCGTACCGAGCTGGGTCAGGTCGGCCTGCCAGTAGTGGCCCCAGCTATCGTGGACCAGATATTTTTCCAGGCTGTCGCGCTCCTCCACGAACACAACCGTGTTGAGCAGGGCGACGAGTTCCGCCCGCGCCAGACCCATCGCCGCACCCAAGCGCTCCAGATCGGCCGGGTCCATCTCACGCGCCTCGAAGGAGGTGAACGCGGGGAAATGCGAGAAGTTGTAGAAGTTGAACTGGCGCAGCCGCTTCAGGTAGTCGAGCACCTGTCCGCGCGCCGCGTCGTCGCGGGTGAGGAAAGATTCCGTCCGGGCGAAGGCTTCGTTCGAGAGGATGCAAAAGTAGACGCAGCTTTCCGTGGCCACGACCTCCACCTCGCCGACGCGCAGCGGGTGGCCGGGGAACAGGAAGCCAAAAAAACGGTGGGCGTCCCCGGAAGTCGGCGCGGCGGTTGGCACCGGCCGCAATATATCGCGCAAGAGCGCCACCAACCGCTGCCGCCGCGCGAGCTTGCGCCCGGCGTCGCGGGCCTCGGTTTCGATGGCCTCGCGGTCCGCTTCGTCCAGGCCGGTGCGCTCGCAGAGGCGGCGGAACGCCGCGGCGTGACGCGCGGGGACGGGCACCGCCGGACGCACGCACGAGAAGGTCGGCGTCGAAACCGTGGCAATGATGTCGCCGTTCGCGCCGACCGTACCGGGGTAGAGCGCCGAGAGCCGGAAAGCCTGCGCGAACGCGTAGGCGGCCCGCCGGTCGGCGGTGCCCCACGGCCGGTCCCTCACGAGCACCGCAGGCCGGGCAAGCATGGCTGCGAGCCGGGCTTCGAGTTCCGCGAGGCGCGCTTGCCGCTCCGCGTCGGCGTGGCCCATCTTGGCGTAGGAATCGATGTCCAGCAGACCGACCAGCGCCCGGGCGTCGGCGCAGGGGACAGCCATTGTCGGGTCGAGCGGACAGGTGAGCCAATCGCTGGCGGCGGCGGGAATATCCATGGGCAGCGCCCGATCATACGGCAACGCTCCCGGCAAGGTCACGATAGTCCGCTGCTTGGCGGAAGATTTCTGCCGGTCCGGTCCGGACAGACGGCAGGAAAACGGGTGCGCGTGCGCTGCTCGGCGATTTTCGCGGCGCTTCGTTCTCGCTTGGGTGTGAAGTTTTATCTTGGTCCCGGGCGGTCAGTCTTCCCTGCTTTTGGAAGCGACCTTTGGCTCCTTGTCCGAAGAAAATGCAGCGCTGAAGATTTGCCGCAGTTCTTGATTTTGAGGCTGACGAGGTTAGCTGTCGGGCTAGGAGCATCAAGGCG
>CAXTVY010000178.1:0-9341 GCA_964247665.1 uncultured Chthoniobacterales bacterium | reverse complement strand
CGGCGCGCTCGTCCACCCAGCCCTTTTCGGCGGCGGCTTTCACCATCGCGTACTCGCCGCTGACGTTGTAGACCGCCGTGGGCAGGCCGAACCCCGCCTTGACGCGCCAGAGGATGTCCAGGTACGGCAGGCCGGGCTTGACGATGAGCAGGTCGGCGCTTTCCTCCACGTCCAGCGCCGCCTCGCGCAGGGCCTCGCGCGCGTTGCCCGGGTCCATCTGGTAGGTGCGCCGGTCGCCGAAGAGCGGCGCGCCCTCGGCCGCCTCGCGGAACGGCCCGTAGAAGGCGCTGGAGAACTTCGACGCGTAGGACATGATCGGCGTGTCGTGGAACCCCCGCGCGTCGAGCGCCCGGCGGATCGCGCCCACCCGGCCGTCCATCATGTCGCTGGGCGCAACGATGTCCGCCCCGGCCGCCGCGTGGGAAACCGCCGTGCGCGCGAGCAGTTCGACGCTTTCATCGTTGAGGACGTGGAAGTGGCCGCGGTCGCCCTGGTGGATGACGCCGCAGTGGCCGTGGCTGGTGTACTCGCACAGGCACACGTCGGCGATGACGAGCAGTTCCGGGTCAGCCGCCTTGAGCGCGCGGATGGCCTGTTGGACCACGCCGTCGTCGGCGTAGGCCCCGCTGCCGGTTTCGTCCTTGTGCGCCGGGATGCCGAAGAGCAGCACGCTGCGCACCCCGAGTTCGCGCGCCTTCGCCGCCTCGGCGACGGTTTCCGCGACGGTGAGTTGTTCCACGCCCGGCATGGAGCCGACGGGCTGGCGGGAGGTGATTTTCTCGCTGACGAACATCGGCAGGATGAGGTCGGCCGGGTGGACGCGGGTTTCGCGGACGATCTCGCGCAGGGCCGCCGAGGCGCGCAGGCGGCGCGGACGGCGCGCGAGGTTCAGGTCGGGGGCGGGCGGCATCATGGGGAAACCCATGATACGCTTTGGCGGAGGTCGGCCGCAAGCAGTGGAACGATTGGCCACGCCGAACGGCCCGGCTTTTCGTTGTGCGGGGCAAGGGAGGGGTGTCAAACTCCGGTTTGTCCATTGGACACCAGGCCCCATTCGTTGCAAGATATGGCATGGCTCTTCCTTCGTCACGCACGGCCCGTTACTGGTTCCCGGCCAAGCGTTATGGCTGGGGTTGGGGGTTGCCTCACGTCTGGCAGGGATGGGCGGTTTTCGCGGCGTATCTGGCCGCCATCAGCGTCATCGGTTGCTTGGTCCGGCCGGATACCCATCTGGCGCTCTTTACCGGCTGTATGGTGGCCGCATCGGCTCTGCTCACCGGGGCGTGCTGGCTCAAGGGCGAGCCGCCGGGCTGGCGCTGGCACAAGTAGCTTCCTACCCTCCACGAAAAAAGAAGCGTGGACGCCCCGGCGCAGGATGATTTAATCGGCATCGCGTGAACGCCGCCGATCAACCTGGCCAGCCGACGCGGCCTGCGGGCACCCACCTGGGGGCCCTGGACGGAATGCGCGCCGTGGCGGCGCTCTACGTCGTCCTGCACCACATCTATTTGCAGGACTACAACCGGCAGCATCTCACCGGCCTGCCCAGATACCTGCTCTCCGCCCTCAACTACGGCCACGAGGCCGTGGACCTGTTCATCGTGCTCTCGGGCTTCTGCCTCATGCTGCCGGTGGCGCGCGGCGACGGCACGATCCGGGGCGGGGCGCTCCGCTTCTTCGGACGCCGGGCGTGGCGCATCCTGCCGCCCTATTACCTCGCGCTGGCGCTCTCGCTGGGGTTGATCTGGACGCTGGTGGGCCAACCCACCGGCACCCATTGGGACACGAGCCTGCCCGTCTCGGGCCACAGCATCCTGACGCACGTGGTCCTCTTACAAGATGCCTGCGGCGACACGTACAACATCAACCACGTATTCTGGTCCATCGCCGTCGAGTGGCGCATCTACTTCCTGTTTCCCCTGCTGGTGTGGGGCTGGCGTCGGTTGGGGCCGCTGGCGGCCACGGGCCTCGCGCTCGCCGCTTCCTACGTCCTCTGGCGCGGGTGCGGGCACTTCCTCGGCGCGGACCTGAGCGCCCACTATCTCGGGTTGTTCGCCCTGGGGATGCTGGGGGCGGGAATCGCGTTCTCGCCGGAACGGATCGGCCGCCACGTGGACCGCTGGCCCTGGGGCTGGCTCGCCGGCGGCCTCGCCCTGGTGGCGGCCGGGTGCCTGCTGGCGTCGCACGGGAAAACCCGGCCCCTCTCGCCCGTGCTCACCGATTACGTGGTCGGACTGGCGTCCTCGGCGGTGCTGGTAGCCATGTCGCTCGGGCGCGCCCGGTGGCTGACGGCGGGGTTGGCGGCCCGGCCGCTCGTGTTCGTGGGCACGTTCGCCTACAGCCTCTACCTGATCCACGCGCCGCTCATTCAGGTGTTGTGGCAATACCCGTTCGCGCCGCTCCAACCGACGCCAGGCCGGATGTTCCTCGCGCTGGCACTGGCCGGCATGCCGTTGATCGTCGGCTGTGCCTACCTCTTCTTCCTCGTGTGCGAGCGCCCGTTCCTGACCAGCCGCCGCCAGCCGGGCCGCGCCTCCCTGGCGGTGGAAACCGCCCTGCAACCCGCCCCGTGAACCGGTCCGCCGCCGACTTCCTGCTCATCGACCTCGGCAACACGGCGGCCAAGCTGCGGCTGGCGGGCGCGGGGTCCCTGCGGGGGCGGACCCGCCGCGTGCCGACGGCCGCGCTGCTCGCGCCGGGCGGGGCGGCGGCACTGACGGCGGCGCTGGCGGGCTGGAGCTACGGGCGCGCGGTGCTCTCGTCGGTCGTGCCGGATGCGGCGCGGGTCGTCGCGGACGTGGTGGTGCCGGGCAAGCTCCTGCGCGTGTCGCGGGCACTCGACACCGGCGTGGACCTGCGTGGCTACCCGGGCCGCAAGACGCTCGGCCAGGATCGGATCGCCAACCTGGCCGGGGCGCTCGCCCGCCATGGTCCGGGGCCGTTGATCGTCGTGGACTTCGGCACGGCGGCGACGTTCAACGTGCTGGACGCGCGGGGCGCGTTCCTGGGCGGGATCATCGCGCCGGGGCTGGCGGCGGTGCGCGATTACCTGTCTGTGCGCGCGGCGCAGTTGCCCGCCGTCGATCTGCGCCGCC
Source organism: uncultured Chthoniobacterales bacterium (assembly GCA_964247665.1). Classification (GTDB taxonomy): domain Bacteria; phylum Verrucomicrobiota; class Verrucomicrobiia; order Chthoniobacterales; family SZAS-18; genus CAHJWO01. Next base: position 6,246 of record CAXTVY010000178.1, on the reverse strand, counting down.
CGCCGCGCGCGGCCATCGGCCGGAACACGCAGGCTGCCATCCTGGCGGGTGTGACCCTCGGCTACCGCGGGCTGGTGCGGGAAATCCTGGACGCTTTGCGGCGGGAACTCGGGCCCGCCCGGAAGGTGCGGGTCATCGCCACGGGCGGCGACGCCCGCTGGGTGGCCCGGCAGCTTCCCGGCACCTTGGCTGCCGTAGACCCCGACCTGACCCTCCACGGCCTGCGGGTCATCGCCGGGCGGCAGATCGGAAAATAGCCACAAAAAGACACAAGAGGCGCAAAAGGGAGGAATCTCTGCCCTGCCGTCCTCCGTTTTGTGTTTTTTGCGCCTTTTCGTGGCTAAAATTCTGCCTCGGCCTCCCACCCGGCACCCGGACCCGGCTTCTCACGGGACCACCGGCCGCCGTTTGCGCTTCCGGTTTTCCCCGGGGTCCGCTACCTTCCTGCCGACACGCATGGCCCGGTCCCTCGCCAAATCTCCCACCGCCTCCGCCTGGAGCGACATCTCCGCCCTGATCCTCCTCGGCACGGGGATGTTGCTCTACCTGGCGCTCATCTCCTATACCCCGAGCGACCTGCCCACCTGGGTGCCCTTCAGCCAGTACGCCACGCCCAACTCGCCCACCCAGAACTTCATCGGGCCCGCCGGGGCCGTCGTCGCGGGCATTCACTTCTTTTTCTTCGGCGCGGCCTCGTTCCTCATCGCCGCCCTGCTGCTTGGCTTCGGCGGCGCGAAACTGTTCTTCCCGCACCTCGGGTTGCTCAAGAGATTGGGTTGGATGGTGGTGTTCGTGCTCAGCGGTGCTGGTCTGGCGCAGCTTCAGCCCTGGTTTTTGCATCACCTGCACGGCGATTTCAACGCGCACGGGCCCGGCGGCTACTTCGGCGCGCAGTTGGTCGGCAAGGCCGAGGACGCCGGGCTGTTCCGCCGGACCCTGGGCGCGGCGGGCGCGGCGATCTTCCTGTTTCTCGTCTACGTGTGCGCGCTCATCCGCATGACCGGCCTGCACCCGGTCACGCAACTGCGCCGGGCCATCGAGGCGTCCCGCCATTATTTCCACCTCTGGCGCGAGCAGCTCGCCGCCCGCCGCCTCGCCCGCGCCTCCGCCCACGAACGCCTGGAGATGGACCGCGCCCGGCTGATGAAGGAACAGCGCCGGATCGAGAAACAACTCCGCCGGCAGGGCGTCGCTCCGCTGCCCGATGATCCCGACGATGAGGATGAGGACAGCGGGCCTGCCGCCGTGCCCATCGGGCGCATCCCGGCCGCTGCCGCTCCGGCGGAGGACGAGTTCGCCAACCTGCCCGCGCCCAAGATCACGGACAACTCCGTGCCCAACCCGGTCGCCGTGCCGCCCAAGAAGAAGCCCAGCCTCGCGGAAGTCTTCGCCCGCAACAAGGCCGCCAAGGCCGGGGCGGCCGCCCACCCCGCCGGGGCCGACCCCAACGACGGCGGCGACGTGCGCTTCGCCAACTACGAGCTGCCCGACCTGGACCTGCTCGACACCGCCGACGCCGCGGGCCGCCAGGCCGCCGACCCCGCCGAGCTGGAGCGCGTCCAGACCCAGATCATCGACACCCTGGAGCAATTCGGCATCCGGGTAAGCAAGGGCGACATCACCAAGGGGCCGACCATCACGCGCTATGAGGTCTACCCCGCCAAGGGGGTCCGCGTGGACAAGATCGTCAGCCTGGAGCGCGACATCGCCCGCGCCACCCGCGCCGAGCGCATCAACATCCTGGCTCCCATCCCGGGCAAGGACACCGTGGGCATCGAGATCGCCAACAGCAAGAAGGTCAAGGTGACCCTGCGCGAGCTGCTCGAAGGCGCGGACTGGCACGAAACGAAGGCCAAGATCCCCATCGCCCTGGGCAAGGACGTGTACGGCAAGACGATCATCGCCGACCTCGCCGCCATGCCGCATTGCCTCGTGGCCGGGGCGACCGGCTCGGGCAAGAGCGTCTGCATCAACTCGATCATTTCCAGCATCCTGTACCGCTTCACGCCCGAGCAACTACGCTTCGTGATGATCGACCCCAAGGTGGTCGAGATGCAGGTCTACAACACGCTGCCGCACCTCGTCGTGCCCGTGGTGACGGACCCCAAGAAGGTGTTGCTCGCGCTGCGCTGGGTCATCGACGAGATGGAGAAGCGCTACAAGATTTTCGCCAAGACGGCCGTGCGCAACATTACGAGCTTCAACGCCCGGCCCAAGCCCAAGACCCAGGCCGAACTCGACGCCGAGGCCGAGGCCCTGGGAATCGCGGCGGCGGGGGCGGCGAGCACGGCGAGCACGGCGACTCCGGCCGGGTTCCAGCTCAACAGCTTCACCGGCACGGAGGACGACGCCGAACTCGACCCCACGCCGATTTCCACCCACGCCCGGCCCCGGAACATCCGCGACGACGACCTCCTTATCCCCGACCAGATGCCCTACATCGTGGTCATCGTGGACGAGTTGGCCGACCTGATGCAGACCGCCCCGGCGGACGTGGAAAGCGCCATCGCGCGCATCACCCAGATGGCCCGCGCGGCGGGTATCCACATGATCGTCGCCACGCAGACGCCGCGCGCGGATGTCATCACGGGCGTCATCAAGGCAAACATCCCCAGCCGCATCGCCTTCCAGGTGGCCAGCAAGCTCGATAGCCGCGTCATCCTGGACGAAAACGGCGCGGACCGGCTCCTGGGCCAGGGTGACATGATGTACCTGCCCCCGGGCACCTCGCGGCTGGTCCGCGCGCAGGGCGTGCTGGTGACGGACGAGGAAATCCACCGGCTCGTCGAGTTCGCGGGCAAGCAGGCGGCCCCGACGTTCGAGGCGGCCATCGCCGACAAGCTCGAAGGCGGCGGGGAAGACGCGGACGACGACGTGACCGACGAAGACGAGGAACTCGTGGAAAAATGCCTGGACATCATGCGCCAGGAAAAGAAGGCCAGTACGTCCATGTTGCAGCGCCGGCTGCGGTTGGGATACACCCGGGCGGCCCGCGTGGTCGATATCCTGGAGCGGCGGGGCATCCTCGGACCAGAAAATGGGGCGAAGGGACGCGAAATCCTGGTCGATCTCGATAGTTTGTGAACAGCGGTGGAAAACTTTTGCGGAATCACCAATTTTCACTGGTCCGTGGCAGGATTTGCGCTACAAGGTTACGCACCGTGAGCCCAAAGGTTTGATATGGTCGAGACGGCAGGCACCCAATTGCGGCGCGCGAGGATGAAGCGCCACCTGAGCATCGAGGACGTGGCGCGCGCGACGAAGATTCGTCCGCGGCAGATCGCCGACCTCGAAGGGGACGAGTATTCGAATTTTGCGAACCTGGCTTACGCGCGGGGTTTTTTCGTGGGTTACGCCAAGTTCCTGCAAGTGGACGTGCAGGCGTACCTGGAGGCGTTCGAGCACACCAGCACCTTCGGGTTGGATGATTACCAATACCTGAGCGAGACCCCCTTGGGGATGTACCGCGCGCCGGTCCGGGCGTTGCGCCGCCGTCCCCGCAAGCGCCGGTTCATGGCCACCGGGACGACGCTGGCCGCCCTGCTGCTGTCGATGATCGTGTGGTATTTCGCCGTGAGCTATCAGCGCCTCGGCGGCGACCTGGAGAAATGGCGCGCCCGTCAGGAAGCCCGGGAACGGGCTGCCCGCGAGGGTGGGGCCGCCGAAGCGGTGGTGGAGGGCAAAGCGCCTGCCGCCGGTCCGCCGGCGGGCGAGGCGATCCCGGTGTCCGCGCCGGTGTCGAGTTCGCCCGCGCCGCCGCCGGTGCCCGCGAATGACCAGACGCTCACCACGGCTGCCGCGTTGGCGGCAGCGGAGAATGCTACGGCGGTGCCCGTGGGCGCGCTGGCATTGCCGCCGGTGAACGGCAGCAATGCTCCTGCCGTGCCGCTGCCGGGTGACGGGGCCGCCGCGCGCGCCCTGACCCGGGGGCCGGACCTCCACGCCGCGCTGGCTGCCGTGCCCGCCGGGTTGAGCGACCGCGACCCCGCCGCGAACGGGCCGCAGGCAAAGGTTCGCGCCGCCAAGCCCGGCGTGCTCGATCCGTACCAGGGCAACGTGCCGCAGACGGTGTCGAACAACGCGGTGCGTTGAGGGAGGCAGTCCTGACAGCCGCTTCCCGCGGCTGTCAGGAGGCCCGCTCAAATTCCCGTTTCAAATCTCGCCGGAAGGCGTAGATTGCCCGCCGCCGTTTTCCCGTTCTCCTATGAAAAAAGTTGGCATGATCTCCCTGGGCTGCGCGAAGAATCTCGTCGATGCCGAGATCATGCTCGGCAGCGTCCGCGCGCAGGGCATGGAAATCACCGCCTCGGCCGAGGACGCCGACGTGCTCATCGTCAATACCTGCGCGTTCATCGACTCTGCCAAGGAGGAATCCATCGAGGCCATCCTCGAAGCGCACGAATCGCGCGGCCTGCGCCGCCGCCCGGGGCAGAAACTCATCGTCAGCGGCTGCATGGCCCAACGGTTCTCCAAGGAACTGGTCGGCGAGATGCGCGAGGTGGACGCCTTCATGGGCCTGGACCAGGTCGCGCAGGCGGGCGACATCGTGCGCCGGGTGCTGGACCGCACGGGGGCCAGCGCCGCCGCCGTGCCGATGTTCCACGGGCCGCTCGCCGAGGAGGCGCAGGCCCTGGAAAAACTGGAGCCGCTCAACCTCGTCACGCGCGGTTCGCGCTACATCCCCGACTACGACACGCCGCGCTTCCGCCTGACGCCCGCGCACAGCGTTTACGTGAAAATCGCCGAGGGATGCAATCATCCCTGCTCGTTTTGCGTCATCCCGCAGATGCGCGGACGCCACCGCTCGCGGACGGTCGAGAGCGTCGTGCGCGAGGTGCGCGCCCTGGTGGCCGAGGGGGTCCGGGAGATCAACCTCATCAGCCAGGACACCACTTATTACGGCATGGACCTCTGGACCCAGAAAGCCGGGCCGACCCAGCCCGTGGATTCCTCGCGCGGCGTGACCCTGAGCCGCCTGCTGGAAGAACTCAACGCCGTGGAAGGCGAGTTCTGGATTCGCCTGCTCTACACCCACCCGGCCCATTGGAGCGATGAATTGATCGCCACCATCGCCCGGTGCGAGAAGGTCGCGCGCTACATCGACATGCCGCTCCAGCACATCCACCCGGACATGCTCGGGCTCATGCGCCGGGAAACCTCGCGCGAGCACATCGAAAACCTGATCGTGCGGATGCGCGCGGGCCTCCCGGGGCTGACGTTGCGGACGACGTTCATCACGGGCTTCCCCGGCGAGACGGACGAGCACTTCGAGAGCCTGTTGGAGTTCATCGCGCGCGTGCAGTTCGAGCGCCTGGGCGTGTTCAGCTATTCGCGCGAGGACGGCAGCCGCGCGGCGAAGATGGAGGGGCAGCTCGCCCCGGCGGTCAAACGCCGCCGCCACGCCCGGGCCATGAAGCTCCAGCAACGCATCGCGGCCGAGGTCTCCCGCCGTGCCGTGGGCCGCCGGATGCTCGTCCTGACGGACGCCCCGCTCCTCGCGCGCACGCAGGGCGACGCGCCCGAGGTGGACGGCCGCGTGCTGTTGGACCAACCCGCGCCGGTGGGCGAGTTCATCGAGGTGGAGATCGACGGCACCCAGGTCTACGATCTGACTGCCAGGCGAGTCGCCTCCGCAAAAAAAATTGCGGCGGTGCCGATGCTCGGGTAGGGCGGGAGGCCGGGCACATTTGCCTCCCGCGCAAAGGGCTATGCTCTGTCAGGATTTGTAGCAAAACGCGGCGCGCATTTAGCCCGCCGTAGGGCAAGGAAACTTCTTGCCACCTGTGATGAAACCGTGTTCTGATGCGCTGCGTCATGCCTGACCCGGCTTCCACACGGAAATACTGACGGGTTCTGGAGGATGGTTCAGGCGTGATTCCGTGTCGGCATCTGCGTGCCGATGAGTACACCGGCGTTTCCCGCTCTCCCCCCCTGGGAGCGGCTGTTCTGAAGGGGGAACGAGCGGTGTTTCATCGGGCAGGCAAGTGCCGCCGGGCACATCCGCGCAAGGGAAACGTTGTCAGCGCTCCAACCAGCGCCCGCGTCTCCCGAGGCGGCAGCAAAACCAACCGAAACTTCTGCACGCAACCATCGCGCCCGTTTTATGAAATACCTGTTCCTGCTCCTCGCCCTCGGCCTGGGATACGAGGGCTACACCCACTGGTCCGACATTCAAGCTAAATTCAACCAGGCGCACGCGCAGGTCGTGGCTGCCACGGCGCAGCCCAAGCCCGCCGCCCCCCTCGC
>CAXTVY010000177.1:0-9361 GCA_964247665.1 uncultured Chthoniobacterales bacterium | reverse complement strand
GCCTTGCGGCTGTTGACCTGCTTGCAGGCCAGCACGCAATTCTCCCAGTCCGTGGCCCCGCCGCGCGAGCGCGGCACGATGTGGTCGATGTTGCCCTCGCCCGGCTTGAGCAGCCGCCCGGTGTACTGGCAGCGGCGGCCGTCGCGCTCCCAGATGGCGCGCGCGCTGAACGTCGGGCGCTTGCGCGGCACCTGCCCGTAGCGGGTCAGCACGATCACGGTCGGCACGCGGATCAGGCCGCGCACCGTGCGCACAAAGCGGTCGTGCCCGCGCACGTCCAGCCGCAGCCATTCGGCCCAGGTGCGCACGGGGTTCATGCTCTGGCCGTCGATGTCCAGGCCGCAGGCGGCCCCGGTCATCAGTTGGCAGAAGGTGTCCACGGGTGAGCGGGCAGCAATGGCCTGCCAGTGGCGGTTGAGGACGAGGACGGTGGGTTTTTCCAGGAAGTCGCTCATTGGGGTGGCAGCGGAAAAATGGACGCGCCAGCCCACCCGCGCCGGGGGAGGTGACGACGGTGGAAACAGGGCAGCAACCCGTGGCGACAGGGCCGCGTCTCGGCCAAGCCGCTTTGCGCGCGGCCGATTTCACCTTCCGGAGCGGTTGGTGGAGGTTCTTTCATCCCGGCCCCGGCGCGGTTGGCACCGGCGGCAAGCTGAGGGTTCTCTGAACGCCCTCTCCTTTACACGCTCGCCCGCCCCCGGCGCAAGCCCCAAGCGCGGTCCGCCCGGTTTTTCGGTCCGCCCTCTCTGCCACTTGCCACCTGCCACCCTGTAAACCGCTTTCCTCGGGCGCGGACCCTGCCCTATTCTGTGGTGGCTGGATTCTGCCCCGAGCGTTGCTGCCCCCGCGCCTGACGCGAACCGGCGGCAGGCGGCCGTGGCGGCGTGCCGGGAGGCGGGCACGGCGCGGGCGGCACGGTGAAGGCCGTGCGCCGACCCGCCGCCGGGGGGACGGGGTCCAACCCGGTCCCGCCCCAGGGGGCGCACCGCGCGAGCCGCTTGGTGCCCAGCCACAAGCCGCGCCAGGTGCCGTGCTCGGCCAGCGCCTGCATACAGTAGCGCGAACAGGACGGCTCGAACCGGCAGCCGCCGCCTGCTACATCAAGCAGCGACAACAGCGGCGAGAGCAGGAGCTGGTATACCCGGATGAGGCCGCGGAGTGCGCGATTGATCATGGAGCAGGAGGAGCGGGCGGCGGCGTCAGGATAGCGGCGCGGCGCGCCAACTTCAACCAATCGGCCGTCAACTCGGCGAGGGTTGCCCGCGCCGCCGTGTGCCGCGCGATGACCACCAGCCAGCAACCCGTGCGCAACAGGGGCCGGTGCTGGCGCACGAGTTCGCGCAGCCGCCGCCGCACGCGGTTGCGGTCCACCGCCGGGCCCACGCGCCGCGAGGTGATGAACCCGATCCGGGCCCGCGTGTCCCCGGAGGCATTCGGCCGGGCGTCGGGGAACACCCCTAACACGAGAAAACGGCCGCCCCAGGAGCGGCCGTGGTCCTTGACGCGCCGGAACTCGGACGCGCGCGTCAGGCGGGCGGCCTTGGGGAAGCGCCGTCGCTCCCGCTGCCCACCCGGGATGTTGGTCTGGTCCGGCGGCACGTCTGCGGACGGACCGCCTGCCGGTCCGCTCAAGCCTGCGTGTGCCGGGCGTACTGCACCTCGGCCCCCTTGGGCAGGAGGCGCTTGCAGCCCCAACGGCGGCGGCGCTTGAGGATCGCCCGGCCGCCCTTGGTCGCCATGCGCGCGCGGAAGCCGTGTTGGCGTTTGCGGGTGCGCTTGGAAGGCTGGTAGGTGCGTTTCATGTGATCCTCTAAATTCTAGATGTAACTGCTGGCAGGCCGGGTGATGGGAGCACGCACCTTAGCAACCCCGCGCGGCTTGTCAACCGCCGGAATGCGGCTGGTCCCCCTCGGCCCCTCTTACAGTGGCGGCGCAAAGTTTTTCCACGTCGGGCTTTCCTTTTCGGGGCAGTCTGTGCCATGAAACACGGCGGGATGAGTGAAACGCGTATCGAGCCTGCCGCCGTGGACGACCTGCCGCACCTCGCGGAACTCCTGAGCGACCTCTTTACCAAGGAAGCCGACTTCCGGCCGGACCAGACCAAGCAGCTCCGCGGCCTGGAGATGATCATCACCCAGCCGAACAAGGGTCGTATCTTCGTTCTGCGCTCTTTTGACCGCATCGTGGGCATGATCAACCTGCTCTTCACCATCAGCACGGCCGAAGGCGGGTCGGTGATTATCCTGGAAGATTTGATCGTGCGCCAGGAGCACCGCAGCCAGGGGTTCGGTGCCCAGCTTCTCGAATATGCGATGGAATTCGCAAAGCAGAAGGATTTCCTGCGGATCACGCTGCTGACGGATCGCCTCGACGAACCCGCCAAACATTTCTTCCACAAGTATGGTTTTCAGGAGAGCGTGATGGTGCCGATGCGGTGGCGTTCGGCCCTGGCCGTAGGAAAAAGCACTACAGTGCCCGAATAGCGCAAAACTGGCATGAGGGATGCTTTACAAGAAAGCTTTCAAAAAAATTTAACTTTCGTTATTGACGCTGCGGAAGCGACTTGCTAATCCCACCTGTGGTCAGGGCAGCCAGGGGAAGAAATCATGTTTAGGACCCCGGGGGCAGTCAGGGCATCACCTAACAGATACCAAGTCGCGTCAGATTCCATCATTCGCAGCCATATGAAGAAAGCCACGTTCTTTACTCTCGCCGCCGCCACGTTGCTGGCCGGTTCCTCCGCCGCGAAAGCGGCCATCGCTGATCCCGCCGCCGTCACGCCGGGGGATACATTTTCCTTCGACATCTCGGGATTCAATAGCGCTGGGACTATTGGTTATCTGCTCACGCCGGACGAAACCGCCACATTCGGCGCGACCACGACGTTCGCCGCCGCCGGCATCAACGGCCAGGACATCACCATCACGTCCGGCGAGACCGTCAACGGGTTGACGACCACCGACACATTTACCGTTTCGACCCCGACCAGTTTCATCACCACCGCCAAGGTCAGTGGCACGACGATTGCCGCAGTCCAGTTCGATATCGGCAACGCCAATGCTGGTGGAAACACGGTATCTTATTCTCTGCCGGTGACTGGCTATTCCAACACTGGCAACGTGATTTACGGTGCCTCCAACACGAGCTTCACGCTAACCTCCACCCCCGTCCTGACAAATGGTGCCGAGTCGCTTGCCGTGGCTGAAGGCGTCAATTTCGGGGCGGCGGCGTCCACGGCTGCCCCGCACAGCTTCACGTTCAGCATCACGTACAACACGATCCCGACGGCGGTCCCCGAGCCCTCCACGTACGCCGCCGCAGGCGTCGGCGCGCTGGCCCTCGGCACGGTGCTGTTGCGCCGCAAACGCCAGTAGCCGTCAGCGTGGCGTGTTCATTGCTCCATTTTGAGGAAGGCGGACCTTGCGAAGGGTCCGCCTTTTTCTTTGCTCCCGTTGTGACCGCCTGCCGTTGACAGCGCGCCGGGGCGCGGGGAGGCTCATCGCCTCGCCATGGAACCCGCCACCGGACAACCGCCCCCCTTCGTCAACCTCGGCTTCGCGCGGGTAGACACCGACCGGCGGCGGCGCTGCGGGTTCCCGGAGGTCATCTTCTGCCAGGGCAAGACGCCCGGGGAAACGGCGGCCATCGCGCGCACGATCCTGGCGCACGACCCCGTCGTTCTGGGCACACGCGCCAGCCCCGAGCACTTCGCGGCCGTGGCGGCGGAGTTGCCCGAGGCCCGCTACCACGAGCGCGCCCGCTGTTTCACGGTCGAGCGCGCGCCGCTGCCCCGGCTGGCCGGGACGGTCGGCGTCCTGTGCGCGGGCACGTCCGACCTGCCCGTGGCCGAGGAGGCCGCCGTGACCCTGGAGACCTTCGGGCAGACCGTGGACCGCATCACCGACGTGGGCGTGGCGGGCCTGCACCGCCTCCTGGCCGTGCGCGACCGGCTCGACGCCTGCCGGGTCCTGATCGTCGTCGCCGGGATGGAGGGCGCGCTGCCGAGCGTCGTGGCGGGGCTGGTGAGCGTGCCGGTCATCGCCGTGCCCACGAGCGTCGGCTACGGCGCGAGTTTCGGCGGACTGGCGGCGCTGCTGGGGATGCTGAATAGTTGCGGCAGCGGCGTGACGGTGGTCAACATCGACAACGGTTTCGGCGCGGCCTTTGCCGCCGCGCAGATCAGCCGGTTGGCGGAGAAGCCGGAAGCCGGAAGTCGGAAGTCGGAAGTCGGAAAAACGGCGGAATACCGGGAATAAATGCCCGAATATTCGCATTTTAGTCGTCAGCTGTTTCAGGAGCTTCAGGCGTTTCAGTGGCTCCGGACGTTTCGCCTGTTCCGAAATCCACCGCGCGGGGGTCGAACGGAATTGCAATGATGAGAATGCTGTTCTCATTGCGAGAATCGAGGGTGCCAAAGGTTCGCATCGCGGCAGTTTGCGGCTGAGCTGCAGAACGGTGGCCGGATCGGTCCTCAAGGTGGGAAAAGTTTTCCGCCCGCTTCCCGGTTGCCTCCTTCGCCGCCGATTTCCAAGGCCGGATCGCCGTGCTGCCTGGATTCAGAAGGAGCACTCGCTTCCTTCTCCCATGCCTGAAGACCCTTCCCGACCATCCACGCCGTCCTCCGGCCGCTTCACCCGCCGCGACTTCCTCTCCCGGGCCGGCCGCGGGCTCGCCGCCGCCACGCTCGCGGGTGAGATCCTGCCCGCCGCCGTCCGTGCCGCCGGTGCCGGTGGCGAGTCGGCACCCAAGCCCGTCGAACTGCCCGAGATCCACGCCGGGACCGAGCAAGCCGATGGCTCCGTGCCCAATCCGCTGCCGCCCGGCGAGCGCGTCGGGTTCGCCGTGGTCGGTCTGGGGCACCTCGCGCTGGAGGAGATCATCCCGGCGTTCGGCTCATCCAAGAAGGCGAAGCTCGTCGCCCTAGTCAGCGGCGACCGCGGCAAGGCCAGCCGCGTCGCGCGCGAACACGGCGTCCAGGAAAAACACGTCTACGACTACCAGACCTACGACCGGTTGCAGGACAACCCCGAAGTGCAGGTCATCTACATCGTCCTGCCCAACGGACTGCACGCCGAATACACCGTGCGCGGGGCCGCAGCCGGCAAGCACATCCTCTGCGAGAAGCCCATGGCCAACTCCGCCGCCGAGTGCGAGCAGATGATCACCGCCTGCCAGCAGGCCGGCCGCCAGTTGATGATCGCCTACCGCATCCAGTACGAGCCCAACCACCGGCTCATGCAAAAATGGGTCCGCGAAAAGAAGTACGGCGCGGTCAAGCTCATCGACAGCGTCAACAACCAGGACCAGGGTGACCCGAGCCAGTGGCGGCAAAACAAAAAATTGGCGGGCGGCGGCGCGCTGCCCGACGTGGGCCTGTATTGCCTGAACACCGCCCGCTTCCTGCTCGGCGAGGAACCCACGGAAGTCTCCGGCATGTTGCACCAACCCAAAGACGACCCGCGCTTCCGCGAGGTCGAGGAAAGCGTGATCTGGCAGATGCGTTTCCCGGGCGGGGTGCTGAGCACCAACATGACCAGCTACGGCGCGCACCGGATGCAGTATTACCGCGTCAACGCCGCCGACGGCTGGTTCGGCGCGGACCCGGCTTTCCTGTACAAGAACATCCGGCTGCAAAGCGCCTACGCCGAGGGCGCGGTGGAGTACGAGCAGCAGCCGACGATCACGCCCCGGGACCAGTTCGCGCTGGAGTTGGACCACATGGCCGAGTGCGTCCTGGAAAACCGGAAGCCGTACACGCCCGGCGAGGAAGGATTGCAGGACCAGCGCATCATGGAGGCCATCTACGAGTCGGCGGCCAGCGGGCGGTCCGTGGCGATAAAAACCCCGGGCGCGGGCGCGGGAAAGCTGGACATCTTCCGGGGCGAAGCGCCAAAGTCGGCGACATGACCTCTTTGCTCGGAGTCAGAGGAAGGAATGACCAAGTTCCAATGACCAAGGCCCAAGGCCCAAGGCCCAAGTTCCAAGGCCCAAGGCCCAAGGCCCGATAACCAATGACCAGTGACCCACGACCGCTGAGAAAACGTCGCGCCTGGTCTGACGGTGCCTTGTTGGCAGTTCAGCCCTCCTTGTTACCTTCTCTGCTTTGGTCATTGGTCATTGGGCCTCGGTCATTCCTGCCCTTCCTTCGCCGGTGCCTGTGGCTGGCGGCGGTCCTGGGGCTGTGGCTCCCGGGGCCGAGCGCGCGGGGCGTGCTGGACGTGCCGGTGGAGCAGAAGCCGTTCGCGGCGCTTTCCGACCAGAACATCAGCGAGGACGGCCGGCTCGCGCTGGCAATCCGGCCCGAGATGTGGCTGCACGGGGAGATTCCGAATTTCATCCTGCACTTCCGGCGGATTACGGAGGCCAAGCGCGTGGCGCTGGAGGTGCAGTTCCACCTGACCTACGTGGCCAAGGTGCTCGGGGCGGGGCCGGAACGCTACGCCCGCAAGTCGCACGTCTACATCTTCGAGGACGAGAAGGACTGGCAGACGTTCGTCGAGGAGGCGCACATGCCCGCGTGGGTGAGCAGCTTTGCGCAGGGCGACGACCTGTACCTCAACGTCCGCGAGGGACGCACGGGAATGTTCGATTCCGTGACGCTGGCGCACGAGACGACGCACGCCATCGTGGCGCGGCTGTACCCCGGCAAGCGCTGGCCGCGCTGGCTCAACGAGGGGTTCGCCGAGCAGATGAGCGGGGCGAGCACGAGCGCGCGGATGGGCCAGTACAACGGGCGGTTGCTACAGCATTTCCAGGCCGCCACGCTGCCGTTGGATAAGTTGACGGCGACGGTGGATTACCCGCAGGACGTGGTGGCCGTGCACCAGTTCTACCAGAGCAGCGAGAAGCTGATCCGTTTTCTGATGACGCAGAACCCGCCCGAGCGCTTCCCGAAGTTCGTGGACGCCATCGTGGTGGACGGCGACCCGCTGGAGGCGGCGATCCCGAAGGTGTACGGCGACCGGTATCCGACGTTCGCCGCGTTCGCCGCCGCGTATGCGCGGGTGCCGAACTGAGCGGCGGTGCCGCGTGCCCGCTGCTCGCCGCGAGGGGTCAGATTCCCGCCCGGAGCCCCACCGCCTGGCGCACCCGCTGCATGACGTGGCTCGCCGCGGCGCGGGCCTGGCGCGCGCCGTGGGCGAGCACGTCGTCCACGTAGCTTTTCTCCGCCAGGATCTCCTCGCGGCGCGCGCGCATCGGCGCAAAATGCTCCCACAACGCGCCGAAGAGCCGCTGCTTGAAGTCCCCGTAGCCGACCCCGCCCGCGCGGAACTCGTCCTCCATGCGGGCCACTTCCCCGGGAGAGGCCACCAGCCGGTACAGCGCGAGGATCGTGGAGTCCGCCGGGTCCTTGGGTGATTCCACGGGGGTCGAATCGGTGACGAGGCCCATGATCTTCTTTTTCATGGTCTTTTCCCCGGCGAAGATCTCGATGGTGTTGCCGTAGCTCTTGCTCATCTTCTGCCCGTCGAGGCCGGGGACGACGGCGGTGGTTTCCTGGATGCGCGGCTCGGGCATCTTGAACGTCTCGCCGTGGATTTCGTTGAACTTGGTGGCCAGGTCGCGCGTGATCTCCAGGTGCTGCTTCTGGTCCTTGCCGACGGGCACCACGTCGCTGTCGTAGAGCAGGATGTCGGCGGCCATGAGCACGGGGTAGGCGAACAATCCGTGCGAGGCGGCGACGCCGTGGGCGACTTTGTCCTTGTAGGAATGGGCGCGCTCCAGCAGACCCATCGGGGTGACGGTGCTGAGAATCCAGGCAAGTTCGGTGACCTGCGGCACGTCGCTTTGCAGGAAGAAGCAGACGCGCGCCGGGTCCAGGCCGCAGGCGAGGAAATCCAGCGCCACGCCCCGGCTGTATTCGCGCAGCAGCGCCGGGTCCTGGACCGTGGTCAGCGCGTGGTAATCGGCGATGAAGTAGAACGCCTCGCCCTCTTCCTGGAGCTTGATGGCCGGGCGCATCGCGCCGAAATAATTGCCGAGGTGCAGGACGCCGGTGGGCTGGATGCCGGTGAGGATACGCTTCATGGGACCGGAAATGTCTAATGACCAACGGCCAATGTCCAAACTTTTAGGAGGGAACAAATGACCAATGACCAATGACCAAGGCCCAAGGCAGAGAAGATGAAATGCGTGCTGGGCCACGAGCAACGTGCCCCCAGATGGAACGTGGCGTTTGCCCGGCTATCGTTGGGCCTTGGTCATTGGTCATTGGTCATTGGTCATTGGTCATTGCCCTGCCTACAAGGGGCCGATGAGCCGTTGCAGGGCGTGCGCCAGCCGGGCGCGGGCCGGGCCGAGGCCGCGCACGAACGCGGCGAACGGCCGGATGCGCCCGGGGTGCGCCAGCAGCCACGCGGGCAGCGCGACGTAGCGCGGACGCTGGCGCGCGGCGTCAAAGAGGATGTGTCCGGGCACCGGAAAATCCTGGCTGGCGGCGTCGCTGATGACCCGCAGCGACAACAGCGGCACCCCCGCCGACGCGCACCGGTCGGCGATCCAGCCGGTTTCCATGTCCACGGCCAGCGCGCCGGTTCCGGCGGCCAGCGCCGACTTGGCGGCGGCGGTCGTGGCCACGGCGTGCTGCGAGACGAGCGTTCCCGCGTGCAGCGGCTGGCCGCGCAGGAGCCCCCGGGCGAGTTCCGCCAGCCGGGGGGCGGAGAAGTTTTCGCCCAGCACGAGATCACCCACGCGCAGGTCCGGCGCGAGCCCGCCCGCGTAACCGGCGCTGAGCAGGGCGCGCACGTTCCCGGCGCGGGCCATCGCCCCGCCGAGGCGCTCCCGGCCAGCCAGGGTGTCGCCGACGCCGGTGTGCACGACGATCACGGGTTCACCCGCGCAGACGCCCGTGATCGTCGGCAAGGAAGGCGGGCGAGTGGCGGGAGTGGCAACGACGCCGGTGAGAGACCGCGTGAAGACGCGGCTCTCGTCCGGCAGCGCGAACGTCACGACGACCGGCCCGCGCCCCGGGGAGCCAGCCCGCTCACTCATCGTCACCAGTCGGGCGGATGATAATCTCGACGTGGTCCTGGCCGCCCGGGACCGCCGCTGGAGAGGCGGCGGGCGCGGGCACGGGATCGGGAGCATCCGCGAGCGGCGCGTTGGCGATCACGGCCTGCCGAAAAGCGGCGCTGGCCGCCAGGGGCAGGTCCACGAACAGGTGCTTTTCTTCCCCGGCCGCCACGCCCTCGGTCGCCACGCCGCCGAACCGCGCCGCCTGCCGCGCGACCTTCGCGGCGCGCGCCGCGACGTGTCCGGCCCGGACCGGGACCGGGATCGGATCGGGCGTCAGCGCGGCGGGCGCGGGCAGGAGACCCTCCGCGCTGTGTTCGAGCGACAGGCGCAGGCCCTCGGCGGGCTC